>JBHIWT010000073.1:0-15229 GCA_041987265.1 Hyphomonadaceae bacterium
CTGACCATGGGACGGCGTATGAGGCGGCGCGGGCCGGGAGTGTGCGGTGCGATGCGCTGGTGGCGGCGATCCGGCTGGCGGACGAGATGGCGCGGGCGCGGGCGGGCGCATGAGTACGCCGCTGACGCCCGGGGCGGCGAAGAAGTCGCTGGGGCAGCACTTCCTTTTCGATCCGGATATTCTCAAGCGCGCGGCGCTGGCGGCGGGGCCGGTTGAAGGGCGGTGCGTGATCGAGGTGGGGCCGGGTCCGGGCGGGCTGACGCGGGCCTTGCTGGAGAACGGCGCGGCGCGCGTGATTGCGATCGAGCGGGATGACCGGTTCGCAGAGGCGCTGAAGCTGTGGCCGGAAGCGCGGGACGGGCGGCTGCAGATTGTAGCTGGCGATGCGCTGGAGATGGATTACGCGGCGCTGGTGCGTGATGCCGGGTGCGACGGGCCAGCAATGATCGTGGCCAACCTGCCCTACAATGTCGGCACGCCGTTGCTGGTAAACTGGCTAAAGGCGGGTGAGTGGCGCGGAGAAATGGCGCTGATGTTCCAGCTGGAAGTGGCGCAGCGGATCTGCGCGCAGCCGGGCGAGAAGCATTACGGGCGGCTGGCCGTGCTGACGCAGGCGGCGATGCGGGCGCGGCTGGCGTTTCGGGTGCCAGCGGGGGCGTTCCGGCCGCCGCCGAAGGTGGAGTCCGGCGTGGTGGCGTTGACGCCGTTGGGGGCTGGTGAAGCGTTTGACGATCTGGGGGCGATCGAGACGGTTGCGGCGGCCGCGTTCGGGCAGCGACGCAAGATGCTGCGTGCGAGCCTGAAGCAGCTGGAGACGGTTGGGAAGCCGAAAGCGCTGGACTTGCTGGAGACGGCTGGCGTTGCGCCGGAGCGGCGGCCGGAGACGCTGTCGCAGGAGGAGTTCCGCGCACTGGCGCGGGCGTGGCGGGGGTAGCGCCCGGTCAGCCCCTCCGGCTCTTCGGGTCAGCTCCCCTTTTGCGAGAGAGAGAAGTTGGGTCAGCGCTTGTGGCCGGATCCCGGATCGGCGCGGCTTTGCCGCTTGTCCGGAATTACGAGGGTGCATGTTTCAAAGGAATTCGTTGGTGTAGTGATGGCCTGACTTGCACATGGACCGGGTTGAACGAAATGTATCTGCCGCCGGCTTTCAAGGAGACGCGGACGGAGGCGTTGTACGCAGCGATCCGGGACTATCCGCTCGGGACGCTGGTGACGCAGGGCGCGTCGGGGCTGGAAGCCAATCTGATTCCGTTCATTCTGGTCGAGGCCGATGGCGGCGCGATCCTTCGCGCGCATCTGGCGCGGGGGAATCCGCAACTGGATGACCTGCGCGCGGGCGGCGAAGCGCTGGCGGTGTTCCATGGTCCGCAGGCCTATGTGTCGCCGTCGTGGTATCCGGCCAAGCGCGAGCACGGGAAAGTCGTGCCGACGTGGAATTATGTTGTGGTGTCGGCGTGGGGGCGGCCGCGTGTGACCGGCGATGCGGACTGGCTGCGCGCGCAGATTGATGCGCTGACCGAGCAGCAGGAAGGCGGGCGGGACGAGCCGTGGGCAGTCGACGATGCGCCGGGGGAATTTGTGGCGGCTCAGTTACGCGGAATTGTGGGCGTTGAAATTCCCGTCGACCGGATCGAGGGCAAGTGGAAGGCGAGCCAGAACCATCCTGAAGCCAACCGGCGCGGCGTTGTGGAGGGGCTGGTGCGGGACGATCCGGCGTCGGCGATGGCGCAGGTGATGCGGCGGTTGGGTGAGGAACCCTGAGCCCGGCGGCTAGCCCTTGTCATCCATATGTTTACTGGCGTCGTCGAGGAGGTTGTCGACGAGTTCGCCGAGGGCCGCGCGGGTGCGTTTGGTGCGCTCGGTCATGAGGATGGCGCGGAGTTCGGCGAAGGCGGTGTCGAGATTGTCGTTGACGATGGCGTAGTCGTATTCGCCCCAGCGCAGGATGTCCTGACCGGCGCCGGCGAGGCGCCTGGAGAGGGTCGCCGGGTCGGTGCCCGGGCGGTTTTCGAGGCGGGATTTCAGGAGCGCGATCGAGGGCGGCAGGATGAAGACGGAAACAACATCGCCGGGGCGCTTGGACTTGAGTTTGCGGGCGCCCTGCCAGTCGACGTCGAAGACGACGTCCGTACCCTGAACGAGCTTGGCTTCGACTTCCTTGCGGGGGGTGCCGTAATAATTCTCGAACACCTTGGCCCATTCAATGAAATCGTCACGGTCGATCATCGTCTTGAATTCGTCGACGGTCTTGAAATCGTAGTCGACGCCATCGGTTTCGCCGGTGCGGATCGGGCGGGTGGTGGATGAAACCGAGAGCGAGACGCCGGGAACTTCGGAGATCAGGCGGCGGCAGAGCGTGGTCTTCCCTGCCCCTGACGGGCTGGAAACCACAAACATGACGCCTCGGCGTGGGCGGCTATTCGACATTCTGCACCTGCTCGCGGAACTGATCGATGAGGGACTTTAGCGCGAGCCCCGTATTCGTCAGCTCCAGACTGGCGGATTTTGAACACAGAGTGTTTGTCTCCCGGTTAAGCTCCTGACAGAGAAAGTCGAGCTTGCGGCCGGCTGGCGTCTCGTTGGCGAGGATCTGGGCGCCGCTTTCGACGTGGGCGTCGAGGCGATCGAGCTCTTCGCGGACATCGGCCTTGTTGGCCAGCAGGACCACTTCCTGAGCGAGTTTTTCCGGTTCAACGGCCTCGCCAGTATCGATTTCGCGGATTCGGGCCTCGAGGCGTTCGCGGATGAGCGCAGGCTGGCCGGCGGCGATGGAGCGGGCTGCGGCGGCGTGTGTGGTGATGTCGGCGAGGATGCCGGTGAGCAGCGCGTTGAGGGACTGGCCTTCGGCGTTGCGAGACGCTGCGAGCTGGTTCAGCGCTTCATCGAGGCCCGCGAGGATGGGCGCGGAGACGCTTTCGTTGAGATCGACGCCGCGACGGCGCGTGTCGAGCACGGCTGGCGACAGCATCAGCTGGGCCATGGCGGACGCATCGGCGGCATGACCGGCGGCGATGCGCAGGCGGCGGGACAGCGCGTTGAGTTCGCGGGCGTTGATACGCGCGCCTGCGTCAGAGGCGTCAGCGTCGATGCGGAGCTGGAGCTGGAAGTTGCCGCGATTGAACCGGGCCTTGAGGCGCTTTCGGGCCTCGAACTCGACGGGTTCAAAACCGGGCGGGCACGAAACGCGACCATCGACGCTCTTGCCGTTAACGGAGCGGACTTCCCATTGCCAGCTTCCCCAGCTTTCGGCGCCCTGGGCGCGGCCGAAGCCGGTCATTCCACTGATCATGAGGTCGCTCCGCTATTGGCCTGCGACGGCTTCGCGCCGCGTGGCTTCGATCTGACGCCAGCGTGCGACATTGCGCAGGTGTTCTGAGTATGTAGCGGCAAAGGCGTGGCCGCCGGAACCGTCTGCGACAAAGAAGACGTCGTTTGTGACCGGAGGGTTGAGCACGGCCTCGATCGAGTCGCGCCCGGGATTGCAGATCGGCGTCGGGGGAAGACCGTCGATCTGGTAGGTGTTGTAGTCGGTGCGGCGATCGATTTCCGAACGGCGCAGGCCGCGCCCGAGCGGAACGCCCTGGGTCAGGCCGTAGATGATGGTCGGGTCGCTTTCCAGGCGCATGCTGCGGCGCAGGCGGTTGACGAAGACGGCGGCGACCTGCGGGCGCTCTTCGGCGATGCCGGTTTCCTTCTCAACCACCGAGGCGAGGATCAGCGCCTCTTCCGGGGTGTCGAACGGGAGACCGTCCTGGCGATTAGGCCACAGCTCTTCCATCAGATCGCGCTGGGCGCGGATCATGCGGGCGATGACTTCCTCGCGCGTGTCGCCGCGATGGACCATGTAGGTGTCCGGCAGGAGGACGCCCTCAGCTGGCGTGACTTCCGGCGGATCGCCTTCGAGCACTTCGGACTGGGCGACCAGATTGACGATCATCGCGCTGGTCAGGCCTTCGGGCACGGTGATCGGGTAAAGGATGGAGCGGCCTTCAACGAGGAGGTCGATGATCTGTTTGAGCGAGGCGCCGGAGGGAATGGCGTATTCGCCTGCTTTCAGGTTGCCGTCGTTTTCGGTGAGGCGCACCGCGATGCGGAAACTGGTTGGCGATTTAATTGCGCCGGCAGTTTCGAGCGTGTTCGCGATCTGGATGGTTCCGGCGCCGCTGCCGATCATGACGATGCGATCCTGTCCGTCGGCGGATTGCGGACCGGCGGCGGTGTAGGCGGACTGAGCGTAGAACCAGCCGCCGATCGCTGCGGCGGCGGCGAGCGCGATGAGCGCCAGAAGCGCAATGACCAATGGGTGAGCGAAGCCCGCCGTTGAAGCGCGCGGCGGTTCGTTTGAATTGGCTGTCACGTCAGTCGACCTGTTTCAGCACCAGAGCGGCGTTCGTGCCCCCGAAGCCGAAAGAGTTGGAAAGCGCCGCGCGGATCGGTTTCTTCACCGCCTTGTGGGGCGTGAGATCGAGCGGGGTTTCGAAACTGGGATTGTCGAGATTGAGCGTTGGCGGGACGACGCCGTCGCGAATTGCGAGCGCGCAGAAGGCCGCCTCGACCGCGCCGGCGGCGCCAAGGAGGTGGCCGATGGCGGACTTGGTGGACGACAGCGACTTGCCGGCGACGTCGTTACCGAGGACGCGTTCGACGGCGTGAGCTTCGGTTTCGTCGCCTGCAGGCGTCGAGGTGCCGTGCGTGTTGATGTAGTCGATTTCAGACGGCATCAGGCCGGAGCGCTCAAGCGCCATGCGCATTGCGCGTTCACCGCCATCGCCAGTTTCATCCGGGGCGGTAACGTGGAAGCCGTCGCCGGACAGACCGTAACCGACGACTTCCGCGTAGATCTTCGCGCCGCGCGCCTTGGCGTGCTCGTACTCTTCCAGAACGAAAATGCCGGACCCCTCGCCCATGACGAAGCCGTCGCGATCGGTGTCGTAGGGCCGCGAGGCTTTTTCCGGCGTTTCGTTGAAGCCGGTCGACATGGCGCGGCAGGCAATGAAGCCGGCATAGCCGATGCGGCAGATCGAGGCTTCGGCGCCGCCAGCGACCATGACGTCGGCGTCGCCAAGCTGCACCAGCCGGGCGGCGTCGCCGATGGCGTGCGCGCCGGTGGCGCATGCGGTGACGACCGCGTGGTTGGGGCCCTTGAGGCCGTGGCGGATCGAGATCTGGCCGGAGGCGAGATTGATCAGTGCCGAGGGAATAAAGAACGGGCTGACCTTGCGCGGTCCCTGCTCGTGCAGGAGGACGGCGGTGTCGGCGATGGTTGAGAGACCGCCAATGCCGGCGCCGACCATGACGCCGGTGCGGATTCGGTCTTCACGTTCCTGGGGATGCCAGTCGGCGTCGTCGAGCGCTTCGTCGGCGGCCGCCATGGCGTAGAGAATGAATTCGTCGACGCGGCGACGTTCCTTCGGCGACATGACCTTGTCGGGATCGAAGGCTCCGGGATCGTCGGCTGAGCCGCCGCCGCGCCCGGTGTTCCACGGCACCTGCCCGCCGATCTTGCAGGACAGGTCCGAGGTGTCGAACGTATCGACTTTACCGATGCCGGATTTCCCGGCGATCAGGCGTTCCCACGATGCTTCCCGGCCATTGGCCAGGGGCGTGACAAGCCCGATGCCGGTAATGACGACGCGGCGCATCGCGTGCTCCTACGTCCGGGAACGTCTGGCCTCAGACGCGTTCCTGGATGAATTTCACTGCATCGCCGACGGTGCCGATCTGCTCTTGCACGTCGTCGGGGATTTCGATGGCGAATTCTTCTTCAAACGCCATGACCAGTTCGACAAGGTCGAGCGAGTCCGCGCCCAGGTCCTCGATGAAGCTGGCTTTTTCGTCGACCTTGTCGGCATCGACTTCCAGCCGCTCGACGACGATTTTCTTCACGCGTTCGACGACGTCGGACATATCCGTTCCTTCCACTCACCTGCCCTGCCAAATAGCGGCCCGGCAATTTTGTTGCGGCGCGGTAACACGACTGAATTTATTTGACCATAGGCGACGCTGCGTCGCCCGGGCCTTAAATCATCGCCATGCCGCCATTCACATGCAGCGTCTGGCCGGTGACATAGGCCGATTCATCGCTGGCTAGATATGCGACTGCAGCGGCGATGTCGTCAATGGAGCCGAGACGACCTGTGGGTATCGACTTGAGAAGCGCTTCTTTCTGCGCATCCGGCAGGCCGTCGGTCATTGCGGTCTGGATGAAGCCGGGGGCGACGCAATTGGCGGTAATCCCGCGAGAGGCGACTTCCTGGGCCAAAGCCTTGGTGAATCCGATCATTCCGGCTTTCGAGGCCGCGTAATTCGCCTGTCCGGGGTTTCCGGTAACGCCCACGACAGAGGTGATGCCGATGATGCGGCCGTGGCGGCGTTTCATCATCCCGCGCAAGCATGCCCGGGCGAGGCGAAAATAAGCGCCGAGATTCACGTTGAGGACCTGGTTCCAATCGTCGTCCTTCATGCGCATCAGGAGGCCGTCGCGCGTGAGACCGGCGTTGGACACGAGAATGTCGAGGCCGCCGAGGGCTTCTTCGGCGCGGCCGGCGAGTTCGGCTGATTCTGTTTCATCGGAGAGATTGCATGGCAGGATGACCGTGCCCTCACCGATCTCAGCGGCCGCTGCTTCGAGCGCTTCGACGCGGGTGCCGGAGATGGCGACGCGGGTGCCTTGCGATGCGAGCGTCTTGGCGATGGCGCCGCCGATACCGCCGGATGCGCCGGTGACGAGTGCGAGGCGTCCTTCGAGGCTGAACATGTTTCAGGCTCCTTCGTTGAGGGAGGCGGCGTAGGCCTCGAGATCGGCAGGCGCGTTCAGGGCTGTGGTCTGCGCGCCGGAAACGATGCGCTTGATCATGCCGGAGAGCTGCTTGCCGGCGCCAGTTTCGACGTAGCGCCCGATCTTTCCATCGCCGCCCAGCCACTCAACGCTTTCGCGCCAGCGGACACGACCGGTGACCTGTTCAACGAGCAGGCGCGCGATCTCAGCCGGGTCGGTTACGGGCGATGCGGTGACGTTCGCGACGACCGGAACGCTGGGCGCCTTGATGGCGATTGCGGCAAGCGCTTCGCGCATGGCGTCGGCGGCTGGCTGCATGAGCGGTGAGTGGAAGGGCGCGGAAACGGCGAGCGGGATGGCGCGCACGCTCTTTTCCTTCGCTGCGGCGATGGCTGCGTCGACGCCGGCGGCGGTGCCGGAGATGACGACGTTGCCGACGTTGTTGTCGTTGGCGACGACGACTGTGTCGGTCTTGGCGCCTTCAGCGGCGATTTCTTCCGCCGTGGCGAGATCGACCTTGCCGATCAGGGCGGCCATGGCGCCCTGCCCGACCGGGACGGCGGCCTGCATCGCGTCGCCACGGATGCGCAGCAGCTTGGCGGCGTCGGTGATCGAGAGAGCGCCTGCGGCGGCAAGCGCCGAGTATTCGCCTAGCGAGTGGCCGGCGACGTAGGCGGCGTCTGCGATCTTCACGTTGAAATCGGCCTCGAGCGCGCGGACAGCGGCGAGCGAAACAGCCATCAGCGCCGGCTGGGCGTTGGCCGTGAGGGTGAGTTTGTCGTCGGGGCCGTTCCAGATGAGATCGGAAAGCTTTTCTCCAAGCGCCTCGTCGACTTCATCGAAGACGGCCTTCGCGGCGGGAAAGGCGTCGGCGAGTTCGCGGCCCATGCCGACCGACTGGGCGCCCTGCCCGGGGAAAATGTAGGCGATGCGTGGCATGTGGGACCTTTTATTGCGTGGGGAGCGATGAATACGGAGGCTCGGGCGTGAGGGCAAGGTATCTGCTAGATGAGCCTGTCCGGACCAACCGAGTGGGGAATTAGTCGGATTCTGCGGCTGGAGCCTGTCCGGCTGCGTATTTCAGCCATGCGGTGGCCGATGGGTTGGTCGCAGGCGCGTCGCCGCGCAGCATCGGGACGAGCGCTTTCTGCCAATCGTTGGCCGGTTCAAGTTCGCCGCTCGCCAGGGCGCCGAGATAGTGGCCGTAATGGAGCAGCAGGTATGCCTCGGTGGGCGTGTAGTCGGCTGCCGGTTCGACCTCGAAGCCGCCCTTGAGGACATAGGCGGCGTGGTTTGGCGGCGCCTCCATCCTGACCATGGTGAGAATGTCGGCCAGCGCCTGCGCGACATCGGGCGTTTCGAGAATGCCGGAATGGCTGGCGGCGAAGCCCTGCTCGCTGATCGCTTGTTGGCGCGCGGGCGCGTGAAGCTGGCTGGATAGCGGGACGACGCCGTCTGAACCGTTTTCGAGATCGTCCGGACTGCCGTTGTCGTAGGCGAAGAACAGGTGGTGCTGGATGTCGTCGGACAGGGGTTGCCGATAGACGTCGCTGACGAAGGCGTTGTCGGGATTGAGGTCGCGCCAGGATGGCAGGACCAGTCCGCCGCCGGCAGCGGCCATTCGCGCCGATGGGTGACCGCCGAATGGCGAGGCTAGGCTGACGAAGACGATCGGGGCTTTCGGGCCCATTTGTTCGGCCCTGACGTTCAGAGCTTCGCGGACAACGAGACCGCCCATCGAATGCGCGACGATCACCATTGGCACGCTGCGATCGATCGAGACGGTCTGCCCTGACAGGAAGACATCATAGAACAGTTTGCCCATCTGACCGAGGTCCTCGCCGGACGGGTAGTAGTAGAACCACGGCTTGAAGCGCGTGCGGTCGATCTGGTCGACGAGCCACTGGAATTCGCGCGGGCTGCCGGAAATGCCGTGAACGAAGATGATCGGCAACTTGTGACCGAGGTCTTCTTCGAGCGCGTAGAATACGGTGGGAAAGCTTTCGAGAAATTCCGCCGGATCGTACTGGCCGAGGACGGCCATGTCCTTCGAGAAGATGGGATCATCCAGGCTGCGCAGGGCGCCGACCGGAAAGAACAGGGATTCCGCTCGTTCGGTCTGGACGGGCGCCGGGAGCGTGACATCCCAATCGATCGCAAACGGCGCTTCCAGCTCGACGATGTGGGCCGGCACGATCATCGACGGGTGGTTCTGCTTGTTGAGCGCGAGACGGGTATGGGAGACCGCTTCGACGCGATCGAATTCGGCGTTCCGGTTAAGATCGGCGAAGGCGATGATGTCGTAGTCGCCGGGCGGCAGGTCGAGGCCGAAATGGCCATCGATGCGAACGAGGCGGTTGGCGACGACCAGTTCGTGCGGCTTGAAGCGGCTGGAGAAGGCGGCGACGGCGATGGGCGCATCGGCGGGGACGACGCCAGCAGGGTCCGTGATCTGGCCGATGACGCCGAAATTCTGGCGGTCGATCAGGTGGTTGAGATTGCGCTGGGAAGGATCGGCGCGCTGGAGTTCGCGATACTCGGCCTGGACCCTGGAATACTTGAGATAATTGCAGCCAGAACAGACGAACAGGCTGAGGCAGGCGAGCGCGAATGTTTGCAGCAGCTTGTTCATCAGGGGCGGCGCCCTCCCTGTCTGGCTGTAACCTCGCATGAGGCTGAGCGGCTGGTGCAGTTGAGTAACCAATCCCGAGACGATTGTCGCCCGAGGCGTTGCAATTTTGCCCGGGAGTTGAGGTGAATGGACCAGATTTTGGCGGCCGGGGCGTAGTCGGGGTTACAACGCGCCGGACGAGCGTTGGACCCGTCCGGCGCGCCGTGGCGTTCGCTAGGCGGTGCGTGACAGCTCGATGCGGGGGGCGTGTCGCAGGGTCTGCATCACGACGCAGCTTTGTTCAGCGGCTGCGAGTATGGCGTCGAGTGTCTGCGCCGGGACGTTGTGCGCCGGCTCCATGCGGACGGCGATGCGGATATCGCTGAAGCCGACAGGCACGTCCGTGTTCATCTTCAACGTTCCGCGCAGGTCGACGTCGGCTTCAACCGCGACTTCCAGCGACGCCAGCTGGACGCCGAGCATGTTGGCGATGACGCGGATCGTGCTGTCGAGGCAGCTGGCGATGGCGGCGCAGAGAATGTCGCCGGGTACGGGGCCATCGCTGGTTCCGCCGACGCCCTTGTGGAGGGCGATTCTCAGACGCGTGCGGGACGGATCGGCGAATTCGATCTCGCCGGCGAGCGGCTGTGTCGCCGGTATTTGGTCGGACACCGAGCGGGCGTGATCGGTCACCACAGCGGCTTCGGGCGTGCGGACATAGGTCTCGCGCAAGGGCGCCTGGCGCTGTTTCATGTCCGTGGTTGCTGGTTTTTCGGTCGTTGCAAGCATGTTGTTCTCCTTTGCTGCCTGTGCCTGCAAACTGAGGCGGCGGACGAAAAGGAGATACTTCCCGGGCGGTAGCAGTGCGCGCTGAGGTGGCGTAGGGTTGCACTACACGTTGTGTAGCGACTGCGAACGGGGGCCAGAACGTGACCGAGCTGGAGTATGACGGGGACCGGCCAGCAGGACCCAATGAGAGCGGCAGCCTTTGCCCGGCGGTGAAGGCCGCAGACATGATCGGCGACAAGTGGACGCTGTTGGTGATGCGCGAGCTGCTTTTGGGGTCGTGCCGGTACAATGAATTTCAGCGCGCCCTGCCCCGCATTTCACCGACCATCCTGAGCAAACGGCTGAAGCAGATGGAAGCTGACGGGCTGGTGATCAAGAAGTCGATCGCTGGCGAGAAGGCCACGGAATACCGGCTGACGCGGTGCGGGCGCGAACTGGCGCCGCTGATCGATTACATGTCGAAATGGGGGCTGCGATGGGCCCGGAGGCGGATGAACGAGGAAGACCTCGATGTCGGGTGCTTCATGTGGGACTTCCATCGTTCGCTCAACACTACCGAGCTGCCTGACGGCGAGACGATCTTCTGTGTGCACTTTCCGGGGCTGGAGGCGCATGACCGCTGGTGGCTGATCGCCAAGGACAATGTGGTCGATTTGTGCACCGACGATCCGGGCAAGGACGTTGACCTCTACATTTCCGGCGAACTGCCGGTGATGGCGGAGGTGTGGATGGGCGATCTGGACGTGCGTGCGGCGGCCAAGGACGAGCAATTGTCGCTGACTGGGGCAACGCACCTCATCCGGTCGGCGTCGAGCTGGTTTCCGCAGTCGCGGTATGCGGATGTGCGGCCGAAGCGGTTCCTGGGGGCAGACGGCGACGCCTAGGCGCCGTTATCGCGTTGAGGCCGCGCTATCCGGTTGGCCGACCTCGCCGGGATCCAGCGTGTCGAATGCGATGCGGGTGAAGCGGTAGGTGTAGATATCCTGATTGTCGAGAATGCGGACACCAGCCGGCAGACGGTTTCCCTGTAGCGTCGTCCAGTCCGTGTAGGTCCATTCGATCGGATCGCCGGGGGCGCCTCCCGGGCGGTCCATGCGGACGCCGCGCAGGCGGTGATCGTTTGCGTCGATGAAGGCGGCTGCGGACAGGTTGTCGAACCGCATCTCAACGCGCCAGCAATCATGGCCCTGGAAGGTCTCGCGGCCGGTGACCGACTGAATTTCGAAGACATCGTCCAGGCGCAGCGCCATCAAATGGAACTGGTGGGTGAGGATGACCGCCGCCATTGTGGAATCTGCGGCGGCGGTTTCGTCGCCATCGAGCATCCATGCGCCATCAGCGTTGACGCCGGCGATGAAGGGCGGGCCGTCGGGAAACCTCTGGATCATGGTGACTGCGCCGGAAGCGGACGATCTGATCTCGGTCTGGAAACGGCCCTGCGGCCCGACGCATTCGGCGATGGTTCGCAGGGTCTGGAAACCCTCGCGGCCGGCTCTGGGGCCGATGAAGGCTTTTGAGAGATCGACGAGAGCTGCGGCGTCCCGCGGGGAGGCCTGGCCCGTGCAGCCTGTGGCGAACGCTGTTGTGGCGATCAGCCAGTGTCGGCGCGTGCAGTACGCGAGCGTGAGCGCGCCGCTTTCAGCGCACATCAATTGCGTGTCTTCCGCCATTTTCCCCTGCAAAAGCCAGACGCCGAACCGGCGGATATGCCGGATATATCATATAAGCGGCCGGAACGGCGCAGGACAGCGCGTCTGGCGCGATTCAGCGGCCTTTTACGCTTGATTCCCCCCTGATTTCGCGTATGACGCCCGCTCGCGTGACTGGCGGTCCGATGGCCCAATTGTGGGTGCTGAGGATCCATCGTGGGCGGATCCCCTTCGATCCGGCTGCGCCGCCGGTCCCTAGAAGGGAACCATTATGGCTCTTTACGAACACGTGGTCGTAACCCGACCCGATATCTCTCCCCAGCAGGTCGACGCGCTGGTGGAAGAAATCACCAATGTTGTGTCGGAAGCTTCCGGTTCGGTCGGCAAGACCGAATACTGGGGCCTGCGCAACCTGTCCTATCCGATCAAGAAGGCCCGCAAGGCGCACTACTCGCTGATCAACATCGACGCCCCGGGCGCGGTGCTGCACGAGATCGAGCGCCGTCACCGGATCAACGAGGACGTTCTGCGTTTCCTCACGATCAAGGTGGAAGAGTTCAGCGAGGAACCCTCGCCGATCGTTGCGCGCAAGGATCGTGATGATCGCCGCCGCCGCCGGGACGATGACCGTCCGCCGCGCGACAGCCGGGACTAGGAGGGACAGAACATGGCTCAACAGAAGATCAACATCGCCAACCTGCCCTCGCGCCGTCCGTTCGGACGCCGCCGGAAGGTTTGCCCGTTCTCCGGCGAGAATGCGCCGCCGATCGATTATAAAGACGTGAAGATGCTGCAGCGGTACATCTCCGAGAAGGGCAAGATTGTCCCGGCCCGGATCACCGCGGTTTCGGCCAAGAAGCAGCGCCTTCTCGCCAACGCCATCAAGCGGGCTCGCCACCTGGCGCTCCTGCCTTACGTCGTGAAGTAAGGAGAGCGTCATGCAAGTCATTCTACTTGAACGCGTCGACAAGCTCGGCGGGATTGGCGACGAGGTTCGCGTCAAGAACGGGTTCGCCCGCAACTTCCTGCTGCCGCAGGGCAAGGCGCTGCTGGCGACGGACTCCAACCGCCAGCGTTTCGAGCGCGAGCGGCAGGCGATCGAAGATCGCAACGCCAAGGCGCGTGCAGCGGCGGAGGCCGACGGTCAGGCCGTTGACGGCGCGACCTATGTGCTGATCCGTCAGGCTGGCGAGACCGGTCTGCTCTACGGTTCGGTTGCTGCGCGCGATATCGCGGCGGCGGCGGCGCAAGCCGGCCACAAGGTCGAACGTCGCCACGTCCACCTGATGCAGCCGATCAAGATGATCGGGATGCATGAAGTGCAGCTGCGCCTTCACCCGGAAGTGTCGGTGACCGTGACGCTGAACGTCGCGCGGTCGGCGGACGAGGCCGAGCGTCAGGCTGCGGGCGAGAACGTGATCGAGTCCGCTCTGGCGGCCGAACGTGCGCTTGCCGATGAGCAGGCGGGCGAGCTGGCGGCGGTGGCCGCCGAGGCTGCTGCTGAGCGCGGACCGGCTGAAGAATAGCCGCTCGCGACCAGTCTGATCCAAGTCAAAAAGGGGAGCTTCTCAGCTCCCCTTTTTTCTTTGCGCGATGTGCGGCTGGTCCGCTTGCTGAGGTTTTTCTGGCAAGCATTTTCTGCGCGCCGCTCACAACGAATCGCTTTTCGGTTGGTAACTGAAAATCAAGCGGCGAATCGAAATTCTGTCTGCGCTAACACGCGCCAATGGAAAACGTCCGCGACCTGAAAGCCTCCCTGACCGACACCGCGAAGACGCCCCACAACGTGGCGGCGGAGATGGCCGTGCTGGGCGCGATCCTGTTTGACAACAACGCGCACGAGCGCGTGGCCGACATCCTGACACCGGGCGATTTCTATTCGCGCGCCAACCAGGAAATCTTCGCGGTGCTGGACCGGATGATCTCCAATGGCCGTGTGGGCAATGGCGTGACGCTGCGCGAACATTTCGAGCGCGACGGGCAATTGGCCGAGATCGGCGGTGTTCGCTATCTGGCCGAGCTGATTGACGCTGCGGCCTTCGGTCCCGAGATCATCGACTATGCGCGGCTGATCCACGATCTGGCGATCCGGCGGGAGCTGATCGATATCGGGTCGGAGATCGTGCAGAAGGCCACCGAGGCGACGGTTGACGAGTCCGGCGAGCGCCAGCTTGAGGCGGCGGAGAAGCGGCTGTTCGGGCTGGCGGAAAAAGGTGTCGGCGGTCAGGGCTTTGTGGAGTTTGCGGACGCCCTCGCCGTTTCTATCACCACGGCGACGGCCGCCTACAAACGGGACGGCAAGATCGCCGGCGTGGCGACGGGCCTTGCCGATCTTGACCGGCTGATGGGCGGGCTGCACCCGTCGGACCTGATCATCCTTGCGGCGCGTCCTTCGATGGGCAAGACGGCGCTGGCGGTGAACATGGCGTTCAACGCGGCCAAGTCGTGCAAGCGCGAGCCGGGCGTTGACGGGACGATGAAGACGGTCGACGGCGCGGTTGTCGGCTTTTTCTCGCTGGAGATGTCGGCGGACCAGCTGGCGACGCGGGTGCTGGCCGATATTGCGCAGGTGCCTTCGGACAAGCTGCGGCGGGGCGAGCTGACGCCGAGCGATTATGAATCCATGCGCGAGGCGGCGGACCAGGTCGCCAACATGCCGCTGTTCATCGACGACATGGGCGGCATCTCGATTTCGCAGATTGCAGCGCGGGCGCGGCGCCAGCAGCGCATGCACGGCCTCGACATGCTGATCATCGACTACCTGCAGCTGATCACCCCGGCGGCGGGCTCGCGTTCGGACAGCCGGGTGCAGGAGGTGACGCAGATCACGATGGCGCTGAAGGCGCTGGCCAAGGAGTTGCAGATCCCGATAATCGCGCTCTCCCAGCTCTCGCGCCAGGTGGAATCGCGCGAGGACAAGCGGCCCCAGCTGTCGGACCTTCGGGAATCCGGCTCGATCGAGCAGGACGCCGACGTCGTGCTGTTTATCTATCGCGAGGCTTACTATCTGGAGCGTCTGGAGCCGAGCGAGGACGATCCGCGTCATGCCGACTGGAAGGCGCAGATGGACGCAAAGTTCAATGTCGCCGAGATCATTGTCGCCAAACAGCGCCACGGCCCGATCGGGCGGGTGGATGTCGGCTTCAGCCCGTCGCGGGTGAAGTTCTCGACGCTGGAGCGGCCGCGCTACGACGATCGCGGCTGAGGGCGAGCATTGCCAGTGGGGGCGCCTCCCCCTAATCAGCCGCTATTGGCAGACGGGGTGCGCGCGTGAACGGACCGCAAGTAAGCATCGACCTTGGCGCGCTGGCGGCGAACTGGCGCATGCTGGCCGATCGCGCGGCGCCTGCGAGCGCTGCGGGCGTGGTCAAGGCGGACGCCTACGGAACGGGGATCGAGCCTGCG
>JBHIWT010000074.1:0-15159 GCA_041987265.1 Hyphomonadaceae bacterium
TGTGTGGGATCCATCACGAGGGCTGGCGCGCGCCGGCGATGAAATATCTCGTCGACCACGCAAACAACGAGAAGGACACAGAGCGTTTCTTCACCAAGCTCGAACGCCTCGCCTACATGCTCCAGTATGGCGGCCGCGCCCGCGATTTTCGTCAGCGCAGATACCGCAAGCTGCTGGACGTGATGGACCAGCCGGGCTGGATGGACGATCCGAATTCGCCGCTGGAACTGACGGCGACAGAAATCTCGGACTTCAAGGATCGACTGCGCGGACGCTTCCCCAACTTCAAACAACGGCGCGCGCTGCTCATGCGCATCAACGCCGCCGTTCCAAACGGCCGTGTCCTGCCGCTCGACGCCGATGCGACGGTGGAACACATCCTGCCCCGCAACCCGCCGCGCGATTCAGAGTGGCTGAAAACGTGGGACCGCAAACGCGATCGCGACGAACTCATCGAGTGCATCGGCAACTTCACGCTCCTCACGGACGAGGACAATCAGACAGCCGACCGCAAGGGGTTCGAGGAGAAGAAGGAAATCTTCTTCCGCTATGATGGCGCACCGACTTACGAGATGACCGCCGATCTCGCGGATATCGCGGAATGGACCCCTGAAGCCGCCCGCGCCCGCCGCGAACGCCTGGTCTCGATCATGATCGAGGAATGGGATCTCTAAAGGCTGACGCACACGTGAGCCGACACTCGGCTTGACCAATCGGCATCCTCAATAAACTGTCCCCGCAAACATCAGGACAACCTGAGCTTTCGTGGGAGGAATTGTCATGTCCGGAAGAACGCGTTTTGCGCTCGCATCAGCTGCAGCGCTATCGGCGGTGCTGGTTCTCAGCGCCTGTTCCGAGGATGGAAGCGTACCAGCCGAAGTCGAAACGTCGGAAGCTGCAGCGCCGCTGGCCGCCACGGCCGCTGATCTCGGCATGCCGGTCAGCGCCCCCGAGGCACAGGGCTTTTCAACGGCGGGCGTCGAGGCCCTGCGCGACGAGTTCCGTGCGCTTGTCGACGATCAGAAGCTCGCAGGCGTCACCACCCTGCTCGCGCGACATGGCGAAGTGGTTCACTTCGACACTTATGGAGTCGCCAACGCAGCGACCGGCGAACCTCTGGCCCCGGACAGCATCTTCCGTATCGCATCCATGACCAAGCCGATCGCCGGGGTCGCCATGATGCAGCTCTGGGAACAGGGCAAATGGAAGCTCGACGACCCGGTCGCCATGCACATTCCTGAATTCGCCGATCTGCAGGTGAAAACCGCCGATGGAGGAACCGAGCCCCAGCAGACACCGATGACCATGGCACAACTGATGAGCCACTCGGCGGGCTTCGGCGTCAGCGCCGTCTATGCAGACGCCGGGCTCGGCGCGGGCGACCTGCAGGACATGATCGACGTTCTCGCCGCCATGCCGCTTGAGACCCAGCCCGGAACCGCCTGGGATTATGGCCCAAGCGTCAACATCCAGGGCTACGTCATCGAGAAACTGTCGGGCCAGTCGCTCGACGAATACCTCGAACAGAACATCTTCGGACCGCTGGGTATGGTCGATACCGGTTTCTGGATGCCGGGCGACACGGCTTCCCGTGTCGTCGCCATCCATACCTATGGCGAGGACGGCAAGATCACGGCGGCCGGTGAAACCAACAATGTCCGCACCGACAAGCCCGCCTTTCTGTCCGCGTCCGGTGGCCTGATGTCCACAGCCGAAGACTATTGGCGCTTTTCGCAGGCCATGCTCGACGGCGGAACACTCGACGGCGCTACCATCCTGCAGCCGGAAACCGTGCGCCTGATGTACGAAAACGTCCTTGCGGACGGCGTCGCCGTCGATCTCTACGGCCCGGACATGCCGGGGATCGGTTTCGGTATGGACTTCGCAATCGTCATGGACCCCGCAGCCGACGGCACGGGTAGAGGTCTCAACAGCTATTACTGGGGCGGCGCGTTCGGCACCTGGTTCTGGATCGACCCGACCAACGATCTGGTCTTCGTCGGCATGATCCAGAACCGCGACGGCTCGCGGCCTGATCGCGGAACGCCGCGGACACGCGAAATCTCGCCGCTGGCGACTTATGCCGCGCTGACCAATCCGGAGAAGTAGCCCTTAGAGCCGCAATGCAAGACGAAGAACTTGAACGCCGCATGGCCTGGGTCGCAACGATCCGGGCCATGCACCGGCAAAAACGCTTCATCGGCTATCTGGGATGTCTCGCCGGCATCATCGTCATCCTCTGGGGACGCTTCGGCCAGGGCGCGCCGGGTTGGACCATCCCCGTCGGCCTCGGAATTATTTTTGCGAGCTGGCTGCTCTTCGTCTATGTCCTCTGGGATCGCTGGCGCTGGGCCAAGGCGAACGATCCGTCCAGGCCTCCCGCATCGAACTGACGTCAACTATCGCAGGACCGCATCATGACCGCCCTTTTCGACCTGTCTGGCAAAACCGCCGTGATCACCGGATCCTCCAAAGGGATCGGCAAGGCGATCGCCGAACAGTTCGCAGCTCATGGCGCGAAGGTCGTCATCTCCTCGCGCAAGCCCGAGCCCTGCGAAAAGGTCGCCGCAGAGATCAACAAGGCGCACGGCGACGGAACCGCGATCTCCGTGCCGGCCAACATTTCATCGAAGGATGATCTTCAGAACCTGGTCAACGAAACCAACGCCGCCTTCGGCAAGATTGACATTCTCGTCTGCAACGCCGCCTCGAACCCCTATTACGGCCCGATGTCCGGCATCGAAGACGAACAGTTCTCGAAAATCCTGTCCAACAACATCATCTCCAACAACTGGCTGATCCAGATGGTCGCGCCGCAGATGAAGGAGCGCAAGGACGGCGCAATCGTCATCATCTCTTCGATCGGCGGCCTGCGCGCCTCGACGGTGATTGGCGCCTACTGCATCTCCAAGGCGGCCGACGTCCAGCTCGCCCGGAACCTCGCCGCCGAACTCGGACCCGACAACATCCGCGTCAACTGCATCTCGCCGGGACTGGTGAAGACCAACTTCGCCAAGGCGCTCTGGGAAGACGATTCCACCCGCGAACAGCGCGAAGAGGAAACGCCGCTGCGCCGACTCGGCGAACCCAACGACATCGCCGGCGCGGCTGTCTATCTGGCTTCCAAGGCTGGCGCATGGACGACGGGCCAGAACATCGTTGTCGACGGCGGCGTCACCGCAGTTTGAGCCAACCCATGAGTGACCCGAGAATTGCGGACGATGTGTCCGACTACGCCCGCACGCACCTGTCCCGCTTCCTGTCTGGCGACTTGCCGCCGGCGCATATCGCCATGGGCATCCGCCCGGACCTATGGGTAAAAGAGGTCTCCAAGGGTCGCGTGCGCTTCGTATGGCCCAATGACGGTTCCCGCGACATTTCTTCCGGACGCGTCTTCGGCGGCTGGATCGCCGGACTTTCCGATAATGTCGTTTCGATGTGCATGGCCTCCGCGTTGGAGGACGGCGAAGGCTTCACCACGCAGGACCTGCAGGTGAAGATCTTCCGGCCGGTGCAGGGCGCAGAAATCGAGATCATCGCCACATTGAAGAACCGCTCGAAATCTACCGGCTATGTCGAGGCCGAGTGGCGGCTGCCCAACGGAAAACTGGCCGCAACAATCCTTGCCTGGAAAGCGATCCGGCCGCGCGAAGCCATCCATACGCCGCGCAATTAAGGCCCGCGGCCAGTCGGCGGCAAATTCCGTTATCCACAGCCTTGACCCGGCGCCTGCGCCTGACTATCTCCGCGCCATTGGCACTCTCGGGAGGGAGTGCCAGATCGCGATTTAGCCACTCATGCGGGCCTCAGGCCCCCAACTGTCACCCAAGAAGGCATATCATGAAATTCCGACCCCTTCACGACCGTGTTCTGGTCCGCCGCGTCAAGGAAGAAGAAAAAACCAAGGGCGGCATCATCATCCCCGACACCGCCAAGGAAAAGCCGCAGGAAGGCAAAGTCATCGCTGTCGGCACCGGCACGGTTGGCGACGACAACGAGCGCATCCCGCTCGACGTCAAGAAAGGCGACACCGTCCTGTTCGGCAAATGGTCCGGCACCGAAGTCACCATCGATGGTGAAGAGCTGATGATCATGAAGGAAAGCGACATCCTCGGCGTCGTCGAGAAGTAAGTCCTTCCCCAGCCCGATTCACAAACTTCAATTCTGGAAGGACCAAGATTATGGCTGCCAAACACGTACAATTCTCGACTGAAGCGCGCGAGAAGATGCTCAAGGGCGTCGATATCCTCGCCAACGCCGTGAAGGTCACGCTCGGCCCGAAAGGCCGCAACGTCGTCATCGAGAAATCCTTCGGCGCGCCGCGCACCACCAAGGACGGCGTCACCGTCGCCAAGGAAATCGAACTGGAAAACAAGTTCGAGAACATGGGCGCACAGATGCTGCGCGAAGTCGCCTCCAAGGCCAACGACGTCGCCGGTGACGGCACGACCACCGCGACCGTTCTCGCCCAGGCCATCGTTCGCGAAGGCATGAAGCGCGTCGCCGCCGGCATGAACCCGATGGACCTCAAGCGCGGCATCGAGAAAGCCGTCACCGAAGTCGTCGAGCACCTCGCGAAAGACGCCAAGAAGGTCAAAACCAACGACGAGATCATGCAGGTCGGCGCCATCTCGGCCAACGGCGAAACCGAAATCGGCGAAATGATCGCCAAGGCGATGGACAAGGTCGGCAACGAAGGCGTCATCACGGTTGAAGAAGCCAAGTCGCTGGAAACCGAGCTCGAAGTCGTCGAAGGTATGCAATTCGACCGCGGCTACGTCAGCCCCTACTTCATCACCAACGCCGACAAGATGACGGTCGAGCTCGACGAGCCGATGATCCTTCTCCACGAAGGCAAGCTCTCGACGCTGCAGCCGCTGCTTCCGGTTCTGGAATCAGTCGTTCAGGCCCAGCGCCCGCTGATGATCATCGCTGAGGATGTCGAAGGCGAAGCCCTCGCCACCCTCGTGGTCAACAAGCTGCGCGGCGGCCTCAAGGTCGCGGCCGTCAAGGCTCCGGGCTTCGGCGACCGCCGCAAGGCCATGCTGCAGGACATCGCGATCCTCACCGGCGGCCAGGTCATCTCCGAAGAACTCGGCATCAAGCTGGAAAGCGTCACCATGAACATGCTCGGCACCGCCAAGCGCGTCGCCATGGGCAAGGATGACACGACCATCGTCGATGGCGCGGGCAAGAAGAAAGAGATCGAAGCGCGTATCGCCCAGATCCGCACCCAGATCGAAGACACGACGTCCGAGTACGACCGTGAGAAACTGCAGGAACGCCTCGCCAAACTGGCCGGCGGTGTTGCGGTCATCAAGGTCGGCGGCGCGACTGAAGTCGAAGTGAAAGAGCGCAAGGATCGCGTCGACGACGCCCTGAACGCCACCCGCGCTGCGGTCGAAGAAGGCATCGTTGCAGGCGGCGGCGTCGCCCTGCTCCGCGCCGGCGCCAAACTCTCGGCGGAAGGCGACAACGACGACCAGCAAGCCGGCATCGACATCGTCCGCCGCGCCCTGGAAGCTCCGATCCGTCAGATCTCGGAGAACGCGGGCGTTGAAGGCTCGATCGTCGTCGGCACCGTCCTCGGCGAGCGCAAAGCCAGCTTCGGCTTCAACGCGCAAAGCGAAGAGTACGGCGACATGGTCGAAATGGGCATCATCGACCCGGTCAAGGTCGTCCGCTCGGCGCTGCAGAACGCCGCTTCTGTCGCGGCCCTCCTGATCACCACCGAAGCCGCCATCGCGGAAGCCCCGAAGAAAGAGACCGGCGGAATGCCGGGCGGCGGCATGCCTGACATGGGCGGCATGGGCGGCATGGACTTCTAGTCCACCCCCAACCGGATAAACCAAAAGGGCGACCCCAACGGGTCGCCCTTTTTCTTTGGTGATCGGCGCGCGCCAGACAGCCAAACTGTCCAACAGCACAAAAAAAGGGCGGCGCGAATTCAACGCGCCGCCTTGAAAGGGTCTGATACGAGCGTTTCCTCCCCGAAACGCCAAACCGCCGAAGCAGTTCGGTAGTCACATTCGTGCAACATGATCACAAAGTCAAGCGCGAACTTACGTCTTTGTTACCTGCGTGGGCAGGCTGTGCTCATAATTTGGCCAATCTTCGCTTTTCGGTACGTCACAGGCGCCCGGAGAGCCCTTTGGAGCAATTTTCTTTCGCGGATGCAGCAGTCACCGGGAACCAGAATCCTTGGTACTGGCAAGCGACGCCCGAAATTTGGTCACCTGCGCCTCCGCGCTGTCCGGATCGATTCTGCTGAGAACCTGCCCCAGCAGATCGATGCGGGCCTCGTCCCAGTCAGCCGTCAGACTCGCGGTCAGCCAAGCCTCGCTGCGCAGGATGATTCCATCCGACAGGATTCTCAGTCCGTTGCCCGCCAGCGTCGCGCCTGTCGTCGTGATGTCGACAATCACTTCCGCACCGCCTGCAGCAGGCAGCCCTTCCGTGGCGCCGCCGCTTTCCACGATGCGGTAGTGACCAACCCCACACGCATCGAAGTATTCCCGCGTCTGACGCAGATACTTCGTCGCCACACGCAGCCGACGCCCGGTGCGCGCCTCATGCAGCGCGGCGACATCATCCAGATCCGACATCGTCTCGACATCCAGCCAGGCGTCCGGAACCGCAACGACGATATCAGCACGACCGAAGCCCAGCGGAGCCAGCATCATGGCGCGCTCGTCGATATCACTGGCGATCTCGCGCAACAGGTCAGCGCCAGTAACGCCAACATGCACATCACCAGACACGATGGCGGATGCGATCTCGGAAGCCGACCGGAACTGCAGATCCACATCGGGCTCAACCGGAATGGCGCCGGTATAACCACGCGGGCCGGAGGTCATTTCGATCGCAAGTCCGGCTGCGGAGAATACGCTTTCGCACTGATCCTTCAGGCGTCCCTTGGACGGAACAGCAAGGCTGAGGCCGCTCATCCGCCAGCTCCGATGCTCGCAAGCCGGTCCGCCCGCAGCGCCGCGCCAATTGCGACCGTCGGCTGTTCAGGATCAATCCGCCCGACCAGGCCATCATATCGTCCGCCGGAAACCAGCGGTGCATCCGCCTTCCCGCCCGTCGACAACTCGAACGCAAAGCCGTCGTAGTATTCGAACCGTCGCCCCATGCGCGCATCGAATTCCGCGATGGCCCAATCCTTCGGCGCCAGCCGGGCGACCGCCGCATTGCGCGCATCCAGAGCGTCAAGAGCCCCGGCGATGACTACGCCTGCGTCATTCGCCCAGTCACGAACCGCCTCGACCGAACGCGCGCCGGGAACCCTGATCGACAGAAAACCGCGCAAGCGCTCCAACATCTCCCGCGACGGCAATTCGCTTCGGGCCCGCTCAATCAGCCGCTCGGCAATGTCCTGCACCGACCGGCCGGCCAGCACCGGCGCCGCCTTCTTCTCCAACTCGGCCTCAACAGCGCCACACGCATCCGCCATTTCCAGCCGCGCCAGTTCGCGGCCAAGCCTGATGCTTGCCGATTCAGCTTCGCCGGACGCAATGGCGGCCTCCAGCAGAGCCGCGGGTCCGCGCTGTCGATAGAAGGACCGCCGCAACCGGTCGACCCAGTCGGACGAGAACCCCAGCGCGCCGACGACAGCACGGAACAGACCGACATCACCGAACGCAATTCCCGTCCGCGCCGCGCCGACCGCCTGCATCATCCCCAGCGCCTGATCCAGCGCCTCTGCGTCGGCGTCCGCGCCTTCCGCCCCGAACCACTCAAACCCGACCTGTTCGAATTCGACATCGTCATGACGGCCGGTCCGCGGCAGACGATAGACATCGCCACAATAGGCGTACCGGCCAGTCCCGATCCGCCCTTCGGCAAGCAGCATCGCGATCGGCGAGGTCATGTCAGGCCGCATCGCGAATTCGCCCCCGGAATTGTCCTGGAAGGCGCACAACCGGTTTCTGATGGCTTCGCCGGACAATTCCACGACTTCGCGCGCCGGCAGCACGCTTGGCGGATGCACGCGCGATGCGCCAGACGCCAGCAGACGCTCCAGCGCCGCCTGGCACCGCGGGTCGGGCGCACTCATCCCGCGCGCTCCACGATCTCACGCACCCGCGCCGCCATTTCACCGCGCGGCGCTTCCAGCTGGCCCGGACGCTCACTACGCCAGGCTTCGTTATCCTCGATACCCGCAGCAGCCTCGGCGCCAGCCTTCAGGTCCTTGATCGTGACAACGCCGCGTGCGCGTTCATCCTCACCGACAATCACCACGGCAGGGGCGCCGCGGCGGTCGGCATACTTCATCTGCGCGCGCATGCCGGATGTACCCAGATAGGTCTCGGCGCGCACGCCGGCAGCACGCAGCTCCGCCGCCAGCGCCGATGACTCTGCGATCTGCTCGCGGTCCATCACCAGAACGACAACCGGGCCCACGCCTGCGCCATCCGCCTCGTTCGCGAGCGCCGCAGCCAGCCGGCTGACGCCAACCGAAAACCCGGTCGCAGGCACGGTCTCACCCGTGAACCGGGCGACAAGATCGTCGTAACGACCGCCGCCGCCAACCGAACCCACCTGCATGGCCTTGCCAGAGGCGTCCATGATCGGGCGCAGGTATTCAGCCTCGAATACAGGGCCGGTGTAGTAATCCAGCCCGCGAACAATCGACGGGTCGAACACCGCGGCGTCATCGCCCACACCCAGCGCGTTCAAGACGGTATCGATAGCCGCGAATTCCGCCAGCGCCTTGTCCCCGGTCTCGACCCCGGCAAGCACCTGCCCCATCGCATCCAGCGTCGCCGCCCGACTGCTCCCGCGCGACATGGCGAAGTCGAGCAGCTTGCCCGCCTGCTGCGCATCCAGCCCGGCGCCTTTGGTGAAATCGCCGGACTCGTCCTTGCGCCCCGCGCCCAGCAGAAGCTCGACGCCTTCCCGGCCGAGCCGGTCATACTTGTCCAGCGCCCGCAGCACGATCCCGCGCTGCGCCTCGTCAGCCACCCCGGCAAGCTCCATGATCGCATCCAGCGCCAGCCGCGTATTCGCCCGGATGACATACTCGCCCGGCCCCGCACCGGCGGCCTGCATGGCTTCGCCCGCGATCGCGATCATTTCCGCGTCTGCCGCAGCGCCGGTTACGCCAACCGCATCAGCGTCGCACTGAATGAATTCCCGGAACCGGAACGGACCTGGCTTTTCATTGCGCCACACCGGTCCGGCGGCATAGCGGCGGAACGGACGCGGCAGCGTCGCGCGATGTTCGGCGACATATCGTGCAAGCGGCGCGGTATGGTCGTAGCGCAGAGCGATCCATGAACCGTCGTCATCTTCCAGCGCGAAGACGCCTTCGTTCGGACGATCCGTATCCGGCAGAAACTTGCCCAGCGCCTCCACCGTCTCGAATGGCCCGGTATCGAGCGCGTCGAATCCCCAGTTGCGGTAGACCTCACAGATCGCATCCACCAGACGACGCTCCGCCGCCAGCATGGCGGCAGACTTGTCCGGGAAGCCGCGCGGCTTGCGGGCGTGTGGTCGCAATGGATCCTTCTGACGAGCCATGGTCTCCGTCCGGTTTTACGCGGCTGGCCTAACCCATTGCCCCGAAGTCATCAACAACCATGACTCAAGGGGTTAACGGCCAGAAAAGCGAAGCGGCGAAACAGTTTCCCGTTTCGCCGCCTCAAGCATCAGGTCAGGCCTTGATCTGGCCAGCGCTCAGTATTTGACGCTGCAACCATAAGGCACGGTCAGCGCCGGATCCGGAGCTTCACCCGCATCCAGAGCGGTCAGCGCCGCATTCACGTAATTGGTCGCGTTCTCGATATCGCCAACCCTCGCCGACGGGATCGAGTCGATCGCGCCGTTGTAGGCAAGCTCCCCGGTCGGCTTGATGATGTACATCTGGGGCGTGGTCTTCGCGCCGTACGCCCGGCCCATTGAACCGTCCGGGTCGAGCAGAACGTGCGTCGGCGTCGCGCCACGGCTCGTTGTCAGTTCATCCGCCTGAGCGGCGGAGACATAGCCCTGCGATCCCGGCTTCGAGGAGATCACCGTGATCCAGACCGTGTCCTCATCAACCGCGTTTTCCTGCGTCGCCTGCATGTTGCCGCTGTTGTAGTGCTTCTGGACGAACGGGCAGCCGTCATTCGTCCACTCCAGCACGATCGTCTTGCCTGCGAAATCCGCCTTGGAAACCTGCTCTCCAGCCGTGTTGAGCTCGGTGAAGTCCGGCGCCTGCTGGCCGATCGTCGTTTCGGCGTTAGCCGTCGACGCGATCAGCGCCCCGGCGGTCAGCGCCGCTGCGACCGCCGCACCGGCGATCAGCTTGAGCTTGTCCTGACTGATAAAGTTCATCGCAATCTCCATGACTGGTTTGAAACGCCGCCGCCGGACCACAACGCCCGTCAGCCTTACGCTAGTTCTCGTCAGGCGCCCGCAGCGCCCTCGATCGCCTTTACGATCACTCCCGGCGTCAGGATCTGCGGCAACACTTCTGGCTCACCGCCATCCGCCGGATACATCAGGTACAAGGGAACCCCGGCCCGATCATGTTCGGCAAGGGCCGCCGCAATCACTTCGTCGCGATTGGTCCAGTCGGCGATAAGGAAAGCAACGTTGTTGTCCTCCATCGCACTGACCACGCGTTCGGAATGGATGGACGCCTTGTTGAGCTGGCAGGTCACGCACCAGCGCGCGGTAAAATCAATGAAAATCGGCCGCCCCTCGCTGCGCAGCTGCGCCACTAGTTCCGGCGACCAGTCCTGACTTTCCGCCTCCGCCGATTGAACGCTTCCGGCCACTGCGGGCGGAGACAACATGCCGGACCCGATCGCGGGGCCAAAGAACGCGCCGAGAATGAACAGCGCGGCCACCGCCTTGCCAATCAATTCCTTGCCGATCTTGCGCGCCAGCCAGACCCCAAAACCGAACACGACGGCCCCGGCCACCACCAGCACCACGGCGTTGGCGCCCGCCTGCCCGGCCAGCACCCACAACAGCCACAGCGCCGTCAGGAACATCGGGAAGGCCAGCGCCTGCCGGAAGGTCTCCATCCACTTGCCCGGCTTGGGCAACAGCCTTGCGAGCGCTGGCGTGAAACTGATCAGCACCAGCGGCGCCGCCATGCCAAGCCCGATCGCCAGAAACACGCCCATGACAATCGGCGCCGGCTGGGTCAGCGCAACGCCAACAGCCGGTCCCATGAAGGGGCCCACACACGGCGCGCCGACAAGCCCCGCCAGCAAACCGGTAAAGAATGCGCCGGTCGTGCCGCTCTTCGCCGCCAGGCCGCCTCCGACGCCCTGCACGGACGTGCCGATATCAAAGACGCCAAGCATGTTGAGGCCGACGGCAAACATCAGCAGCGCGAACAGCGCGGTCACTGGCGGATACTGCAGCTGGAAGCCGAGATTGGCCGCCTCGCCCGCCGCACGCAGCGCAATCAGGGCGCCGCCGATCGCCAGGAAACAGACCAGAACGCCACCGAGATAGGCGACGCCGTGGCGACGGGACTCCGCCGGATCGTGAGCCGATCGAACCATGCTCGCCGCCTTCACCGAAAGCACCGGCAGGACGCAGGGCATCAGGTTGAGGATCAGTCCGCCAAGGAACGCAGCCGCCACAAAGGACACGAGGCTCGCCGCACCGATCGCCTGTCCCGAGCCGCCGCCCGCGCCCTGGAAGGCTGTCGTTGCGACGCCGGCAATCTCTTCGCCCGGAGCGGCCTCGAACTGCCACGCGCGCACGTCGCCGCCTTCGTCTTCAACGAACACAACGCCGCCAAAGGTTTCGACGTTCGCCTCGGCATATTCCGACGCAGGCGCTGATATCGACACACCGGCCGGACCCGCGCGTACTATCTGGTCCGCAGCATGCTGAATGTCGTGACTGTTCGGCAGCAGCCGGATCTCTTTTGCCCCGCTCACGGCTTCGGCGAGATCGGCGTCTTCAACCCAGACCCGAAACGCATCGTCAGTCCGCTCGAAAGTCGCCGCGCCGGTCACCGGCATCGGGCTGTGCGACAGCGACGCAGAAATCGCTTCGCTCGCCGCCGTGTCGCTCACCGGGCTTGCCGAGATCGGAATTGTCAGGCTGACGTCAGCGCCTTCGGGGATGCAGATATCCAGACAGATCAGCCACGACCCCTCACCCGACAAGGTGACGCTGTCGCCCGGCTGCGCCGTCTCCGGGATCACGACTTCGAAAGGCAGCACGACTTCGTGCTCGTACCCGTAATTCATCAGATCGGCGACGCGGATCGGATGCGGCGTCGGCCAGCTGAATTCACCAACCTCGACACCCTCGGGCAATTCGTCCCAGTAGATTTCGGGCGGCAACCCGGAATCGCCCGGGTTCTTCCAGTAGACGTGCCAACCGCCCTCATCGAGATCCAGCCGCAGCGCCGCAAGGAAGCGGTCGCCCGGCGCCGCCGATGCGCGCTCGGAAATCAGGTCAGCGAGGGCGTGGCCGGAATCGACAGGCTGTGCGAACGCCGTGGCCGGCGCGAAAAGCAAAGCCAGTGCGAGCAGCAGTTTCTTCAGCAACATCAGATCCTCAAGGCCTTCGATCGACGCGCGGTCGGGCAACCCACGTATACAGTATTAGGTGACTGCACGCGTCCGGGTCCATCCATCTCCCGTGTTCGTTACGCGATGTGTGCAGGTTACAAGCAAAAGCGCCGCAACCGTAAAGGCCGCGGCGCTCTCGATTGGTTAATTCAGCGGTCTGCCTAGCTGGCCGCCGGCGGCGTCGCGCCCTGTTCCGAGCCAAGACGCCGCAGCGTCCGCTGGATCACCCGCTGCCAGTTCATCAGCGACACCATGTGCGCATAAACCGGAGCTAGCGCACCCGTGTTGCGAATCTCCTGGAACTTGTCGTTCGGCAGATTGTTGAGGCCCTCTTCGGAAACCGCGAAATAGTCCGCGATTTTCTGCGGCTCGCCCGGATTGCCCTGGGCGTCGCGCGGCGTGAACGAAACCGTCTTGGTCTCGAACAGGCCTTCCTTGTCCAGCATCTCGACGAATTCCACGGTGGCCCGGCGCTGACGCTCGAACTCCTTGCAGAATTCGATCGCGTCCTGCGTGAATTTCGACGGCTGGTCTCCCTCAAACAGCGCGACGTCCGGCTGTTCAGAGATCATCGGCGCTTCGACGTCGAGGCAGAGCAACAGACGGTCGCTCTGGTTATCCGAGGCGAACACGAACGGATAACGCCGCGCAAATGCGGGGATATAATTGTCCGGATCCGGCATGCCCGTGGCGTCGACATCTTCGTTTTCGCCTTGACGGATGCCCATGACCGCGACGGGCGTCTTCTGCTCGCCGACGAAGATCACGGGATAGCACGTGGCCGCGACGCCAAACTCGCTAACCGTGATCGGAACCGCATGTGCTGATTTGAGGAAGGAGAACGGGGTCTCGATCTGCTTCACGCCCAGCTTGCTGTGCCGCTCAGCGGATAGCGGCTCAGGGCGTCTGTAGAACAAGACTTGTCCCGTCAATTCGGGACCTGCTGTTCCCCCCGGCGCGCCATTTTCCATATCGTACTCCTGCTTGATGCCGGGCGGTCATTAACGGAAAATGCCACACTCCTCAACCAAGGCGATTCGATTGTTGCAGCAGCTTAATAGACCACCCCGCCACGCCGCCTGCGTCGGCCTGGCCGCCCTGCTGCTTCTGGGCGCTTGTGGAGACGCCAGCCAGGACTGGTCCGCAGCCCTCGACGATCTGACAAACCGTTACGAACGCTCCCTTGGATTGCCTGACGCCGCGGGGTTCGAAGCCTCCTCCACCCCCGCCTTTCCCGTCGAATCGCTAGCCGACCTGGAAGCCGGCCGGCTGGCCCGGCTTCAGGCGTTCAACGATTTGCAGGCGATCGATCCCTCGGGCCTCAATGAGCCGGACAGCCAGAAATACTACACGCTGTACCACCAGATCGCGCCCCAGGTTGAACTCGACCGCTTCGCCATGGGCGGAGACGAAACGCCCGGCCCCTACCATTTGACCGACCGCCATGGCGCGCACATCACGCTCATCCGCGAACTGGCGACCCGCCAGATCGACAACCGGCAGGCGGCGGACGAATGGCTGTCCGCTCTGGCCGATACATCGGTGGCGATCGACCTGGAGACCCGCCGCTTCGAAGTCGAAACACAAGGCGGCGTCATTCCGCCCCGCGCAATCCTTGAACGGGCGATCGCCGATCTCGACACGCAACTCAACCCCAATCGCGAACCAGCCGTGCTGGCGCATTTTCGCACCGAACTCGCCCGCCGGACCGAGATTCCGGCGTTCGAGAGCACCCGCCTCGCCGACGAGGCGCGAACAATCTATGCCAGCGATGTCGCGCCGAAACTGACAGCGCTGCGCAACCTGTTCGCATCCCTGCTTCCACAAGCGAGCGAGGAGCCGGGACTCTCGGCGCAACCCGACGGCGCGGAACGCTACGCGGCGCTGTTCGCCTACTTCACCTCGCCCAGCCTTGCATCCGAGGACCTCGCCACGCTTGCGGAAACAGCGATCGAAGACGCCAGCATAGAGGCCGATACGATACTCGCCGGTCTCGAGATGGCCGACGGCACGGTCGGAGAACGCCTCGCAACACTGCGCACAGCAACGCCGGACGGGAATGAGCCCGGCGATGAGGTCGAAGACGAACCGTCCGAACCAGCCAGCGTCGAAGCCGCCATGGGCGCACGCATCACCCAGCGCTTCGACTGGGCGCGCAACAATCTGGCGCAGATGATATCGGCCGGCGGCATTCGCCCGCTCACCGTCCGCAGCCGCACGCTGCGCGCGGGAGATCCTGCATGGCCTGTCCAGCTGGAAGCGCAGAACGACCCGGCAGCCAGCGACGCGGTCCTGTTTGACCCCGCGACGTTTTCAAAGTGGCCCGACTGGTCGCTACCTGTACTTGCCTACGCAGAGACTCTGCCCGGCCGCCACCTGATCTCCAGCCAGAGATCCTTTGCGCACCCCGCGCAGACAGGCGCCGGCCACGCCCTCGCCAGCGGCTGGTCGCTCTACGCCACCAGCCTGGCGTCCGACCTCGGCGGCTACGACGACCGCGTACAGGATCGTATCGGCTACCTTCAGTTCACCATCCTCAACGCGGCGCTGGCCCGCGCCGACATCGGCCTGCACACCGAACAATGGACCCGCGAAGACGCCGTCTCCTATGTGTCTGGGGCGAGCG
>JBHIWT010000075.1:0-15003 GCA_041987265.1 Hyphomonadaceae bacterium
CGGCGAATCCCGGCGACACCCTGCGACGGGTGTTGGTGATCAAGCTCGGCGCGCTTGGCGACTTCATTCAGGCGATGGGCGCGATGCGGGTCGTGCGCATGACCCACCCGTCGGCACGCATCACGCTGTTGACCACCCAGCCGTTCGAGGCGCTGGCGCGCGCATGCCCGTACTTCGACATCGTCGAGACCGACGGCCGCCCCAACGACATTCGCGGACGCGCCGATCTCGTGCGTCGCATCCGCCAGGCCAGTTACGACATGGTCTACGACTTCCAGAACAACAACCGGACCGCGGGATACTTCGCTGGGCTGACCGGAAAGAAACCGAAATGGTCGGGCGCCGCCGAAGGCGCATCCCACCAGCATCGCAATCCGAAGCGCGAGGCGATGCAGAGTTTCGACCGGCTGGAAGAGCAATTGCTCCACGCGGGTCTGCGCCCCGGCCCGCCCGACAACCCGACCGGCTGGGTCGAAGGCGCCCCCCTGCTTCCGAACTTCGACTGGATTCGCCCAGCGTTCCGCGACCCGCCCCGGTTCCAACCGGAGTATTTCAGTCTTTACGGTCCCTACGCGTTGTTGATCCCCGGCTCGTCGGAAGATCATCCCGAAAAGCGCTGGCCGTTGGATAACTTTGTCCAGCTCGCCCGCTGGCTTGCCGACAATGATATCACGCCGGTGGTGATCGGCGGCAAGGCCGAGGGCGATATCGGCATGAAGATCGTTCGCGCCGAACAACGGGCCAAAAGCCTGATCGGTCGCACAGACCTGTTCCAGCTGGCGACGCTGTCTGAGCGCGCGCTGATGGCGATTGGCGGCGATACCGGCCCGATGCACCTGGCCGTCGCCGCGCGTGCGCCTGGCGTCTGCCTGTTTGCGCAAGACTGGAATCCCGCGATGGAGGATGAACTCAACAGCGTGTGGAATCCCCAGACCCGCCTGGGCCGCGCCGCGCCGCGCGGCGGGCAGGTCTTCGTTCTCTACGCCCCGTCACTGGACAGGATCGCCGTGCGCGATGTGCAGCTCGCTTCGCTGCGTCTGGGCGTGTTGCCGGACACGATCGAGGCGCCGCCGCCGCCTCCGGAACCTGAGCCTGATGCAGACGATCTGGCGCAGGATGAAGAAGCTGACGCGATCGAGATGGAAAATTCGAGCGAACAAGCCTTCGCCGAAAGCGATGATTCTTGAACAATTTACCCGGAACGGGCATATTTCCTCACCCTAACGTCAACAATTCTGGAGAATCGCCATAGCTCGCCGACCCAATGCGGCCCCGCCGCCAAGCAAGAAGACCGGCCCGAGAGTCAACGAGGATATTGAGGCCGAACGCGTTCTCCTTATCGACGAAAACGGTGAGAAACAGGGGGAAATGCCCCTGGAGGCCGCCCTTGATGCGGCCCGAGAAGCTGGCCTTGACCTTGTCGAGGTGGCGCCGGATGGCGAGCCTCCGGTGGTCAAGATTGCTGATTACGGCAAGCAGCGCTTTGCCGAACAGAAGAAGCGCGCCGAAGCCCGCAAGAAGCAGAAGTCTGCCGATCTCAAAGAGATCAAGATGCGTCCGAATATCGATACCCACGATTACGAGGTGAAGGCGCGCAATATACGCCGCTTCTTCGAGGACGGGGATAAGGTGAAGATCACCCTGCGCTTCCGCGGTCGTGAAATGGCGCACCAGCATCTGGGCATGGAGCTGATGGCAAAGGTCAAGGAAGACTTCTCCGATGTCTCCAAGATCGAGCTGGAGCCCAAGCTCGAAGGCCGCCAGATGATCATGGTGATGGCGCCGCGCTAGACGCGAGCGCCCTTCAATTCGCCTTCCATTTGCGCTAGATGGTCATCCCGGTTCCCACGGATCGGAGTGACCTCATGCGTCCTGTCCACTATCGCACGGTGTACGTCTCCATGTGCCTCGCCCTCCTGGCGGTGGCGTGTGCGCCCAAGACGTCGGACGGCGAGGGCGCGAGTGGATCGGCGGCGCCGGCCGCAACCGAGGAACAGCTGGCCGCCATTCCCGAGGACGACACCTGCAACGCCGCGCGCTACGCCCACCTGATAGGTCGGCCGATCGACATGCCCGGCATGATCGAGCCCAGCGCCGACCTGCGCCATATCCTTCCGGATTCCCAGGTGACGATGGATTTCCGCCCTGAGCGCGTGAACTTCAGGGTCAACGAAGACGGACGGATAGCCGAGATCACCTGCGGCTAGACTCTTCGCGGCCGGCAAACCCCTGATTCCATCCTTGATTCCAGGCGCTTTGCGCGTATAACCGCCGCTTCCACAAATGCGCTGGACGGGGCCAAAGGCATGCCTCACCGGCCTAAACCATTGGCGTCGCGCCGCTTTTTGCGGGTCTGACTGTCGCCCAAGGAGATGAAAATGCCGAAGATGAAGACCAAGAAGGCCGCTGCGAAGCGGTTCAAGATCACCGCGTCCGGCAAGATCAAGCACGGCGTGGTCGGCAAACGCCACCGGCTGATGAGCCACAATTCGAAGTATATCCGCTCGAACCGCGGCACGGACGTGCTGTCGCCGTCGGATACGCCTCGCATTCACAAGAAGTTCCTGCCCTACGGGCTCGACTAGGCGGTCGCGCAGACCCCGTCGAACTTCTAGCTTTCTCATCAGATCTACTGGAGGCATCCCATGCCACGCGCTCGCCAAACCGTTCCGGCCCATGCCCGGCACCGCAAAGTCATCAAGGCCGCCAAGGGTTTCTATGGCCGCCGCAAGAATACGTTCCGCACCGCCCAGGCCGCGGTCATCAAGTCGGGCACCAACGCCTACAAGGGCCGCAAGCAGAAGAAACGCACCTTCCGCTCGCTCTGGATCCAGCGCATCAACGCCGCGGTCCGCGCCAATGACGAGAACATGACGTATTCGCGCTTCATCGACGGTCTCTCCAAGGCCGGCGTCGAGGTGGACCGCAAAGTCATGGCCGACCTCGCCGTTCGCGAGCCTGCCGCCTTTACCGCCCTGGTGGAGAAGGCGCGGGGCGCGCTGGCCTAGTTCAGGCTTACTTCCCCTAGCATTCTCCGCTAGTTCCGACCGCACGCGCGGGGCGGATATGGCCTCGTGCATGCCAAACCAAGGCACGAGGCTGACATGTCTGTTCTGGACGACCTTCCCGGCATCGAGACCGAAGTGATGACCGCCATCACCGGCGCGGCGGATGAAGCTGCTCTGGAAGCGGTGCGGGTCGCCGAACTGGGCAAGAAGGGCCGCGTTTCCGGATTGATGAAGACACTGGGCGGCATGAGCCCGGAAGAACGCCAGACGGCGGGGCCTGCGCTCAACGGCCTGCGCGACAAGCTGGCGACCGCCATCGCATCGCGCAAGGCGGAGCTGGAAATGGCGGCGCTGAACCAGCGCCTCGAGACCGAGCGCGAGGACCTGACCCTGCCGCCGCGGCCCGAACCGGTCGGCGCGCTGCACCCGGTGATGCAGGTGTTCGAGGAACTGGCCGCGATCTTCGCCGACATGGGCTTCGCCGTCGCCGAAGGTCCCGACATCGAGGACGACTTCCACAATTTCACCGCGCTGAACTTCCCGGAAGGCCATCCGGCGCGCGAGATGCACGACACCTTCTTCCTGAAGCCGGATGCGGACGGGAACCGCAAGGTGCTGCGCACGCACACGAGCCCGGTGCAGATCCGCACGATGATGAGCCAGAAGCCGCCGATCCGCGTGATCATTCCCGGCCGTGTCTATCGCAAGGACTGGGACGCAACCCACACGCCGATGTTCCACCAGATCGAGGGGCTGGTGATCGACAAGACCACACACATGGGTCACCTGAAATCGTGCCTGACCGAAGCCTTCTCGCGCTTCTTCGAGGTGGAGCGCGCCGAGAGCCGGTTCCGTCCGCACTTCTTTCCATTCACGGAACCATCCGCAGAGATGGACATTCGCTGCGATCGTTCCGGCAAGGAGATCAAGGTTGGCGAAGGCGATGACTGGCTGGAGATTCTTGGCTGCGGGATGGTGCACCCCAACGTTCTGAAGAATTGCGGGCTGGACCCTGAGGAATACCAGGGCTTCGCCTTCGGCCTCGGCGTCGACCGATTGGCGATGCTGAAATACGGCATGCCGGATTTGCGTCCTTACTTCGAGGCGGACGTGGAGTGGATCAAACACTACGGCTTCAAGCCGTGGCTGCTGCCGAGCGTCACCGGGGGCCTGAGCTAGATGGCGCGCCTTACCGACACAAACCGCCTGCAGCTGATCATTGCGGTCTGCGCGCTGGTCACCAGCGCGATCGCCGTGTTCGTCGCCTGGGATCAGGCGCGGGTGCTGCGCGCGCAACAGCATGGCGCGGTCTATCCCGTGCTGCAGGCGGACGGGTTCATCTCGAACGATCCGGACTTCCGCGAGATCGGCCTGCGCTTTCGCAATAGCGGCGTGGGACCGGCGCTGATCGAGTCGATCGAGATCGCGCGCGACGGCGAGAAGCTGGCGGACCTGATCGAACCTTACGATCAGCTGCCGGGCGCGCCGGAACTGTCGTGGGCCAGCATGACCGGCCGCGCGATCGCGCCGGGCGAAGAGGTTGAGGCGCTGCGGTTCAGCTGGCCGCGCGATGCGATTTCGTCCGAGGAACTGGCGGCGGCGCAGGCGAACTGGGGGGCGCTGACGATCAGCACCTGTTATTGCTCGGTGTTCGAGCGCTGCTGGCGGATGCCCGATGTCGGCACATCGCGCGCCGAGCGTGTGAAGAGCTGCGCGCGCAGCGACACCGATCTGTTCTCCGACCTCGGCGCGCGGCGACCCGAAAAAGCGATCGAAACGCCCGAGCCGCCAGAAGCGCCGCAAGAAACAGCGGAAGAGGAATAGACGATGAAGTTCACCCTCGACTGGCTGAAGGACTATCTGAAGACGGATGACGGCCTGCCGGAAATCCTCGACGCGATGATGCGCGCGGGTCTGGAGGTGGAGGAGGTCGAGGATCCGGCGGCGAAGCTTTCCGACTTCACGATCTGCAAGGTGATCGAGGCCACACAACATCCCGACGCCGACAAGCTGCGCGTGTGCCGCGTGGAAACCAAGGACGGCGAGAAACAGATCGTGTGCGGGGCGCCGAATGCGCGCACCGGCATGACGGCGGTCTATGCGCCGCTGGGGACGTTCATTCCGGGGCTCGACTTCGCGCTGGACAAGAAGCCGCGGAAGATCCGGGGCGTGGAAAGCCACGGCATGATGTGCTCAGTAAAGGAGCTGGAGATCGGCGATGACCATGACGGCATCATCGATCTTGAGGGCGAATTTGAAGTGGGCCAGCCGGCTGCGGAAGCGCTGGGGCTGACGGACAAGGTTGTCGACTTCGAGGTGACGCCGAACCGGCCCGACTGGCTGGGCGTGATGGGGATTGCCCGCGACCTGGCGGCGACAGGCGCCGGCAAGTTCAAGGCGCCGCATACCAAGGAAACGGAAGGGACATTCCCCTGCCCGGTTTCGATCACGCTGGAAGCCCCAGACGCCTGCCCGGTCTTCGCCGGGCGGCTGATCAGGGGCGTGAAGAACGGCCCGTCGCCGCAATGGCTGCAGGACCGGCTGAAGGCGATCGGGATCAATCCCAAGAACCTTCTGGTGGATGTGACCAACTACATCTCCTTCGACCGCTGCCGGCCGCTGCATGTTTATGACGCAAAGCTTCTCAAGGGCGGCATCGTCGCACGGATGGGGAAGGCGTCGGACAAGTTCGGGGCGCTGGACGGCGAAACCTATGAGAACCTCGAAGGCAAGTGCGTCATCGCGGATGATTCAGGCGCGATCGGCCTTGGCGGCGTGATGGGCGGCGAGAGCACGGGCTGTTCGCCGGAAACCACCGACGTCTTCATAGAGGCGGCGTGGTTCGATCCGGACCTGACCGCGCGCACCGGACGCGACACCGGCATTCTGTCCGATGCGCGCTTCCGGTTCGAGCGCGGTGTGGATCCGCGCTCGTGTGAGGACGGGATCGAGCTGGCGACGCAGATCATTCTTGAGCATGGCGGCGGCGAGGCTTCGGAAATCCTGGTGGCAGGCAAACCGCCGAAGCATCGCGACGAAGTGAAGTTTCACCTGAAGGACATGGAGCGCCTGACCGGCGTCGACATGAAACACAAGCGGATGAAAGCGATTCTTGAGGATCTTGGGTTCAAGATCGACAAGGAAGGCAAGCACGACTGGACGCTGAAGGTTCCAAGCTGGCGGCCAGATATCGAAGGTTCCGCCGACATCGTCGAGGAGCTGATCCGCATCGAAGGCTATGACGCCCTGCCCGACGCGCCGCTGCCGCCGCTGGATACGGTCGGCGTTGTGGTGACGCCGCTGCAGAACCGGGTGCGCATTGCGCGGCGGGTGATGGCGGCGCGCGGCTTCCTTGAGACCGTGACGTGGAGCTTCATGGCGCGCGAGAAAGCAGCGCTGGCGCTGGATGGCGCAAACGCGCTGAGCGATGCGCTGACGGTGGAGAACCCGATCGCATCCGACCTCGACTATATGCGCCCGACTATGCTGGCCAACCTCGCCGAAGCCGCGCAGCGCAACAGCGATCATGGCGCGCAGGATGTGCGTCTGTTCGAAGCCGGGCCGGTCTATGACAGCGATGCGCCGGACGGCCAGCGCACGCTGATCTGCGCGCTGGTGCAGGCAGGCAAGACGCGCCACTGGACCGGCGGCGATGACGGATATGACGCGATGCGCGCCAAGGCGGACGCCTTCGCCGTGCTCGAAGCGCTGGGCCAGGCGCCCGACAAGCTGATGGTGATGGAGCCGGCCGGGCCGCACTGGCATCCGGGGCGCGCGGCGACGCTGCGGCTGGGGCCGAAGAACGTGCTGGCGACGTTCGGCGAACTGCACCCCGGCTTCCTCAAGGCGCTGGATGTGTCCGGACGCGTGGCGGCGGTCGAGATCGACCTTGGCGCCATTCCCGAGCCGCGCTCGAAAGGCGGCAAGACACGGCCGACGCTGGACAAGGCTGACCAGACGCCTGTGCGGCGTGACTTCGCCTTTGTCGTCGATGAGGCGGTGGCCGCCGAAGCCATCGTCAAGGCGGCGCGCAAGGGCGAGCAGAAGCTGATCTCGGCGGTTTCGGTGTTCGACGTCTATCGCGGAACGGGACTGGACGACGGCAAGAAGTCCGTCGCCATCGAGGTGACGCTGCAGCCGCGCGGCGAGGCGCTGAAGGACGCCGACATCGACAAGATCGCCAAGGCGATTGTCGCAAGCGTCGAAAAGGCGACCGGCGGAACGCTGCGCGGGTAACGGCATGCGCCGGCGCCTCCGCGAGCGGGAGCTGGCGGAGCGCATGTCTTGATTGTCATCCCGGGGCGCGAAGCGAAGCCGGGATCCGGATGCTGATCAGTTGTTGGATATTGTGCGCGTCGCCGGGTCCCGGATCGGCGCGACTTCGCCGCTTGTCCGGGATGACGAGTGGAGGGGGGGCCTAGGGCGGCGCGGCGATGCGTGAGGGGGTGTGGAGGGGGAATTGCGCACCTGCCCGCCGGCGCTGAACGATCACGCCCTGACGGCGGCGCTGGTTGCGGAAGTGCAGAACGCTGAGCTTGCGCGAAAAGCGCGAGCGCCGTGCGAGGGCGCGGCGGTATCGGTCGATCGCGGCGGCGCGCCAGCATGAAAGCATGATGCGGTGATGAGGATGCATCGCGCCCGGCTTCAGACGAAAGCCGAAACGCAGCAGGCTGCCGCGCCATTCAAGGACCGGCTCGTGCGTTGCGCGCAGGTCTGCGCGGCCGGACAGGGCGATCGCCATTTCAAACAGGTGGTGCGCCAGCAATTGTTCGGCCTCGGCGAACAGCCGCTCAAGCTCCGCCGCGCGATCGGGATTGACGATCAGGGAAAGCATCAACGCCATGAGCGCCCGCACGCGGTGAAGCGCCGGGGCGTTGGGGTTGATGAGGCTCGCCGCTTGATTGGCCATCTGCAGAGTATGAGGTGGGCGAAGAGGTGTTGGATTGGATGGGGGATATCCGCCCGCCCAACTCCGCTCATTCCCGCCTGCGCGGGAATCCAGACGGTATAAGCGAACGGATAGTGACGGGCATCGCCCGACTTTCCGGCCTGGCTGGATCCCCGTTTTCACGGGGATGAGCGGGAAATCGTCTGCTGCGCGCGGGGACGGCGACGGCTCGCCGAAGTACAGCGCTCGCAGGTTTGTGGCCCGGTCAGTCTTCGATCGACTCGAAGTATGCGACCAGCGCTTCCATTTCGAAGCGGCTCAGGCGCAGAGGCGGCATGGCCCCGTGAGTCATGTCGACGTCACGAGGGGGCGATCGTTCAAGCGTCTTGAACACGAGGCGGGACGAGAGGCGCTTCATCGGCGGGGCGTCAGGATTCGCACTGAAGTCATCCCGGTCGATCGCATGACAGGATGCGCACCGGAGATTGGCGAGCCGCCGACCATCGGCGATCTGCTCGGCCGGGTCCGTAGTCTCGCTGACCGGTTCGGAAATCGATGAGCAGGAGGCAAGGCCCGCAAGACCCGTCGCGACAAGCAGAGCTAACAATCGCCCACGCCGCATGCGGCGCGTTGGCGGTTTCATTTCCAAACCGGTCGTGTTGCTACTGACCATATTCATGACCTTTGCCAATCGCGCCAACTGGGAAAAACAATCAGGCGGCGCGCTGCTGGAAAGCGCCCAGCCTCTGTCCCGTGTAGCTCTTAATTCTATCAGTGCCGATCGGGATTCGCCCTTGATATGGATCAATCCGGGCTGACGGGACCTTGGCCGCTTGGCCGCCAGCGCCCGGACATTTGCATGCGTGCGTCTGTTGTGCCGGACGCTCGGTGATCATTCGGGACGAGCCATTCGCCAGCGGGCCTCCATCGCCTCGCGCTTCGCCGAAGCGTACCGTGTCACAAGCTGGACGCCAGTCAGGCCACGGTGAACTGGCCCATCATTCCCATGTCCTCGTGTTCCAGGATGTGGCAGTGGTACATGTATGGATATTGGTCCGAGGCTTCGTGATCGAAGCGGACCATGAATTCGGCGCTGTTGTTGACCCAGACTGTGTCTTTCCAGCCTGCATCTTCTTCCCGCACCGGAACGTCGTCCTGAGACAGCACCAGGAACGAACAGCCGTGGACGTGGAATGGGTGGTGACCATCATCGTTTTCAACACGCCAGCGTTCCCAGACGCCCCGTTGCACTCTCTCGTTGATGACGTTCATGTTCATCATCTGGCCGTTGATCCCCATGGACATGTGGACCGCGCCGTGGCCGCCTGATTCCTGCGCGAGCGATTGTCGCCGTTCATTTCGTCCGCCGCCGTTCATGCGCATGTTCAGTACGAATATCCGATCCGGTTGGCCCGGCCTTATCGGCGGTCGTTCAATGGTGTTCATTCGCGTGGGAAGTTGCGCGCGGAATGCGGTAAGCGCGGGATTGACCCGGAGCTCAAGGATATCAAAGCGCTCGTTCATTCCTCCCGCAAAGAACCCTCTTGCAGATCGTCCACCTTGACGGTCTCTCCCATCTCGGCGGTCATCCCGGTCGCGACGGACGTCGCGCTCCCGGCGGTCGCTTGCGGATTGTGGCGGACCGCTCACCAGCATCGCCGGACGCGCGTCGGAAAAGTCGACAACAATCTCGTTGCGTTCGCCCGGAGACATGATCAGCTCAGTCAACGCCACAGGTCGTTCCAGAAATCCCCCGTCTGTAGCGACCTTGTGGAAAGTCCGACCGTCATCAAAGTGGAACCGGTAGAAGCGGCCATTTGATCCGTTCAGCAGCCGCAGTCGGATGAGACCGGCGGGGATATCAAGGACAGGACCGGCGATGCCGTTCACCGTTATGGTCTCGCCCATGAATCCATCTTCTTCGTCGATATCCTCCAGCGAGTACACGAGCGCGCCGCTGCGGCTGATCGTGCGGTCCTGCACGATCACTGGAATGTCGTCGACGCCGTACGTCGAAGGCAGTGAAAGCGTGTCGCTGTCATCGTCGTCAATGATGAGAAGACCGGCCAGGCCATTGTAGACCTGCGATCCTGTCCTGCCGTGCGTGTGGGGATGATACCAGGATGTGCACGCCTGTTGCCGAATTGGCAGGACTGGCGACCAGACGTCGCCCGGCGCAATCTCCTGTTGTGGACCGCCGTCGACGTCTCCGGGAACGTGAAGCCCGTGGCCGTGCACGGCGACAGGTTCCGCCAGATTGTTCTTGTAGATGAGCGGGACGTCCTGTCCTTTCCGCATCCGCACCGTCGGTCCCAGATGCGGCCCGTTAAAACCCCAGGTCGCAGACTTAAGCCCCGGCAGAATCTCTGACTGGCCTGCCTGCATTGCAAGTTCAACGGGGCGGCCGTTTTGGAACTCTGCAAGTGGCGGGATAGGCAAAGGTCGCCGGACAGAACCGTTGGCCCATGCTGTACTGCCACTGCGGATTACCGGGATCGCGAGCGCCCCAGCCGCGAGCGCTGCGCCTCCGAACCCGATACCGCGCTTCAGGAATGTCCTTCTCTTCATCGCGTCATCTCCCTGTCGTCGGCATGCGCAACCCCGAAAGTCGCGCCCCTCACGAGCAGCTACGATGACAAGTTCACGCGACTTCGCCTCAGCTGTAACAATATGTGTCGCGGCTATCTGAGTTTGACCGGGCCGCGATCAGCAAGCTTGCCCCACAAGCATGGGCCAAAGACAGTCAGCCGTCATCCGAACGCAAAAACGCCCCCGCGTTTGCGCGAGGGCGTTCTGTGTTTCGTGCCGGAGCGGCCTATTCGCCTTCGGCGTCGAGGGCGGTGTCGAGGCCGATGACCATGCCGCGCAGGATGCCCGGCAGGGCGTAATTGCCTTCATGGCAGGCGTATTCGTGCAGCCGTTCCGAGGACAGGCGGATCGGCATTTCACCGCGCCATTCGGACGTGTAGTTCACCGGATCTTTGATCGTGAACTCGTAGAACAATTCCTGCGGCGAGACGCGGGTGAAGCGTTCGGTGGCGACGCCTTCGGCCGACATCGGGATGCGGCCGTTGGCCTGCAGGTCGTGCAGGTTGCGGGTTTCAACCACCAGCGTGTCGCCTTCCCACCAGCCGACCGAGTCGCCGAACCATTGTTCGATCTGGTCCGGACGATGCGAAACGGCGTTCGGCCCGTCGACGATGCGAATGATCCGCGCGTCGTGGTTCATCTCGATGTTCATGATGATGTGGTCGGGCGACTGCGTGATCTGGATGTGGTTGTTGTACATCGTGTTGGTGATCGGCGGGCCGCCCTGGTTGGAGAACGAGGTCAGGCACCTGTCGCCGATCGTGCGGATTTCCGGACCGGTATTGCTGGAGGCGCGGGCCGCCGACATGCGGGCGGCGCGCGTCTTCCGGCCTTCGGCGGAATAAGGGATCTGGCCGTCTTCGGGGAAGACCACCCACGAGGAACGGTATTCGCCGTTGACCTTGCCGTATTCCGAACCCGGATCGATCCAGAACGCATTATAGCCCGCGCCCGGATTGCGGTCGGTGAAGGCGCCGGCGTCGGGATCGGTGCGCAGCTGGCTGGTGCGCGCGATCTTCACGTAGTCGGTATTGTTGGCGAGCGTCTCGACCTGCTCGGTCGGGATGACCAGCGTGTCGATGTCGGCGCCGGCGCGGCTGGTGGCGCCGCGGGTGAGCGTGGTCAGCGAGGCGGTGGTCCACACGCCCTGGAAGTCAGGCGCGCCGAAGGATGTGCGCGGCGCCTTGTAGGCGGGATCCCACGCGCCGAGATCCTTGAAATAGGGCACGGGCGAGACGAACGCCTCGGCCCCGCCGATTGTCTTCGGACCCTCGACCGGGCCGTCATCCTTCGCGTAGCCGACGCCGGAGCCCTCGCCGATGCGTTGGGCGTGGGCCGTAAGCGGCGCAGCCAGCGCTACCGCGCAGGCGGCGATAACGAGGCGCAGGCTTCTGCTTCGGGTTCTGATCATCTGGTTTCCTCCCAAATCTTCTGGCGCATTAGAGCCGAGCCCATGCGGACGCACAATCGCCATCGCGAAGCTTTGATGGCCAGCATCTGATGGCCTGGCGACGGCTGTCCCACCTTTAACCTGCCGGGGACGGAAATCCGTCTTTATCGGTCAACGCCGGATTGAGGGCCGAGTCGAGGGCCGGGTTGAGGGCCGGGTTGAGGGCGGGGCGCGGCGCTGATCTTCATCCATATCCCTTCCCTGTCGCTACTGACGCGCTCCACAAGCAGGCGGGCGACCTGGCTGTCGTCGTGGAAGGCGGCGCCCGTGGCGCTGTCGAGCAGCGCCTTGGCGAGATTGTCGAGGTCCATGTGCGGCGGATCGCCGGTATAACGCATGACAATGTGCACATCGAAATCGCCCCAGCGCGGGCGAATCGCGGTGAACGTCTTGCGGAAGAATTCCTTGAGCAGCGGCTTGTAGTATTTGGTCTGCGTCGTCAGGCCGTCGACAGCGACCTCAAGCGCGCTGTCGCGATGGAGGCGTGCCGAGACCTTGCCCGAACGGGTCCATGGCGTGTCATCGGGTTCGCGATCACTGACATCAGACATGCTGTGAGCGCATCACGGATCGCTGCGCCATCGTCAACCGGAAACTGTCATCCCTTCACCATCTGGCCGCGCGATTTTTCGCCGAGTACGAATGACATGGTTTCCAGCATCTCGGTCCGGAACGCTTCGCGGTCGGCCATGTCGCCGAGCTTGTCATAGGGATAGATGTGCTTGCGCGCGGAACCGGGGAAGCGCGCTGCGGCGTCGCGCGCAGCCTGCATCCGGTCCTCGTGCGCGGTGAGGACGGCGCGGTCGAACAGGTCGAGCCGGTCAAGACGTTCGAGCTCCCATTCCGTGCCCGAGGTGACGTTTGAGAGGTCGACGACGATGACGTCGGCTGATCCCATCAGCAGGGCGACGACTTCCTTCCACCACTTGTCGTGGCTGCGCACGATGAAGGCCTCCTTGGAGGTCATCGCCACCTCGATGTTGAGGCCGATGCGGTCGCGCAGGCGTTTGGCGAGATTGCGGAAGTCGCGCGCCGAGCCGACATAGGGAGGGCCATGACGCGCGCGATTGAACTGGCGCAGCACGAAGCGGATCGGCATCCACACCACGATCAGGATGGCGTGCATGAAATTGGTCGGGATCAGCCGCCCGACCCAGCCCCATCGCGATCGGCGGATGAACTGGTCGGACAGGGTGGAGATGTGACCGAACGGGCGCAGCTCGTCGGTGATGACGTATTCCATCGACTTGGCCAGCGCCTTGTCGTTGAACTTGCGCAGCAGGAGCACGCGCGCGGGCTGGCCGCGGAAGAAGCTGGTGATCATCCACGTGAACCAGGCGAGGATGAAGACGACAATCACCAGCCAGCCGGCGCTGGACCAGGTCTTGTACCTGCGCCCGGTCGGCGTTTCGTCGGCGACACGGTGCAACAGCACTTCTTCCAGTGTGGCGTCGGAGGGAAAGGCGCTTTCGAAATCAACGCCCAGCGCTTCCGCGGCCTCGTATTCCTCGTCGCTGAGACCGCGTCCGCGCTGGTCGAATTCGAGCTGGGTGATGAGGCCCATTTCGACCGCCTCGCGCAGGGCCGGCGTTTTCTGCTCTTCGGCATAGCCGATCACCACGACGGCCAGAATGAAGCCAAGCAGCGCGGTCATGCCCATATACTTGCGCACCATGCGGCTGAACCCGAAGAAGCGCTTGCGCAACACGTCAGGTTCTGCGTAGCGCACGAAGCCGGGAATGGTCGGGATCACTTCTTCGATCCGCCCGCCCCTGCCGTGCAATTCGTTTTCCGCAGCCGAACGCGCAGCATCGCAATGATCGGGATTGGAGGCCGCAACCGCCAGCTCGAGCTGGGACATGGCTTCCAGCATGCGGTTGTGGGCGTCCTTGGTCGGGCCGGATTTCTTCATCCAGCCGCGCGTGCGCCAGGCCTTCAGCAGCTCTTTCAACGGGTACGCCAACTTCCCCTCCGACCGGGCGAACGGGCCGATTTGTTCGCCAGCCTAACACGCCAGCGCCGCTGGACCATGCGCCTCGCTTGATCAGCGCGCCTGAACGCCGTAATCCGCCCGCAGGCGCGCTGCACCGCAAGAATCAGGACCAGACATGACCGATACCCGCACTGAATCCGACACAATGGGACCTGTCGAGGTTGACGCCTCGAAATACTGGGGCGCGCAGGCGCAGCGTTCGCTGGGCAACTTCAAGATCGGCTGGGAAAAACAGCCCGCCCCGATCGTGCGGGCGCTGGGCATCGTCAAGCGCGCGGCGGCCGAGACCAACATGGCGATGGGCAAGCTGGACCCGGAACTGGGCAAGGTGATCGTCCAGGCCGCCAACGAGGTGATCGAAGGCAAGCTGGATGACCACTTCCCGCTGGTCGTGTGGCAGACGGGTTCGGGCACGCAGTCGAACATGAACGCCAACGAGGTGATCTCGAACCGGGCGATCGAGATCCTTGGCGGCGAGATGGGATCGAAGAAACCGATCCACCCCAACGATCACTGCAACATGAGCCAGTCATCGAACGACACGTTTCCGACGGCGATGCATGTGGCGTGCGCGGAAGAAATCACGCACCGTCTGCTGCCGGCGCTGCAGACATTGCATAACGCGCTGAACGACAAGGCGCAGGCGTGGGCCGACATCATCAAGATCGGCCGCACCCACACGCAGGATGCAACGCCGCTGACGCTGGGCCAGGAATTTTCCGGCTACGCCAAGCAGATCGAGAACGGAATTGCGCGCATCGAGCAGACATTGCCGGCGCTGATGGAGCTGGCGCAGGGCGGCACCGCGGTTGGCACCGGCCTCGCCTCCCCCAAGGGATTTGCGGAAATGGTCGCCGACAAGATCGCGCAGATCACCGGCATGAAGTTCACCACCGCGCCGAACAAGTTTGAATCGCTGGCCGCGCACGATGCGATGGTGATGAGCCATGGCGCGATCAACACGGTGGCGATGGCGTGCTTCAAGATCGCCAACGACATCCGGTTCCTGGGATCGGGTCCGCGTTCGGGGCTTGGCGAACTGGCGCTGCCGGAGAACGAGCCGGGGTCCTCGATC
>JBHIWT010000076.1:0-14825 GCA_041987265.1 Hyphomonadaceae bacterium
CCACCGCGCCCGCAGGCGATACAGCCAGCAGCGCGGACGCTGCGGCCAGCGTTCCGGAGTATTCTGCTGAGGTCCGACGAAGCGCCTATGGCGTGCCGCATGTGACGGCGCCGGATTATGCGGGGCTCGGCTACGGTCTTGGCTATGCGATGGCGGAAGACAATGTCTGCGAGCTGGCCGAGCGGATCCTGACGGCGAGCGGTGAGCGGGCGAAGTATCTCGGGCCGGGCGATGACAACGACAATGTGCTGTCAGACATCTATCACCAGCGGGTCATCGCGACCGGCGAGATGGAGGCGCTGCTGAACGGGCCGGCGGGGTCGCCGGATACGCCTTCGGCTGAAGCGCGGGCGCTGGCGCGGGGCTATGCCGCCGGTTTCAATCGTTATCTGCGCGATACCGGCGTTGAGAACATCAGCGATCCGCGCTGCGCCGGTGCGGAATGGGTGCGAGAGCTGAACGAGATGGATTACTGGCGCCATGTCCATGCAGGACAGGTGCTGTACCAACCGGCGGGGGTCGCCGCCGCTGCGCCGCCGAACGCGCCAGACCAGCAGGACGCTGCGCTGGACCAGCCGCTGGTCGAAGCGACGGGACTGGGTTCGAACGCCTATGGCCTGGGGCGCGATGTGACCAAGTCGGGTTATGGCGTGCTGCTGGGCAATCCGCACTATCCCTGGGATGGGCAGAACCGGTTCTACCGGATGCACATGATCATCCCGGACGAATTGAACGTGGTCGGCGCCGGGCTGGTGACGAATGCGTCGGTCGGCATCGGCCACACCGAGAACTTCGCGTGGAGCCACACCGTGTCGACGGCGCGGCGGTTCGGCTATTTCGAGCTGACGCTCGATCCGGGTGATCCGACCCGGTACATGGTCGACGGCGAGTCGATTGCGATGGAGCGGACGGAGGTTTCGGTCGACGTCAAGGACGGCGAACCGGAGACGCGTACGCTGTATTCGACGATGTACGGACCGATCGTGGAAACCGAAACGCTGCCGTGGACGGACAAGACGGCCTACGCGATCCGGTATGTGCCGCAGGGCTTGCGCTCGCCGGACCAGTACATCGCGATGTGGCAGGCGAAGGATGTGCGGGACCTGAAGGAGATCCTGGGCAAGTACCAGGCGACCGGGTTCAACACGACGGCGGTCGATGCAGGCGGCGAAGCGCTGTACGGCGATATGGGAATGATCCCGAACGTATCCGCCGCGCTGGCCGAAAAGTGCGCGGTATCGGAACTGGCGAAGAAGATGTGGACGTCGAGCCGTATTCCGGTGCTGGACGGCTCGCGTTCTGAGTGCAACTGGGCGACGGACTCCGACTCGACCGCTGAGGGCGTGTTCGGGTCGAGCAAGACCCCGTACCTGTTCCGCACAGATTACGTGACGCAGATGAATGACAGCTACTGGCTGACCAACCCCAGGGAGCCGGTGACGGGTTACAGCCCGATCTTTGGCGACGAGGGCACGGAGCGGACGCTGCGCACGCGGCTGGGGCTTGAGCTGGTTGACGAGCGCATCGACGGGACGGACGAACACGGCGCGCCGAAGTTCGACATGAAGTCGCTGCAGGCGCTGATGTACAACAACCGCAATCTCGGCGCGGAACTGGTTCGGGACGATCTGGTCGGCGCGTGTCGGGCGTCGGGCAAGGCCAAGCTGAAGGCCGCGTGCGATGCGCTTGCTGGCTGGGACATGCGGACGAATGTCGATAGCCGCGGCGCACACCTGTTCAACCTGTTCGCCGAGAATGGCGGTTTGAAGTTCAAGGTGGCGTTTGATCCGGGCGATCCCCTGAACACGCCGAATACGCTGGACGTGGGAGACGCGGCCGTGATGGAGGCGCTGGTCAAGGCGGTCGACAAGCTGGATGAGTTGTCGATCGCTGCGGATGCGCGGCTGGGCGACGTGCAGCGGGAGAAGCGCGGCGATGAGCTGATCGCGATTCATGGCGGGCCCGGTTTCTACGGCGTGTTCAACGCGATCTATCCCTCAGACCTTGAGCCTGAGTTGGGATGGACGAGCATCCGGGCTGGCGGGAGCTGGATCATGACGGTGGAGTTCACGGAGGACGGGCCGATGAGCGAAGGCATCCTGACCTATTCGCAGTCGTCCAATCCGAACTCGCCGTATTACGCCGACCAGACGCACGCCTATTCCGAGCGCAAGTGGGACGACCTGCTGTTCACCGAAGAAGCGGTGAAGGCCGGGACGGTGTCGATGGTCTCGTTGCAGGAATAGCGCGAGACATTGACCGGCATTGACGGTAATTCAGCCGCGCGCAGTCAAGTGCGCGCGGTTGCTTGTGGTGAGCCATGACATCGAAACCGTCTCCGCCCGTAATCGGCGATCATGTGCGCGCATCCGGCGGGCGGGATTACCGCGCCTGGCTGAAACAGGCGATGGGCGCGATCGATGCGGACTTCAACCGTTCGTCGGACACGCACCTGCAGCGGCTGACGGTCGGCGGACTGGATGGCGTCGACATCTACCTGAAGGACGAGGCGACCCACCCGACAGGCAGCCTGAAACACCGGCTGGCGCGATCGCTGATCCTATACGGGCTGTGCTCGGGGCGGATCGGCCCGGGGACGACGCTGATCGAGGCGTCTTCCGGCAGCACGGCGGTATCCGAGGCTTATTTTGCGCGCTTGCTTGGCCTGCCCTTCGTGGCGGTTGTGCCTGTTGGGACATCCGCGCGGAAGCTCGCCGAGATCGCGCGCAATGGCGGGCGGGTCGTGGAGGCGCCAGCGGGCGAGATCTATGCAAAGGCGGCGGAGCTGGAGGCCGAGACCGGCGGGTATTACCTCGACCAGTTCACCAACGCCGAGCGGGCGACGGACTGGCGCGCCAACAACAACATCGCCGAGAGCCTGTTCCAGCAACTTGAGAAAGAGCCTCACCCCGCCCCGGAATGGGTGGTTGTGGGCGCGGGCACGGGCGGGACGTCGGCGACGATTGGCCGGTATCTGCGCTATCGGGCGGATTGTTTCGGCGAGACGAAAGTGTGCGTCGCCGATCCGGAGGGTTCGGTGTTCTTCGACGGGTATGTCGCAGGTGATCGTGGGGCGGCGGCTTCGGTACGTTCGCGGATCGAGGGCGTGGGGCGCCCGCGGATGGAACCGTCCTTCCTGCCGGACATCATCGACCGGATGATGAAGATACCTGATGCTGCGAGCATTGCTGCAATCTGGTGGCTGAAGGATCTGACCGGACGGCGGTATGGCCCGTCAACCGGCCTTAATGTCTGCGCGGCGCTGGCCCTGGCGAGCGAGATGAAGGCGGCGGGGCGCGAAGGCAGTATTGCAACGCTGATCTGCGATGGCGGCGAGCGGTATGAGGATACGTGCCATTCGGCCGACTGGCTGGCGCGCGAGGGGATCGACATCGCTCCGCACCTTGAGTGGCTGGGGCAGTTTGCGCCGAAATTTGACGGGCCGGACTAGCCGAACGGATTGTCGATCGACGGGGACATTTCGGAAAACAGCTTCGGCCCCTGCTCGGTCATGTAGAGGCAGTCTTCGAGGCGGACGCCGAATTCTCCGTAGATGTAGATGCCCGGTTCGTTGGAGAGGCACATGCCGGGGGCGAGCGGCGTGGTTTCGCCGTGGACGAAGTTGATCGGTTCGTGGCCATCGAGGCCGATGCCGTGGCCGGTTCGGTGCGAGAGGCCGGGCGTGGCGTAGCCGGGACCGTAGCCGAGACTTTCGTAGTAGCCGCGTACGGCGTCGTCGACCTTGCCGGCTGGCGTTCCGACCTGCGCAGTTTCGATGACGATTTCCTGCCCGCGTTTGACTGTGTTCCATACTTCGCGCTGCTTGGGCGTGGGTTCGCCGAACACCCAGGTACGTGAGACGTCTGACTCGTAGCCGTGCACCGAAGCGCCGCAATCCATTAGGATGAGCGAACCCTCGCGGATGGACTGTGGCTGGGCCGTGCCGTGGGGATAGGCGCTGGCCTCGTTGAGCAGCGCCATGGAGAATTCGACGCTCCCGCCGAGGGCGCGGGTCGCGCCGCTCATCAGGGCGGAGACATCGAAGGAGGACATGCCGGTTTCAAGATTTGCGTGGACGTGGCGGTAAGCCGCCATGGTGATGTCGGTGGCGGTCTGCATCAGCGCCAGTTCGGCGGGCGACTTGTACATCCGGCACTGGCGGACGATGTGGTTGGCGTTGCGCTGGGGGCGGCTGGTGGCCTCGGCAACACCCTGGGCGATGAAGTAGCGGACGGTTTCCTCGACGGCGATTGCGCCCTCGCCTGCGTTGGCGTCGTTGAGTGCGCCTGCGACGCGTTCGAACGGGTTCTGGTGTTCGTTCCAGATGCGGACGCCGGCGTCGATCTTGAGGCTTTCGCGGATGGAGGGCTCCTCGAATTCCGGAGTGATGATGACTGGCGCGCCGGAGGCCGGAATGAGCGCGCCGGTATAACGCTCGGAACGGCCCCATCGGATTCCGGTGAAATATGTGAGCGAGGATCCGGCTTCGAGCAGGAGCGCGGCGTCTCCGGATTCGCGCAGGAGGCGCTGGGCCTTGTCGATGCGGGCGGCGTGCTCGGCTGGGGAGATCGGCTGGGCGTTGGCGGCGAGGTTCGGGAAAGCGTTGGCGTCTGCAGCTGGCGAGGCCGCCCGCCCACGGCCCGCCGCGCAGCCCACAACCGGAAGCGTCGCCAGTGTCAGTCCGCCCGCCAGAGCCGTCCGCACCAACGCGCGTCTTGAGAGGGTCTGGCCCGCCGTCATTCTGTTCGAAGGCTGCATGTTCATCCGCCGGTCGCCAGCCTACTGATCATTAGGAAGGTTTGGCTGGATGATCGAGAGCGGATCGCTGGCTGGGAAGGTTTCGTCCAGCTCTTCGTCCAGTTCGCGATCCTCCGCCTGCCGTTCCGCTTCTTCAGGCGTGAGCGCGGTGCGCTTATCGCCCGGTCCTGATTCTTCCACGGCCTGGATCTCCTCTGCCGGCTTCGCAACAAAGAGCTTTCCGGGGGCGGCGGTTCCCGGACTTTCCCCTCCGTTTTCAGGTTCGTGGGGATTGCCTTTGGACCTTTCTCGCACCGAATTGCGAAACCTGCCAACATCCGGGCGTCACGTTGATTCGAGAAATTCGCCATGGCCCGGGCTTCCACCGCCTTTGTCTGCCAGTCCTGCGGCACTGTCCACGGCAAGTGGTCGGGCAAGTGCGAGGGATGTGGCGAGTGGAACACGCTGGTTGAGGAGACGGTCGGCGCGCCGGGCGGATTGACGGCGGAGAAAGGCGCAGGACGCAAGAAAGCGAGCGGCGTTGAGTTTTCGCCGCTGGATTCGGCCGAGCCTCCGCCGGAGCGGCTGTCGACGCAGATATCGGAACTGGACCGGGTGTTTGGCGGCGGGATTGCGCGTTCGTCCGCCGTGCTGGTTGGCGGCGATCCGGGGATCGGCAAGTCGACGCTGTTGCTGCAGGCCGCTGCGGCGATGGCGAAGGCCGGGGTTTCGACGGCCTATATCTCCGGCGAGGAATCCGTTTCGCAGATTCAGGGACGGGCCCGGCGGCTGGGCGTGGCCGATGCGCCGGTGCAGCTGGCTTCGGAAACCGACCTGCGCTCGATCATCAAGGCGCTAAAGGCGATGTCGCCGGATCTGGTGGTGATCGACAGTGTGCAGACCTTGTGGTCGGACGGGCTGGAGGCGGCGCCGGGATCGGTCGGGCAAGTGCGGGCGTGCGCGCAAGAACTGACGCGGTTCGCCAAGAAAACGGGGGCGATCGTCATCCTCGTCGGACACGTCACCAAGGACGGGCAGATCGCGGGGCCGCGTGTGCTGGAGCACATGGTGGATGCGGTCTTCTATTTCGAAGGCGAGCGCGGGCATCAATTCCGCATATTGCGATCGGTGAAAAACCGGTTCGGGCCGACGGACGAGATCGGCGTGTTCGAGATGCGCGAACAGGGGCTGGTGAGTTCAACGGACCCATCGGCGATGTTTCTTGGCGCGGGAGATGAAGGCGCATCGGGCCGGGCCGTGTTTGCGGCGATGGAGGGGTCGCGACCGATGCTGGCCGAGGTGCAGGCGCTGGTCGGACAGGAGGTGGCGGGATCGCCAAGGCGGTCGGTTGTCGGCTGGGAGAGTTCGCGTCTCGCCATGCTTCTGGCGGTGCTTGATTCGCGCTGCGGGCTGCGGACGGGGGCGCGGGACGTCTATCTGTCCGTGACAGGAGGATATCGAATCAGCGAACCGGCCGGGGACCTTGCGGCCGCAGCGGCTTTGGCGTCCTCGCTGCTGGACCGGGGCGTTCCGTCTAAGACCGTGTTTTTCGGCGAGATTGCGCTGTCTGGCGCGGTGCGGCCGGTTGGGAGACTGGAAACCCGTTTGCGTGAAGCTGCGCGCCTGGGATTTGACTGCGCCATAGCGCCGCCCGGGGCGCCAGAGCAGGTCGACGGCCTTAAGGTTATTGGGTTATCCAGCGTACAGGCGCTCATCGACACGCTTCAGGGAGACTAGATTGTCTGATCTGTCCCAGGGTCCAGGACTGGTCTTCGACCTGATCCTGCTGATTGTGATTATCGTGTCGGCCGTGATGTCGCTGGGCCGCGGGCTGATCCGCGAAGCGTCGTCCGTTCTTTCCTTCATCGTCGGGGGCATTGTCGGCTTTGTCTTCGTTCGCCTGCTGGGCGGGGTTGTCGAGCCGCTGTTTCCCGAGAGCTGGTCGGACCTGATCCCGGCGACGGTGGTATTCCTGCTTGGCTTCCTGCTGGCCTATTCGCTGGCGGCGTTCATTGGCGGGCGATTGTCGCGGCTGGTACACGCCTCGCCGGAAATCGGCCTGCTGGACCGGCTGGCGGGCGCGGCGTTCGGCGTGGCGCGCGGGATACTGGCGGGGGTGTTGTTTGTCCTGCTGGTGCAGCAGGTGTTGCCGGAGGAAGCGGTTCCCGAGCAACTGACCGATGCGTTCAGCTATGATTTTCTGGATGCGGCTGCGTCGTGGATCCGCAACACGGTACCGGGATTTGTCGAGCGGGCGGGCGAAGCGATTGCGACGCCGGTTGATTCTATCGCCGGATCGGACGAGTGAGACGTTAGGCGAAGCTGGGCGCTGGAGGCTGGAGTGAACGAGGAAATCGAGGACGACGATTTCAGTCCCGGCTGCAAGGACGGGATGGGCCACAAGTGCGGCGTGTTCGGCGTCTATGGACGCGAGGACGCGGCGGTTCTGACGGCGCTGGGCCTGCACGCCCTGCAGCATCGCGGTCAGGAAGCCTGCGGCATCGCCAGTTATGATCCGAAGACTCACCGGTTTCATACCGAACGACATTTCGGCCTGGTGGGCGACAATTTCAGCGAGAAGAAGTCGGCGATTTCTCGCCTGCCCGGCCGGGTGGCGATCGGACACAACCGCTATTCGACGTCCGGCAAGGTGGCATTGCGCAATATCCAGCCAATCTACGGCGACCTCGCCGGCGGCGGCTTTGCGATCGCGCACAACGGCAACCTGACCAATGCCCGGACGCTGCATCATGAGCTGGTCAAGGAAGGCGCGATCTTCCAGTCGACGATGGACACAGAGGTCGTGCTGCAGCTGACGGCGCGGTCGGACCGGTCGAGCTTCATCGAGCGGTTCATCGACGCGCTCCGCCGGATCGAGGGCGGGTACGCCTTTGTCGGCATGACGAAGAAGAAGCTGATTGGCGCGCGCGATCCATGGGGATTGCGGCCGCTGGTGCTAGGCGAGTTGGACGGCGCGCCGGTGCTGGCCTCGGAGACATGCGCGCTGCACGCCATCGGCGCGAACTTCGTGCGCGACATCGAGAATGGCGAAGTGGTGGTGATTTCGGAGAGCGGGGTTGAAAGCCTGACGCCGTTCCCGCGCAAGAAAGCGACGCCGTGCGTATTCGAATACGTCTACTTCGCGCGGCCCGACAGCGAAATGTACGGTCGCAGCGTTTACGAGACGCGTGTGGCGTTTGGACAGCAGCTGGCGCGCGAAAACCAGATCGAGGCGGATATCGTCTGTCCGGTTCCCGATGGCGGGAGCCCGGCGGCGCTGGGGTATTCGCAGGCGTCGGGCATTCCGTTCGGGTTCGGGATCATTCGCAACCATTATGTCGGCCGAACCTTCATCCAGCCGACGCAGTCGAGCCGGGTGACGTCCGTTTCGCGCAAGCATGCGGCGAACCGGCCGTTGCTGGAGGGCAAGCGGGTTGTGCTGATCGATGATTCCATCGTTCGCGGGAATACGTCGCGTCGGATCGTCGATATGGTGAAACATGCGGGAGCGGCGGAAATCCACTTCCTGGTGGCTTCACCGCCGATCATGTATCCGGACTTCTACGGGATCGACATGCCCTCGAAGGAAGAGCTGATCGCCAGCTCAATGTCGATTGAGCAGATGCGCCGCTATCTTGGCGTGACCTCGCTGAGCTTCATCTCGCTGGACGGCTTCTATAGCGGGCTTGGCGTGGACAAGCGCGATGCCGACGCACCGCAATTCGCCGATCACTGCTTTACCGGCGATTACCCTACCCGCCTCGTTGACCACGATCTCGACCGGTCGGCGAAGGACGAGCAATTGTCGCTGCTGGACGACTAAGGTTTCATGGATCGCAGAATTGTACTTGTAACCGGCGCATCGCGCGGGATCGGTCGCGCAGCGGCGCTTGCGCTGGCTGAGGCCGGCAATCACGTCGTGTGCACGGCGCGCTCTGAAGGGGCGCTGACGGAGCTGGACGATGCATTGCGCGAGAAGACCGGGCGCGAGGCGACGCTGGTTCCGATGGACATCAAGGACGGCGATGCGATCGACAGGCTTGCGGCGGCGCTGGACGCGAAGTTCGGCCGGATCGACGGCCTGTTCGCGAATGCCGGGGTACTGGGCACGATCGGGCCGCTCAATCACATCACGCCGTCGAGCTTCGACGAGACGATGGCGGTGAACCTGACTGCGAACTGGCGGTTGATCCGGGCGATGGACGGCCTGCTTCGCAAGAGCCCGGCGGGACGTGCTGTATTCGTGACATCCGGTGCTGCGATCCGTCCGCGGGCGTTCTGGGGCGCGTATGCGGCCTCCAAGGCGGCGCTGGAGGCGATGGTGACCTGCTATGCTGACGAGATGGAGAACACGTCTGTTCGGGTGAACCTGTTCGATCCGGGCGCGACGCGCACCGAGATGCGGTTCAAGGCGATGCCGGGAGAAGACCAGAACACGCTGCCGACGCCGGAAGATGTCGCGAGCGTTGTTCCCTCGCTGCTGGCGGAAGACATGAGCGATCATTCGCGACGGTTCGCCTATCGGACGATGATCGCCGAAGAATAGTCTCAGCCCTTGTCGGCGTAGGGGTTCTTACCCTGTTTGACTTCGAGGCGGATTGGGACGCCCGGCAGGTCGAAGGCTTCGCGCAGCTCGTTGATGAGATAGCGCTTGTAGGTTTCCGGCATGCTTTCGGCGCGTGAGGCCATCAGCACGAAGGTGGGCGGGCGGGTCTTGATCTGGGCCATGTAGCGCGGCTTGACGCGTTTGCCGTCGGGCGCTGGCGGCGGGTGTTTCTGGACAACGTATTGCAGCCAGTCATTGAGGTCGCGCGTCTTGACGCGGGCGGACCAGTGGCGGTGGACGGTGAGGCAGGCGTCCATCAGCTTGTCGAGGTTCTTGCCGTTGAGGCCGGAAACGAATTCGACCGGCGCGCCTTTCGCCTGGGGGATGCGGCGCGCAGCGAGTTCCTCGATCACCTTGCGTGCCTCGGTCTTCTCCTTGATCGTATCCCACTTGGTAATGGCGAAGACGAGACCGCGCCCTTCCCTGAGCGCGAGCCCAGCGATCTGGATGTCCTGTTTTTCGAAGGCGTCGTTGGGGTCCATGACAAGGACGACGACATCGCAGAACTGGAGCGCGTGGATCGTCTCGTGCGTCGACATGCGCTCGAGCTTTTCCTGCACGCGGGCGCGTTTGCGCAGGCCGGCGGTGTCGACGAGGCGGATTTCACGGTCGCGCCATGTCCAGGCGACGGTGACGGCGTCGCGGGTGATGCCGGCTTCAGGGCCGGTAAGGAAACGATCATCGCCGAGGATGGCGTTCAGAAGCGTCGACTTGCCGGCGTTGGGGCGTCCGACGAAGGCGATGCGGACGGGTTTCTCGTTGTCTTCCGGCGGGGCTTCCGCGTCGGGATCGAAGGGCTCGTGCTCGACCGTCTCGGCCTCGTCCTTGAGGATGCCGCCGCCTGAGGCTTCGACCTTGCGCTCTGCATCGGCCAGCGCTTCGTAAAGGTCGCTCATGCCCTCGCCGTGTTCCGCTGAGATGGCGACGGGCTCGCCCATGCCGAGGCTCCATGCCTCCATCAGGCCGGCGTCGCCGCGCTTGCCTTCGCACTTGTTGGCGGCGAGCACGACCGGCTTGCCGGCGCGGCGGAGCAATTGGGCGAAAGCCTCGTCGATCGGCGTAACGCCGTCGCGCGCATCGATGAGGAAAATACAGACATCGGCGGCTGCGATCGCCAGTTCGGTCTGGCGGCGCATGCGCGCTTCGAGCGATTCATCGGAGACGTCTTCAAAACCAGCGGTGTCGATGAGGCGCATCTCAAGGCCGCCGAGATGGCCTGCAGCCTCCTTGCGGTCGCGCGTGACGCCCGGTTGGTCGTGCACGAGCGCGATCTTCGATCCCGCCAGACGATTGAAAAGCGTGGATTTTCCGACGTTCGGTCGGCCGACGATGGCGACCGCGAGGGTCATGGCTGGCTCCGGCTGGCGCGCGCCGCGACTAGCGGACTGCGATCAGCGTTCCTTCGTCTGTGAGGAAATAGATCAAGCCGCCCGCGGCGATGGGTTCAATATAGACTGGCTGATTAAGATCAAGGTCTGCGATGGTTTCGCCGGTCTGCAAGGACAGCGCGAGCACTTCGCCTTCGGACGAGGCGAGGATCAGCCGGTCGGAGGCGACGAGTGGCCCGGTCCAGACGATGGCGTCCTGTTTCTTTTCCTCGTTCTTATAGCCCGCCAGCTTGCGGACCCAGACGACGCGACCGTCGATCTTGTTCATGCAGGCGACCTGCCCGTCCGTGCCGACAATGAAGAGGTACTGACCGGCGATGACTGGGCCGAGGCGCGAGCCGAACAGCTTGTTCCAGATCCGCGTGCCGCTGCGGGCGTCGATAGCGGTGAGGATGCCGGAATGGCTGGCGGCGTAGACGACGCCTTCCTGGATCGACGGACGCCCCGCGATGTCGTTGATGGCGGAGAGCGGCGTGAAGCGGTTGATGGTGGTGAGCGTGTCCTGCCAGAGGCGGCGGCCGTTGGCCGGGACGTAGGCGATCAATTCGCCTGAAGAGTATGGCGCGACGAGGATGTCGTCGGAGACCGCCGGGCTTGGCGAGGACAGGATGCGGGCGGATTCGGAGATGGCCTGATCCGTCCAGATGATTTCGCCCGTCGCGATGCTGAGAACATAGAGTTCGTTGTTGGTCGATGTGACGAAGGCGCGGTCGCCGAGAATTGCGGGCGAACCCGAGATCGGCGTGGCGCCACAGTTCCGCACCGTCGGTCTTGGACAAGGCGACGATGTAGCCGAAGCCGGAGGTGACGAGAATGCGGTCGGCGGCTGCACCGATGCCGGCGCCGACGGCGATCGGGTCGCGGTTGGATCCGGATTCCAGCGTCACGCTCCAGCGGCGGGAGCCATTGGCGGCGTCGAAGGCGCGGACGGTCTGGCTGGCGTCGACCATGAAGATGACGCCGTCGCTGACGACCGGGGCGGCAACGATGCGCTGTTTGCGGCTTGAGCCAGCGCCGGCGTTCTCGCGCCATGCAACGCGCAGATCGGGACCGGCGGCGACATGGCCCACAATCTTGCCGGGCGCTCTGCCCGCCTGCGGCCAGTTGGCGATTTCAGCGGCGGGCGGCACGACGACCGTGGTGGCGGCGAGCGAGGCGTCCGGTTCGAGCTGCTGGTCGAGCACCGACATGGAAACGCGCGCGGCCCTTTCCTCTTCGGAAATTTCCTTGCCGCGTCCGCCGAAGATACCGCACCCGGCCAGCATCAAGGCGCTGGCCGCGAGGGCCAGGGAAAGACGTGTCCTGATCATTGGGCGGGAGCTTCCTGGGTTTCGTTCGCGCTTGTGTCTTCGGTCGTCGCGGCGGCGGGGGCCGGAGCGGGGAGCGCCAACATCGCGCGCTGGATCCGCTGCTGGAATTCGGGGAGCGGATTGCCGTCGTCGAGGCGCAGGCTGAGGGTCTGGTATTCCCGGCGAGCGCGCTCGATGTCGCCGTCGGCGAGCGCCTTGGCGGCAAGCAACTCTCTTGCGAGTCCGTCGGTGGGGCCGGAGCCGGTCAGCAGCGGCGCAAGCAGGGTTTCGAGCTCAGCACGGGTTGCGGTCTCTGACTGGACGTACGCGCTCTTGAGGATGGCGAGCTGCGCGTAGACGTTGTCGGTCTTGGCGCTGACGGCGTCGAATTGTTCCAGCGCGCTTTGCTGGTCGCCCTGGCTCTGGGCGATCGAAGCCGCCATGTGGCCGGCGATGACGGCGAACCCACCATCGCCTTCAGCGATCTGCGAGAAGGTGTCGCGCGCAGCTGTCAGTTCTTCATCTTCGAGGCTGTCCATCGCGTTGGAGTATTGCTGGGCGACGGCCTCAATCTTCTGTGCGCGGTCCCATTTCAGGTATTCCCACACCCCGACGGCGGCGACGAGCAGGACGGCTGCGCCAATGACGATCGGGCCGTATTTCTTCCACAGGTCCGCGGCGCGGTCCTGGCGTAGGCCTTCGTCGACTTCACTGAAAATATCGGCCACGAACGGCGCGCTCCTTGGTCAATTTGCGCGCAACTTAGCGGCGGGGACGGATGGGGGCAAATGGAGAAGGCTGTGACGAAAAGGTCGCTAGTTTTGGCCCTTGAAGACGTAAGTCTCCTCCTCTGAAGGGAATTTTCGCTCCCTTATGTCACTGGCGTAACCTTCGACGGCCTTTGTGATCTCAGACTTCAGGTCAGCGTAGCGGCGGACGAATTTGGGGGTCCAGTCGAACATGCCGAGCATGTCGTCGGTGACGAGAATCTGCCCGTCGCAGGCGGCTGACGCGCCGATGCCGACCGTGGGGCAGGAAACCGCTTTCGTGACCTGTTGAGCGAGTTCCTCGGAGACGCCCTCGACCACCATTGCAAAGCAACCGGCCTCATCGGCGGCGACGGCCTCGTTGATGACCCGGTCCATTTCTTCCCTGGTGCGGCCCTTGGCCTTGAACCCACCGTCGACGTTTGTTGCCTGCGGGCGCAGGCCGACATGGGCCATGACGGGGATGCCGCGCTCGACAAGGTGGCGGACCGTATCAGCGGCGTAGGCGCCTGATTCCATTTTCACGGCCTGACAGCCGGTTTCCATCATGATGCGCGAGGCGTTTGTGAAGGCCTGTTCGCGGCTGCCTTCGTAGGAGCCGAACGGCATGTCGACGATGACGAAGGCCTGGCTGGAGGCGCGCATGACGGCCTTGCCGTGCAGGATCATCATGTCGAGCGTGACGCCGACCGTGGTGGGCAGGCCGTGGACGACCATGCCGAGGGAATCGCCCACGAGGAGAATGTCGCAGCGCTCGTCGAGCAGCTCGGCGACCGGCGAGGTGTAGGCCGTTAAGCAGACCAGCGGGACGCCGCCCTTGGCCGCGCGGATATCGCGAACCGTCTTGCGGCGGGTCTGGAGCTGTTTTGACATGGGACGTTCCGTTGATGCGGCGCACAATGCTCTCGCCCAGACTTAGGGCGCAGGGATTGGCGTGGCAATCTTTGGGCCGCTGAAGCCGGTTTACGCTCAGGAGAGGACCGGCACGCCGATCAGTTCGGGGTGCGCCCAGAAGGCGATTCCCGCGTAGGCTAACGCCCCACCGATGACGGAGATGGTGTCGCCGAGGGCGTTCGGCGTCTTGCCTTCGAGCGGGTCGCCACGCCGCTTGATGATGATGCGGTCGATGACGGCGAAGGCCAGAAAGGCGCCAAAGAGGATGACCGACGCAAGATCGCCATTGGCGCAGAGGTGCGCGAAGGCCCAGACCTTGATCGCCGCCAGCATGGGATGTTTGACCGCTTTCTTGATGTAGCCTGTCGGCGCATAGGCCGCGACCAGCAGGATCAGCGATGGCAGCATCAGGGTGAGCGCGATGTGACGGGTCCAGACTGGCGGGTCCCAGACCGGGATCGTGTTGCGGAAGTTTCCGTATCCGATGACGAGCGCGACAAGGCCGGCCAGCGACAGCAGTGAAAACAGGCCCATGTACGGGCCGTAGCCGATGCGATCACGCAGGTTGCCGGGTTCGCGCGACCTAGTGGCGGCGAACAGGTGCGTTCCGAAAAACAGAACAAGTCCGATGGCGAAATAGCTGATCGACCCCATGGCGCCGCCTCCTCGATTCTGGAGGCAACTGATCAGACGCTGCGGGGAAAGGCAATCGCCTAGAATTCGTCTCCGACAAAGCGGGTGGCTGCCACAGCCAGCAGGACCATCAAGCCGAACGCTACAGCAAGCATGGATTCGCCGCGCATCTGGAGGGAGAGATCGACGACCGGCAACGAGAGAACGAGTTGGCCCGGGGCGAGCGTGTCGATGGCGGCGGTAACAGGTTTCCACAGCGTCGACAGCGAGAACTGCGATACACCCAGACCGATGGCGCCGGCGACGGCGAGCCAGCCGCGACGCAGTGTAGAACGTGAGCGCGCGTTGCGCGCTACGTGCGAGGAGAAGCCATCGTCGCTGATCGCCGCCTCGTCTGCGGCCAACAGAGCCTCGAGATCATCACCCATGTCGGTTCGTCCCTCAAACATCCAGACGCTCAGACCTTCTCATATGCTGCAAGAATACGCTGTAATTTTGTCCGCCCACGATT
>JBHIWT010000077.1:0-14579 GCA_041987265.1 Hyphomonadaceae bacterium
ATCTCCACGATGTCGGCGAAGACATCCTCGATACCGGACTGAACATCGGTGAGCTGGAGTTCGCGCATGCCCGGCGTATCGAGCACCCATGCGCCGCCGGGGATCTGGTGCAGCATGCGGGCGGTTGTGGTGTGGCGGCCTTTTGCGTCGTCCTCGCGGATGCCGGCGGTGTCGGCGATTTCGTTTCCGACCAGCGTGTTGACCAGCGTGGATTTACCGACGCCGGAGGAGCCGACGAAGGCGATGGTTTCGCCTGCGCGCAGCCATGGGGCGAGGCGCTCAAGTTCTTCGCGGTTGCGGGCGTCGAGGGTTTCGACGAGGAGGCCGGATTGCAGGCGGGCGGCCTGGTTGGTGTAGGTTTCCGGTTCGTCGGTCTGGTCGGCCTTGGTGATGACGATGATCGGCATGACGCCGGCCTCGCGGGCGAGGACGAGATAGCGTTCCAGCCGCGCGATGTTGAAGTCCTGGTTGCAGGACGTGACGATGAACAGCGTGTCGACGTTGGCGGCGATCAGCTGGATGCGCCGGTCGGTTCCAACCGCGCGGCGCTTGAACACGGAGCGGCGTTCGAGGCGACGGAGCGGGGCGAGGGTCTGTGCGTCGAGCAGGAGCCAGTCGCCAACGGTTGCGTCGGCGGCTTCATCGTGAGGGTTGAGCGGGAAGGGCTGCAGGGTGTGGTCGAGGCCGGGGGCTGCGAGATCGAGCCGCGCGCGATGAACGGCGGTGACGCGCGCCGGGATGGCGGCGTCGAGTTCATCGGCGCTGACCTGCGATTGATAGAAGGATGTCCAGCCGAAGCCGGGCAGTTCGGGATTTGAGAATGTCATTGTTGTCTACCAGCGAGCGTCGCGGTTGCCGGACGCAATTGAACAAGCGCCTGTCGTTGCTATCCCTCGCGTTTTCTCGAGCGGGATATTCCTGCAGGCAGTGTGGCTGGCGATGTGGGATGTGACCTTGAAGGTCGGGACCGGGCGTTGCGCCGCTTTGGTCCGGGGTCGTCTAGGTCAGGCCCGCGCCAGTTGGCTGGGACACAACGACATTCATAAAATCTCTCCTGATCCGTCCTGTGTTGGTTTCAGGATACCGGCAAACGCCGCATCTGTCGAACCCGTGCGGCGCTATTCGATCTCGAAGGTCAAGACGGAGCGGGCTTCCATGCCGAATTCGTCGCGAGCGGTGACGGTTGCGACGTGGAGGCCGGGGGCGAGATTGGGCAGGTCGTATTGCCAGATGTGGGAGGAGACGGCCGGTTCGGCGTAGGCGTCGGGCGTGTCCTTGAAGCGTTCGTACTGGGCGACATAGGTCGGGTCGGTGCGTTCGATGTTTTCCATGGCGACGGGTTCGCCGTCGTTGAAGGCGACCCAGACTTCATCGCGCACGCCGCCGTCGAAGAGGTTGACGACGATGCGGGCGCCGTCGGCGAGCTGGCCGCGATCGAGCGAGGGGCGATCGCTGGCCGGGGCGGGTTCGAGCGTGACGCGCAGGCGGTCGTCAGGGGCTGAGCCGGCGGGGATGAAGCGGGGGATGATCTTCGCGCCTTCGAAGTGGAAGAGGTAATAGCCGTTGGGGTTGCCGTCGGCCATCGTGGCGGGACGGACGCCGCGTTCGTCGCGCGGGCCGCGTGTCCAGCCGCTGCCGCGGGTTTCGGCGAGGGTGTGGGCGATGAAGGGATAGCCGGACCAGCCATGGTCGTGGCCGATCTCGGTTTTCCAGCTGTTTGACGTGTCGTGGCCAGCGATGCCGTAGACATAGTCGAAGCGCGAGAGCAGTTCGACGAGTTGGGGAAGATTGGCGGTGTTGACGTTGGCTCCGTAGCGGGTTCCGTCGCCGTTCGGCGCATGGGTGAGCAGGGGGATGTGGGTGATGACGACGATCAGCTTGTGCTCCGGCACGTCGGCGAGATCGTTGGCGATCCATTCCATCTGTGGTTCGGGGATGTAGCCGCGATAGCCGTTTCCGGGGCCGCCGTATTCGACGTTGTTGAGCGCCAGGAAGTGAACGAGGCCGTAGTCGAAGGAGTAATAGTCCGGGCCGAACACGGAGCGGTAGGTCTGGGTGGCGTGGGCGTTGTCCGGCGATTTATAGTTGATGTCGTGGTTGCCGGGGACGTTCCAGATCGGGATGCCGATCAGCGCCATCATGGCGTTGTGGCGCTCGTAGAGGCCGAGATTATCATTGACGACGTCGCCCGCGACCATGCCGAAGGCGGCGTTGTAGGGATTGTTGAACAGGGGTTCGATGACGTCCTTGCGCAGCATGTCGAGCTGTTCGTCGGTGGCGGTCTGGGGATCGGCGAAGCCCATGGCGTCGAAGGCGACGCCTGTCTGGCCGGGCAGGAGGGGAAAGTCGATCGCGGCGGGCAGCGGGCCGGTGGGCTCGATGACGGACCAGTCCCAGTCGGCGATGTCGGGCGTGCCTTCGGGATAGTGGAGATAGTAGAATTGCGGCAGTTGGTTGTCGTTGAGCGGGACGTCGTAGCTGGCCGGCTTGGTGAGAAAGAGGATGGAGTTGGCGGGCAGGTCGATCTGGTAGGCGCCGCTGGCGTCGGTGTGGGTAACGAGGCGGCCGTTGGAGAGTTTGACGCCGGGCAGGCCCTGTTCGCCGGGATCGCGCTGGTAGTTGCCGTTGGCGTCGAGGTAGACGGTTCCGCGGGCGGTGCCTGTCGCCTGTGCAAGCGCGGCCGGCGCAAGGATGAGGGCGGCGAGCGCGGCGGGGATGATCCGGGCAAGGACGTTGGGGGCGATGTGCGCACGCATGAGCGGTCTCCTGTAGCTTGGGACAGACTGGCCTGTGGATGCGACAGGGATATGTCGGCCTTGCTGGTTGCCCGGCGGCGATGATGGCACAGTTTGCTGTCTCAGGATGACATGGACGGCGAAGCGGCGCATATGGGGCGCATGAGCGAACAGGATGATATTGCGATCGCCCGGCGCGTGCTGGCGCTGGAGGCCGAGGCGCTGGGCATGATGTCGGCGGCGCTGGACGAGCGTTTCGTCGCGGCGGTGGATGCGGTGATGGCGGCCAAGGGCCGTGTGATCTGTACCGGGATCGGCAAGTCGGGACATGTGGCGCGGAAGATCGCTGCGACGTTGGCCTCGACCGGGACGCAGGCCTATTTCGTCCACGCCACCGAGGCGAGCCATGGCGATCTCGGTATGATCTCCACGGACGACGTTGTGCTGGCCTTGTCGAAATCGGGCGAGACGAGCGAATTGTCGGACATCCTGAGCTATGCGCGGCGGTATTCGATCCCGCTGATCGGGATGACGACGAAGGCCGGCAGCGCTCTGGGGGAATCGTCGAGCATCCTGTTGCTGATCCCGGATGCGCCGGAGGCGTGCGGGCAGACCAATGCGCCGACGACGTCGACGACGCTGATGATGGCGATGGGCGATGCGCTGGCGGTGGCGTTGCTGGAGCGGCGCGGGTTCAAGTCGGAGAATTTCAAGGTGTTCCATCCCGGCGGCAAGCTGGGCGCGATGCTGCTGACGGCGGCGGATGTGATGCATGGCGGCGAGCGCGTTCCGCTGGTGGATGCGGGGACCGATCTGAAGTCGGCGCTGGATGTGTTGTCGGCGTGTGGGTTCGGTGTGGTCGCGGTTGAAGGCGAGGACGGGCGGCTGGCTGGGATCGTCACTGACGGGGATATCCGGCGGCATGTCACGTCTGGCGCCAAGGCCGCGACGATCGACGAGATCATGACGCGCGGGCCGGTGGTGGCCGAGCCGGACATGCTGGCGGCGGACATGATGCGGATCATGAACGAGAAGAAGATCACGCAGCTGATCGTGGTGGAGGATGGCGTGGCCGTGGGGCTGGTGCACCTGCATGACCTGTTGCGCATGGGCGTGGCCTGAGCGGGATGGCGACGCAGCTCTTTATCGTGCGGCATGGCAATACGTTTGACGCGGGTGATGTGGTGACGCGCGTAGGCGGACGCACGGATCTTGCGCTTTCTGTTTCAGGGCGGGCGCAGGCGGCGGCGCTGGCCGCTCAATTCGCCGGGGCGGGCGTCCGGTTTGTTTCGGCGCGGACCAGTCCGTTGAAACGCACACGGGCGACGGCCGAGGCGATCCTGGCGGCGCAGGCGGATGCGCCGGAGCTGGAGAGCGCTCTGTTCCTGCGCGAGATCGATTACGGTCCGGACGAGAACCGGCCGGAAGATGAGGTTGTTGCGCGGATCGGCGCGGATGCGCTGGCGGCGTGGGAGCGAGAGGGGGTTCCGCCGCCGGGATGGCGGGTGGATCCTGACGCGCTGGTCGGCAACTGGCAGCAATTGTTCGCGAAACTGGACGGGGCGGGCGGCGCGCATCTGGTTGTCACTTCGAACGGGATTGCGCGGTTTGCGTTGAAGGCGGCGGGCGCTGCGGATCACGAGCTGAAGCTGAAGACCGGTGCGTATGGCGTGATCGAGCTGGCGGACGGGGCGGTCAGTGTGGCGCAATGGAATGTGCGCCCCGATCCGGATGGCGTGAAATGATGATGTCGCCGGCTGCGTTGGCGGCGACCAGTATCGGGCTGGGTACGGACGCTTTCGCTGCGGCGCTGGCGCGGGGCGGGCTGGAGCGGCGCGCGGGGATTGTTCCTGCTGTGCGCGTTGGCGCGGTGTTCGGGCTGAGCGAGGGCCTGATGTGCCTGACGGGCTGGGCGCTGGGACATTCGTTTGCTGGCGTCGTCACGGCGCTGGATCACTGGGTGGCGCTGGTCGTGCTGGCGGTGATCGGCGGCCGGATGGTGCGCGAGGGGCTGCGCGCGGATGAAAACGGGGATGATGCGGTTGCCGCAGAGCGCCGCACGCTGGCCGGTACGATCGTGACGGCGCTGGGGACCAGTGTGGATGCGGCTGCGGTGGGGGTTGCGCTGGCGCTGACTGGCGAGCCGGCATGGACTGCGCTGGCGATCGGGTGCGCCTCGTTCGCGATGAGTTCGGTTGGCTATGCGATCGGGCCGATGGCGGGCCGCCGGCTAGGGCGGCGCGCCGAGGTTGTCGGCGGCGTGGTGATTGCCGGTATCGGGGTCTGGATTTTCGCCAGCCACGTTGCCGAGGGCGGCTGGTTCTAGCCGGCGATGGCCTTGGGTCCGGCGGCGCGCAGGCGGATCGAGCGGATTTCCATGGTGCGGCGCTTTTCCGGAACGACCGGGCGGACGCCGAGGAAGTCATAGCCAAGCGTTTCGCCGCGACGGGGCGGTGAATATTCGAAACTGTAGGGCGCAAACTCGCGGGTGAGGGTGAAGGTCCGCCAGCCGCTTTCCTCGCCCGGGCGGGCGAGATAGTTCGCCTCGAAATCTGTGGCCGGCACTTCGCCGGTCGAGCGGGCCTCGATGGTGATTTCGATCGGGCGGTTTTCGAAGGCGTATTCGAGGTCTTCGGCGATCACGAGGTGGGTGCCCTTGCGGGGGTCTTCGTAGATGTATTCGGCGAGGCGCGAGAGGCGGATCGTGGTCTGGCCGTCGTCGGCGGTCTGGAAGGTGATGCCGCCGACCTCGCCCGGCAGGAAGCGGTGGAGCTGTTCGCTTTGCACCGTGATGTCTTCTGCGTTGCCGGCGCCTGCGCTGATCGGTCCGGATGGCGGGCGATCGGCGAAGGGTTCGAGCGCGAGGAAGACCAGAAGGCCTGCGAGCAGCGCTGCTGCGGGGAAGAACAGGGTGTCGGGCATTTTTCCGGTCGTGCACCACAATTCGGGCGTGAATCAGGCCTACCTCTAGCCGTGCGCTGCAGCGGGGAAAAGCCCTGCCCTGCGCAGCAATTTCCGGCGATGCAACCACAGGCCGGCGGGTTCGTTGCGTTGACGGACGGGGCGTTGGGAATTTCTATTCCGCAATCTGGTTCAATTGGCGGTCAGGCAGGCAGAGGTGGCGACGATTTCCAAGAAAGATGGTGCGCAGATCGAGATCACGCGTGCGCAGGATGGCGATGAAGGCCGTTACGACACGCGGGTGGATGGTCACCCCGGGCTGTTGCTTTATACTGATGAGCGGGTTGCCGGCGGTATCCGGCGCAACGCCTATTCGACCCGCGTGGACAGCGCGTTGTCGGGGCGCGGGGTCGGGCTGGCGCTGGTTGAGCGGCTGGTAGCGGACGCCCGCCGCGAAAAGGCTAAAATTGTCCCGCAGTGTTCGTTTGTTCGGAAGATGATTGAGCGCAACAAGGATTGGGGCGACGTCCTGGCGGAGGAAAAGGCGAGATGATCCGGATCGGAATCACGTGCGAGCAAAACGATAGCGGCGGGCGCTATATCGCGCGTTCGCCGGGTCTGCCTGATGCGGACATGAAATTTCATCGCGAGAGCGAGACGATGGTGATCGATCATACTGCGATCCCGGATGAGATGCCGGTGGAAGTGGTCGACCGGGCGCTAGTGGAGCGCGCGGTGATGGATGCGCGGATCGAGAATCTGAAGATCGATCCGGTCTGCGTGCTTGCGCGGACGATGATGGCGCGGCATCCGATGTGGGGCGATGTGCTCAAGGAACCCATCTAGGCGCTGGTTTGGACGAACGACCTTTCTGGAAACGCAAGACGCTCGGCGAGATGAGCCGGGCCGAGTGGGAGTCGTTGTGCGACGGCTGCGCGAAGTGCTGTCTCGTGAAGATGGAGGATGAGGATACCGGTGAGACGCTGTTCACCAACCTGCACTGCCGGTTGCTGGACGCGAAGACGTGCCGGTGTTCCGATTACGCCAACCGCAAGAAGCATGTGCCGGAATGCCTGAAGCTGACGCCTGCGAAAGTGGGCAAGTATACCTGGTTGCCGAAGACGTGCGCGTATCGGCTGCTGGAGGAAGGCGGCGACCTGCCTGACTGGCATTATCTGGTGTGCGGCGATCGCGAAGAGGTGCACCGGCGCGGCGTGTCAGGGCGCGGACGCACGATCGATGAGAGCCGGGTCAGCGACGAGGACTGGATCGACCATATCGTTCCGTGGGCCGACCGGCCGCTGTCTGCTTTCAGGAAGCGGCGGCGGGCCTAGTCGGCGATCGAGGTTTGCGCGGCGAAGGCGGCGCGGGCGTCGGACTGGATGCGGTCTTCAACGGCGGTGGTCAGCCAGAGCATGGCCTGGCCTTCGGGGTTGCGGCGCCAGTCGAGCGGGTTGAGGCGGGTGCGCGGCGGGGCGTCGACCGAAAGCGAAACGACAGGCGGGCCGCCGGCGGCGCTGATGATGTGCGCTTCGGCGATGGCGTCGTCATGCGGACCGAGATTCGTGCGCAGGCCGGCATAGGCCCTGGACAGCCAGTTGGAATAACTGCGGTAGGTGCGCGATCCGTCGTGGGATGAATAGAGCAGGATGTGGTCGAGATGGGCGTCGGTCGCGATCTGGCGGGCGATCAGGATGTTGCCGGTTTCGCTGTCCATCGCCGGGGGATCGTTGGCGAGCATGGAATAGCGCTGGATCGGTTCGAGCCGGTCGATGAGGCCGCCGAGACGCACGCTCATGGAGGACCACAGCGCCTGTTCTTCGGCGTCGATGCGTTCGAAGCCGTTCGGGCCGATGCGGGCGTAGAGGATGCGCAGGGGGTAGCCGAGGCGCGGCGCGGCGTGGGCCGGGGGCGCGGCGAAGGGCGCAAGCGCGCCTGCGGCGCAGGCGCCTGCGAGGATGGCGCGGCGGGTATGGCTGGCGGCGGCTGAATTCATGGGGAAAAAGTGGGCAGCGCCGGTTTCCGGGTTCTTAATACAGAGCTGTTCCCTTATCGTTCGCTGTACGAGGAGTTTTGGATGCCGGACGCGGTTCGGATTCTGGGCGTGGACCCCGGCTTGCGCCGGATGGGCTGGGGCGTGATCGACGTCGACGGCCCGCGGCTGTCGTGGGTGGCGCACGGCGTTGTGGCGCCGAGCCCGGAAGCGGAGCTTTCCATGCGGCTGGCGCATCTGAGCACCGAGCTGGGAAAGATTGTGGAACTTCACCGTCCGAGCGCGGCTGCGGTCGAGGAGACGTTCGTGAACGTCAATCCGCGTTCGACGCTGTTGCTGGGTCAGGCGCGGGGCGCGGCGCTGGCGGCGCTGGCGACGCGCGGGCTGGCGGTGAGCGAGTATGCGGCGCGGCGGATCAAGCAGGCCGTGGTGGGGACGGGGTCGGCTGACAAGGATCAGATCGCGTTCATGGTGCGGCGTTTGCTGCCGAAGGCCGGCGAGGTGTCGGCGGACGCCGCCGATGCGCTGGCGGTGGCGGTGTGTTGTGCGCATCATCTTGGCCCCGACGCACGCGCGCGGCTGGCGGCGGTCGGCGAATGATCGCCCGTTTGCGCGGCACGGTGGCGGCGGTTGGCGACGGGCAGGCGCTGATCGATGTCGGCGGGGTCGGTTATGTTCTGCATGCGGGATCGCGGACGCTGTCGCGGCTGACGGTTGGCGCGGCGGGCGAAGTGTTCGTCGAAACGCAGATGTCGGAAAACGCGATCAAGCTCTACGGGTTTGCGGTAGCCGAAGAGCGGGCGTGGTTTGCGCGCCTGCAGGATGCGCCGGGCGTTGGCGCAAAGGTGGCGCTGGCGATCCTCGACACGCTGGCGCCTAACGAGCTGATGGATGCGCTGGCGCTGGGCGATGTGGCGTCGATCCAGCGGGCCAATGGCGTCGGCAAGAAACTGGCCGAACGCATCGTGACCGAGTTCAAGGGCAAGCCGCCGCCATCCGGATTGTTTGCGATGGCCGCGACAGGCGCCGGCGGCGAAGCTGCGCCGATTGCGCCGGCGGGCGGCGCGCGCAGCGATGCGGTGTCGGCGCTGGTGGCGCGTGACCTGGGCGCGGACGCTGGCGAGGGCGATCTGATCCGCGTGGCGCTGAAGGGACTGGCGCCGTCGGGCTAGGCGCGCAGGGACTGCCGTTGGGTCATCGCCATTGAGGCTCTGGTTAACGGGGATGCAAGGCCTGCTGGATAAGGTGGCGGCACGGGTTGGGCTCTGACCTGAGGGCTTTGGTATCGTGTCGGCTGAACTGAAATCACGTGACGGACTGTTTTCTCGCATGCGGCGGATGTTTACCGATCCGTCGGAGCGGACGGTTGCAGAGTTACTAGCTGAAGACGATGCGCCGGATGCGATGGCGTACGAGACTCGCCGGAGCCCGCGCCAGCCGCAGTTCAGGGAAGCCCAGATCTCGCTGGCGCGCAGCGGCGAGAAGTTTTCCGTGGCGGTGAAGGATCTTTCGGCGGGCGGCGTGAAGATCGAATCGTTCCGGAAGCTGGCGCTGCCGCCGACCGTGGATTTCTATGAGCCGCTGTCTGGCCGGCGCTCGCGGGCGCGGGTTGTGTGGCAGGAAGATTTCCGCGCGGCGCTGGAATTTCTTGACTAGTCGGGCTTGGTGACCCGTGCCTGTCGCCGGGTCCCGGTTCGACTTCGTCGTCCGGGATGACGGGGCTAGTTTATCAGTTCCGAACCGGCGTGCAGCACGAGGCCGATGAGGCCGCCGATCACCGTGCCGTTGATGCGGATATATTGCAGGTCGCGGCCGACATTCGTTTCCAGCTTTTCGACGATGGTGTCGGCTTCCCAGCCGTTGATGGTTTCCGAAACGAAGCGGGCGACGTCTTCGCCATGGCGCTCGGCGAGGGCGACGAGGAGGGCGCGGATGCGCGCGTTGATGGCCTCGCGCACTTCGTTGCGGGAGATCAGGCTTTCGCCCAGCGACTGGAAAGCGTCGCCGAGCCAGACCGCCATCTGGCTGGTGTCGGAGGCGGCGTCGGCGCGCAGGGCCTGTTTGGCGTGGGCCCAGCCGCCCTTGAACGCGCCGGCGACGGCGGGGTGTGAGGCGGCGTCGCGGATCCAGTCCTCGACCTGTTTCTGCATTTTCGGATCGTGGCGCAGGTCGTGCGCGAACTTGTCGGCGATTTCCTGGATGCGCAGGCGTAGCGGATGCGACGGATTGTAGGTGGCGTCGTGCAGTTCGGCGTAGATGGAATCGACCAGCGCGTCTGCGGCTTTCCTGTCGACCGAGATCTGGCGCATCAGCCAGCCGGTGCGGCCTGATACTTTCTCGCGGATCATGTGTTCGTTTTCGCGCAGCAGGTAGACGCCTTCCTGCAGCAGCGCATCGAGGATGGCGTGGTGGCGACCCTGTTGGGTGAGGGCGTCCACCAGCGAGCCGATTGCGGGCGCGATGCGGATGGATTCCGCTGCATCGCCGGCGCGTTCGCGCAGGAAGTCGGCGACGGTTTCATCGTCGAGCGTGTCGAGCACGCCGGGGATGGCCGAGACTGCGCCCTTTGCGGCGGCGCGCGCCTGATCCGGGTCGGAGAGCCATTTGCCGAGGGCTTCGCAAAGGTCCTTGTCGGCGAGGCGGTCGCGGACCTGGTCGGGCTGGAGGAAGTTGTCGGTGATGAAGCGGCCAACGGCGTCGGCGATGCGATCCTGCGAGCGCGGGATGACGGCCGTGTGCGGGATGGGCAGGCCGAGCGGTCGGCGGAAGATGGCGGTGACGGCGAACCAGTCGGCGAGGCCGCCGACCATGGAGGCTTCGGCGATGGCGCGGACATAGCCCCATGGGCCAGCGAATCCCGGAGGCGCCCAGACGTGAGAGACGATGAACACCAGGGTCATGAATATCAGAATCCCGGTCGCGATGCGGCGCATGCGGATCAGGGCGTCGGGTGCGGGGGCCTGGGGTGTGGTGTTGGTCATGGGGTCTAGGCGTAGCGGCTGCGGGCTGCGGCTGGAAGGCGGGTCATCAACGGGATATAGGAACGGACGGGCGAAATTTCTTCCTGAAAACAAGCGAGATGCAGATGACGCTGGGTGACTGGATGGCGACGATCGCCGCCACGCTGACGACGATCTCCTTCCTGCCCCAGGCTCTGCGGGTGCTGAAGACGCGCGACACGCAGGCGATCTCGCTGGTGATGTATGCGATGTTCGTGTCCGGCGTGGCGTTCTGGGCGGTCTATGGCTGGATGATCCAGCAATGGGCGATGATCGTGGCGAATGTCATCACGTTCGCGCTGGCGGGGGCGATCCTGTGGTTGAAAGTGCGGGATGTCGCCGGGGGAACAGGCGTCAGCGAGCGTTAACCCGGCGTTGTTCCGCACCTGTTCCATTGCCGGGCAAAGCAGGGCAGAACGCAATCCATGTCCAGAGACGGCGACATTACCGATCCTGAGCGCCAGCCGGGCGAGGCGATGGATCGCGCCTTGCGGCCGGAGGCGTTTGACGATTTCACCGGGCAGGCGGGCGCGAAGGCGAACCTACGCGTGTTTGTCGATGCGGCCAAGGCGCGGGGCGATGCGCTGGATCATGTCTTGCTGTCGGGGCCGCCGGGGCTGGGCAAGACGACGCTGTCGCAGATCATTTCCAAGGAGATGGGTGTCGGGTTCCGGGCGACGTCCGGCCCGGTGATCGCGAAGGCGGGCGATCTTGCCGCGCTGCTGACCAATCTGGAAGCGCGGGACGTTTTGTTCATCGACGAGATCCACCGGCTGCCGAGCCATGTGGAGGAGATCCTCTATCCGGCGATGGAGGATCACACGCTGGACCTGATCATCGGCGAGGGGCCGTCTGCGCGGTCGGTGAAGATCGAGCTGCCGCCGTTCACGCTGGTCGGGGCGACGACGCGGGCGGGGCTGTTGTCGACGCCGCTGCGCGACCGGTTCGGGATACCGGTGCGGCTGGAATTCTATACGCGCGAGGAATTGGGTTCGATCGTCTATCGTGCGGGCATGAAACTGGGCGCTGACATCACCAAGGATGGCGCCGAGGAGATTGCGGGCAGGTCGCGGGGGACGCCGCGGATTGCGATCCGGCTGTTGCGGCGGGTGCGGGATTTCTGCGAGTCGGACGGGGTGCGGATTGACGCCAAGGGGGCCGATAGCGGGCTGGCGCGGCTGGAGGTAGATACGGACGGGCTGGATGCTCTGGACCGGCGCTATCTTGAGGCGCTGGTGAAAACGTATGCGGGCGGGCCGGTCGGCGCGGATACGCTGGCGGCGGCGTTGTCTGAGGCGCGGGACGCGATCGAGGAAGTGATCGAGCCCTACCTGATGCAGAAGGGGTTCGTGGCGCGGACGCCGCGCGGGCGGGTGGCGACGCCGATGGCGTGGCAGCGCGTGGGGCTGAAGGCGCCGGCGGCCTTGCAGGCGCAATTGTTCGAGGATGACGACGAAGAAGGCTGAGCTTCGGCCAGCCTAGTAGTCGTGCCCGGGCGTGACGGCGGATGTCGCCCGGTCTGCGAAGAAGCCGCCGATCAGCGCGGATGCTGAAGCGTCCGCGTCCCCGTAGTCGACGCCGTCGGTGAACAGGCTGGCTGTGCAGACGTCGCTGATGAAGCGGCCAGCCTGATTGGTGGTTGGATCTGCGGGCGTGTGTTCGACATTCTGGATGGCGTGCGCGTGTGCGTTGGTCTTTTCCAATGCATCGACAATGCAGGTCTGTTCTGCCGGCGAGGCGATGGTTCGCCAGTCGGGCCAGTTGTTGCCGGGATCGGGTTCGAGGTCGCAGACGTTGAATATGAAAGCGGTGGTGAGGCCGGCGCAGCTTTCGGGCGCGGTAAGAACCTGGGCGCTGAGCGCAGCGGCGTTTTCAGCCTGCTGAAGATCGCGTTGATGCTGGTCGAGAATTGCCTGGTGCAGGACTTCCGTGTCGGTGGGCGTCGATACGGTCTGGTAGCCCCACCAGGAGATTCCGGCGATGACGATCCCGCCAATCAAGAGGACATACGGCAGCTTCGATTTCATCCGGACCGCTCCTTTGAAAGCGAGGTTACACTTTTGGGTAGGCGCGGTCGGGGTGGGGAACAAGTTTTTCCGGGGTTGTCCTGTGGATGGTCCCGGGCGCCGAAGCGATCGGATTGTCATGACGCCGGGGCAGGACCGTCCGCGCATTCCGAAAGCGTTTGACCGTGTCCGGCGATGCGCCCTAGCCTTGGCGCAGTTTCATTCGGATCGGGGCAGGATCATGGACAAGCGGATTTTTGTGGCGGCGCTGGTTGCGTCGGGGTTGATGGCGGCGTGCACGCAGGAGGGCGGCGAGGCTGTTGAAGTGGCCGAGACGGCGCCCGCGGCGCTTGAGATCAGTGCGGACAGCTTTGGCTGCATTCAGGATATGGCCGCTGTTCGCGGGTTTTTTGTTTCGAGCCTGACGGATGAGCTTGATGCGACGCTGGCGGTGGCGAACGCCGAGGAGGGCATTTATCCGGTCGGGTCGGTGGTGCAGCTGGTGCCGACCGAGGCGATGGTGAAGCGCGAGGAAGGGTTCTCGCCTGTCAGTCATGACTGGGAGTTCTTCGAACTGGGCGTGACGGCCGAGGGTACGACGATCGACGTGCGCGGGACGAGCGAGGCGGTGAACCGGTTTGGCGGCAATTGCCTGACCTGCCATTTGCAGGCCGAGCCGCAGTATGACCTGATCTGCGAGCAGACGCATGGCTGCGATCCGATCCCGGTGACGCCGCTGATGGCGCGGGCGATCCAGAAAACCGATCCGCGGTGTGAGCCGATGGCGCTGACGGACGAGGAGATGGGCGCGTTGCAGGCGCTGGCGGCGATGATGGGCGGCGGCGCGGCGGAATAGGCGCGCGGACGCCGCAGGTTCAACTCAGCAAGATCGGGTACGCACCTCGGCGCGGCGCTGGCCTATGGTGGTTTGACCATCAGAGGAGTCGGACATGCGGGTGATGCAGATCGAGCGGTATGCGGGGCGCATCGAGAAGGTGCTGGCGCATATCGAGGGGCTGGGCGAAACGGCTGCGCCGTCGCTGGATGAGCTGGCCAGAGTGGCGGCGATCTCGCCGTTTCATTTTCACCGTGTGTGGCGGGTGATGACCGGGGAGACGGTGTTCGAGAGTCTGCGCCGGGTGCAGATGGGGCGGGCGCTGAGCGCGATGAAGGATGAAGCGCCGGTGGCGGAAGTCGCCGAGGCGGCGGGATACGCCAGCGGGCAGTCGTTTGCGCGGTCGCTGAAGGCGTTTGCGGGGGCGAGCGCCAGTGAACTGAAAGCCGATCCGGACAAGATGGCGGCGTTTGCGGCGAAGGTGGAGCGCGGGCTGCGTTCGCAGGATGAGGATGCGCCGGCGATGGATGTGCGGATTGTCGAACTGGAGCCGTTGAAGATTGTGGCGATGCGCAATGTCGGCGCTTATGAGAGCCTGTTCAACGGATACGGGCGCTTGTTCGAGGCGATTGCGGAATGGGCGGGGCCGGATAGCGTGCGCGGGATTCACGGGCTGTGGCCGGATGATCCCGGGACGTCGCCGCCGGAGGAATTCCGGTTCGACTGCGCCTTTGCCGTCGCACAGGAGGGCGCGCCGCCGGATGGGACGAGGTGGGAGGATGCGCCGGTGGGCCCGTGTCTGTGCGTGCGGCATGTCGGCGACTATGGGAAGCTGCTGGACGTGATCGACTGGCTGTATGTGGCGGCGATGGAGGCGGGGATGGAGCTGCGCGATGCGCCGCTGTTCACGCACTACATCGATGATCCTGAAACCACGCCGGAAGATGAGTGGCGCACGGATGTCTACCTGCCGATCGAGCTGGGGCGGGCGTGATGCGGTGGATTTTGGTTGCCGGGCTCACGTTGGCGGGGGCGTGTGCAGGGTCGGCGCAGGTGGCCGAGCGTGGAGCGTTGGCGTCGCGGGCCGGGGAATGGGTTGCGGATTGTGAT
>JBHIWT010000078.1:0-14504 GCA_041987265.1 Hyphomonadaceae bacterium
TCATCCCCGCGCCACGCCCACCTCAACGCCCCCGTCGCCGCATCCAGCGCCACAACCGAGCGCACATCCCCCGCTGTCGCGTACAGCACGCCATCCACCATCAGCGGCGTCGATACATTGCGCGCCTCCGGCGCCGGCCCGAAATCCGCACTCGACCACCGCCAGACAATCTCCAGCTGATCGGCGTTTTCAGCATTGATCTGCGCATGCGGCGCATACCCCGCCCCACGCTCATCCCCGCGCCACACCGTCCACTGGCCAGCCGCCAGCACATCCCGCGCGCCAGCGCTGGCGCACCCTGCAACAACCAGCGCGGCGACAAGTCCGGTCAGGCGTTTCATCCGAGGCGTTCCTCCCGCTCCGCCCGCACCCCACCGGATTCACCTCCCCCTGTCCATGGCGCGCGCACTTCAAAACTTCGCCATGCCCGCTATACCCACGCCACACGCAACAGAAGGCGCGCGCACATGGCCAACTGGCTCGTCTACCTCTCCGGAGAAATCCACACCGACTGGCGCGACCAGGTCGAAGAGGGCTGCAGGGCCGCCGGTCTGGACGTCGCCTTCCTCGCTCCCGTCACTGATCACGCAGCATCCGATGATTGCGGCGCCAACATACTCGGCCCCGAAGACCAGCAATTCTGGCACGATCGCAAAGGCGCCGGCGTCAACGCCATTCGCACCCGCACGCTGATCGAGCGCGCCGACATCGTCATCGTTCGCTTCGGCGAGAAGTACAAACAGTGGAACGCAGCCTTCGACGCCGGCTACGCCGCAGCGCTCAACAAGCCGACCGTCATCATGCACCCGCCAGAGTTCAACCACGCCCTCAAGGAAGTCGATCAATCCGCCGCCGCCGTGTGCGAAACCCCGCAACAGGCCGTGCGAATCCTCAAATACGTCATTGACGGAAAACTCAGCTGAGCGTTGCCGGACCGCCGCGCCACACCATCACGACCCCAACGGCAATAAACCAGGCCAACCCCGCAAACGCGCCGACCTCGATTGCATAGCCGGCCCATCCGCCCTCAAGCATCGAGTAGATGAACACGCTGGCGACAGCCGATCCGGCAGCGCTCACGAACCCGACGCCGCAAACCCATTTCGGCAACGCGCCCGTTCGCCACCCGGCCAGACCGAAACCGATCATCGCGATCGCCCAGGTGACCAGCTCGGCGTCGAACAGCATCCGCGACGCCGCATACGCCAGCCAAAACAATTGCGGATCTCCCGACGTATTGTCGAAACTGTGAAACGCCAGCATCTCCAGGCCATTGGCAATCAGCAGATTTGCAACGTGCAATACGCCGCCGAACAGCCCGACAACCTCCCATCCACCGCCCTGCGCTCCGCGCCCGCCGAACATGACGAACAGACCGGAGTAGAAGATCGCCATGCACACGATCGCGACGTAGCGCATGCCGTGCACGATCGCCCACGTCGCGTGTTCGGCCGCCAGATAGCTCGCCGTATCCGCCGCATTCATGCCCGCCGCCGGCGGCGTCTTCAGCACAATGTTCGCGACAACATGGATCGCCATCGCAGCCAGCATCAGCGCGCCGCCAATGCGCACAATCCCGTATGGCGCCAAATTCGTGTCTGCTGCTGCGTTCGTCACTTCCACGCCCCCCGAACCACGCACAAACGCCACTCAATCACCCAATCCGATCTGGCGCAAACGCCGACATCGTCTAAGGTCGCGCCATCATCAGGAGGAGTGATCCATGCAGGGCGGATGCACATGCGGAGCCGTACGTTACAGGCTCAAGGCCGGTCCCATGTTCACGCATTGCTGTCACTGCACATGGTGCCAGCGTGAAACCGGCGCAGCCTTCGCCGTCAACGCATTGATCGAAACCTCGAACATCGAGGTTCTCGTCGGCGGACCTGAAGGCGTCGCCACACCGTCCGCGTCCGGAAAGGGCCAGACCATCGTGCGCTGCCCGTCATGCCGCACCGCCGTGTGGAGCCATTATCACGGCGCAGGGCCCGCCATCGCCTTCCTGCGCGCCGGCACGATCGATCATCCCCACGACGTCAATCCCGACATCCACATCTTCGCCAGCACCAAGCGCCCGTGGGTCGAACTCAATGACGGCAAACCCGTCTGCGAGGCATACTACGACGCCGAAAAGGAATGGCCAGCGGAAAGCCTCGCCCGCCGCGCTGCGCTCGGCTGACGGCGCTTCACACCGGCGCTTCGTCCACCGTCAGGTTCATGCTGAACGATCTGCGTTCGCCCGTCGTCCGGAACGGATAGACGCAATGAAACATGTAGGACGGGAAGACATAGAAGTCGCCCACGCGCGGCCGCACCATGAAGTTCGACACCGAATAGTGCGTGTCCGTCCCGTAGGCGAATTGCAGATGCCCGTGCGAAGGATGGAACGGCTTTTCTTCCGCCGCCCATTCCGCCTCGATCCCATCCGGCAATGCGAGATAGCCGACGCACGACAGCGTGCAGCCCTTGTGAATGTGCAGCGGATTGTAGTCGTGTTCGAACTGGCGCACGAACCAACCCGATATGATGTTCAGCGCATAACGCTTCGTCGTGTGATCATAATCGCCGAACGAGCCGCGCCGGCAGCCGCGGATGTGATACTCCGTCAGCATGTTGCCCAGCCCGCGCCCGGCGATCTCGACCAGATCCTTGTTGAACGACAATTCCTGCCGCACCTTCCCGACCAGCCGCCGCGAATGATCCGCCAGCGATTCCGTCATCGCCGCGTTGAACTGCGCCACCAGTTCGTCGCTCATCCGAAAATAGCCCACCAACGGTCCGAACGGGGTCCAGAACTCCTTCTCTCCCGTCGGCTGGAACAACGCGCTCACGCCTGACTCCGCATTTATGTGAATATTCAGACAACTATATCATTAATCGTGTTTTTCCGCCGGTCTGCAAGGAGTTTTTTTCAGCAAGCCGCCCGTTTCGTGAGTGACCCCGCCGGCGCCTCAGCGAAAGAAAATGCAAACCCAATTGCGGTAAGCCTTTTTCAGAACGCGAACGTTGGGGGCCGCCATGTCTTTCGGAAAACGCGGATCGGATAACCAGTCAGCGCACCCCGCCGCGCCGCCGCCGCCCAGCCGCCCGCAGATGGTCGCCGCGTCCGCCAGTTCAGCCTCCAACGGTCCCTTCATCGCCCTCGTCGCGGCCGTCGTCCTCCTCGCCGGCGGCGCAGCCTTCGCCGCCCCGGCCGCCACGTCGTGGATCGAATCGGCGTTTTCCGGCCAGGCGAAAGTCCGCCCGATCGCGGAGATCGTCGCCGGCCTCGACCAGCGCGAAGCCCACGCAGCGCTCGCCGCCGAAGCCTTCCCCGACAAGTCGGGCCGCGCCTTCATGCAGACGCTCAACACCCACTACCCGACAGAACACGACGCGCTCGTCGCCGCCTTCACCGAAACCGCCATGAACGGCGGCGATCGCAAGGACCTCATCCTCGACCTCAACAACTGGGGCGCCCGCTTCACGCTCGTGCGCCTCGGCGATTTCGGCCGCACCGGCGCGCGCGGCTTCGACGCATTCCTCGACATGGCCGACGACGCCGTCGACATCATGAACGACCTCGACGGCGGCGGCTGCAACCTGCGCAACCTCAAACGCTACGGCGAAAACCCCAACCTGCTCGTCGGCCTCGGCGATTACGGCACGCCGCTCTATCGCATGAACATGGACGCCAGCCGCACCCTGGTCGAACTCGCCGCCTACGGCGCAAACCAGCCGCGCCCGGACACCACACTGACCAGCCAGGATGAAGAAGCGCTGCAGCGCACGCTGATGGCGCTGGTCCGCGATCCGTGGGTTGTCGATCTCCAGATGCAGGTCATGCGCACCGGCGCCATCCCGAAGGACGACGACCTGCCCAACATCGACATCTGCAAGTTCGCCCGCAGCGCCATCAAGCGCGTCCGCTCACTGCCCGACGGCACAAAGGCGCGCGTCCTTGCAATGGGCTCAGAGCTCTACGGCCCGATGGTGTCCCAGCAGGCGCTCCAGCTCGGCCTGCGCTAAACCGCCAGAACCGCCCGGTCGACTCCCTCCGGTCAACGCCCTAGAAAAGCGTCAGACAGCAAGAACAGGGGGAATCGACACATGCCGCCCGCACCCATCGTCTTCTTCGACATCGCCGCGCCCGGCCTGTCGCAGCAATCGGAGTTCTATTCGAAGGTTTTCGGCTGGGAGATCGCCCCGACCGGCGCCGTCCAGGTCCCGTTCATCGGCAATCCCAACGTCCACGGCACCCTGCGCGCCGACCCAGCCGAAAAGATGCTCTATCTCGGTGTCGATGATGTCACCGCCACGCTCGAAGCCGTCGTCGCCAATGGCGGCGAGATCGACCAGCCGCGTTTTGAAGTTCCCGGCGTCGTCGTCCTCGGCCTCTTCAAGGACCCCGGCGGCAACCGCATGGGCCTCGTCGAAATGGAAAACGGCGCCGCCAAGGTTCCGTGAGGCGCGGTAACAAACGGCCGCGAAACGCCCACAGTCTCGAAACGAAGTCACCCCCGGACCGCGAAAGGCGATCCGGGGGCAAACGTTGTCGTTCTGTTGTTCTGGTTCCCGTACGAACTATTCCCAGATCGAGTTGATGAACGATTGGTGCGAGTCGACCGGGTTCGCGTAAGGAACGTACGGCTCATAGGTTGAGGTCGAGCTGGACCCGTAGTCGGTGGCGTACGGGTTGGTGTGATAGAGATCGCTCATGCCGATCTGCGGGTCGAGGTATCCGCTGTCGCTGGAATAGATGTTCCCGTAAATGTCGGCCTGAGAGTCATAGGCGTACGGATTTACGAAGTGCGAGTTTCCGTATTCGTCGAACATCTCCATGCCCCAGGGGCTGATGGAGCCTTCCGCCCAATAGCCGGAGTCCTGGGCCGAAGCCGCGCCGACGAGAGAGGTGAGGGCAACGAGGGCGATGGCGGTCGTTTTTGCGAAGAGTTTCACTGGTCTGTTCCTTTTGGCTGTCCGGGGGAAGCGGGTTTGCGTCCCGGGCTGATGAGCTTCTTTTGCCAGCCGCCGCCGAACGCCGATGTGAGCCGGCTCACACAGACGAAATCCTTTCTGGAATCCTGCCCCGCCGGGCTTGTGGCGCGGGCGCAATGAGGCGCGCTCAGCGCTCCGTCGCGCCCTTCCCTTCGAGGATCTTCGGGCGGAACTTCACGATCCGCGCCGCGCGCGTCTCCGGCTTCTTCGCGCCATTGAGATTGATCACATAGCTCTTGCGCCGCCCCGGCGTCAGCGCATGAAACGCCTCCGCAAGCTCCGGATCGGCGTCCAGCGCCTCGACCAGTTCGTCCGGCAACTCGATCGCGCCCTGCGACTTCGGCGCCTTGATCCCGGCCTGCGCATACGAAACCGCTTCGGCGAGATAGGCGTAGATCACCGCCTCCATCCCGCCTGGCTGATCGTTGCGGGTGAACCGGATCATGCCGGGGTTCTGCGTGTTCGGCCCCTGCTTCTCCAGCACGCCGTCCGGATCCTTCAACAGCGCGGCGTTGAAGAAGCTCAGTCGATAATCGCCCCGGAAGGCGCCGATGATCGCGATGTTCCGCTCCGCGTGCATGTAACAGGGATGACCCCATTTCACGGTCTCCGTCAGACCGGCGCCACGACAGATTTCACGCAACCGCCGAAGACCTTCATCCCACTGCCGCGTCGAACAGTCCGGCGTCGCAAAACGCGCGCACCGCCCGCAGCCCTTGGTGAAGAAATCCTCGATCTCGGTGATCATGGGCGCGCCCTCACCCCGCCCACGCAATCCCCGTCAGCAAGCCCTGCCCGCTCGCCAGCACGCGATTGCCCGAACCGTCCATCCGCGCGATCCCGACATCGCCTTCCAGGTTGGTCCACGCCAGCCGATCGCGCTCGACATCCAGCGCCACCCCGATCGCCTCGCCCAGCCCGCGCAGCACGATTTCGCGGTCCAGCCTTGTCGCCGGATCATAATCCCGCTGCGGGTCCATCGGCGCGCGCGAGATCGTGTTGTCCCCGCGATCCGACCAATACATCGTCCGGGTCGTCAGGTCGAAGTCCAGATCGATCGGCTCCGGCAGCCGTGTGAACAGATAGCGCAGGTCCGTGCGCGTGTTCGCCCGTTCGCCCGCCGGCATCTCCATGTTGCAGCGCCGGATCGAGCCGCGCCCCGCATTGTCGCCGCCCTTCTGCGTCCAGTAGACGTGCCCGCGCGCCGGATCGAGCGCCATTCCGACACACCACAACGACTGGTCGCCTTTCTGCGACACCGGATTGCCGGTCGACACGATCATCTCGATGCCCGACCCGTCGAGATTGGCGCGCATCACCCCCATGCCCTCGCGGTCCGACCAGTAGAGCTTGCCGGCGCCGTGATCGATCTTCAGCTGCTTGGGCGTATGCGTGCCCCCGGGCGCCACGATCGTCACCGGGTTCTTGCCGTCGATGTCGCAGCGATGCACCGAACCGTCGCGCTGGTCGGGACGTCCCATGTCGGTCCAGTAGATATGACCGTTCGCCATATCCAGCGCGATGCCGTCATTCACGCCCATGCCGCGCTCGCCGCCTTCATCGACCAGCGCGACCGGCGCGCCGCCCTCCGCCAGCAAGGCGAACACCTTGTTCCGGCCAAGATAGAAAAGCGGCGCCGTGATCCCCGCCGGCGCTTCGCCGCCGCCCGCCTGCCCTCGCGTCCCGGCGCACCCCGCCGCAAACAGCGCGCCTCCGGCCAGCATCGCTCTTCGATCCCAATCCGCCATGTTCCGTCCGCGTTCCCGTTTCCTCGACGCAGACTCTAGCATCGCCCGGCGGCCTGTCGACCAGCGCTTCGCGTCCTACCCTACCGGAAATTCACTCGCGCCACCCGAGACGGCGCTTGACCCTTCCGCCCGGCGCGCCAGAACAGAATGGCTGAACAGGTAGAGTAATGGCCAACGAGTTACTGCCGCTTGCAGGCGAGGTCCTTTCCCGCAAACGCCGGACGGGCCTTCAGCTATGGATTCTCGCCGCGGTCGTCGGTCTTGGCGTCGGCTTCCTCGTGGCCAGTTTCCGCGTCGCCGTCGCCTATACCGAAATCGTCTTCTACGGCGCCACCGGAACCTGGCTCGCCACCAAGCTCGGCGAGTTGTCCGTCGTCCACCGCCTGTTCGCGCCCATCGTCGGCGGCGCCATCGTCGCGCTCTTATTGCGCGTCGGCGTCTCTTCAGGCTGGGGCCCGTCGCCGCGACCCTACACTCTCACCGAAGTCGTCTCCGCCCGCCGCCTGCGCACCTCGATCCAGACCTCCACCCTCGCCCTGCGCGACAGCTTCCTGTCGCTGCTCGCCACCATCGTCTCGCTCGGCGCCGGCGCCAGCGCGGGCCGCGAGGAATCCGCCGCCCATGCCGGCGCCAGCATCGCCATGCTGCCCGGCCGCCTGCTCGGCCTCGACCTGCCGACCCGCCGCTTCCTCATCACGCTCGGTGTCGCAGCGTCCATCTCTGCCGCGCTCCACGCGCCCATCGCCGCTGTCCTGCTCACCCGCGAACTCATGCTGCCACGCCAGCGCCTCGCACTGATGGGCCCGCTCGCGCTCGCCTCCGCCGCCGGCTGGCTCACCTCGCGCGCCATGCTCGGCGACAATCCCGTGATCGACATACCGGCGATCGGCGTGATCCCTGCCGAATTCCATCTCATCGCGCTCATCGCCACGCCGGTCTTCGCGCTCACCGCCTGGGCCGCGATCAGCTTCTGGCGCTGGTCGGAAGAAACCGTCGCTGAAGCCGCCGACCGCCACAGCGCGCCGGTCTGGATGCTGCCGCTCGCCGGCGGCGTGCTGCTCGGCCTCATCTGCGTCGTCTTTCCGCCGGTCATGGGAATCGGCTACGGCCAGGTCAGCGCCGGCCTCGGCGGCGGCTATTCCATCGTCCTGATGGCGTTGCTCGTCTTCGCCAAGATCGCCGCCAGCGCCATCACCTTCGCCTTCCGCTTCGGCGGCGGACGCATCGCCCCGGCCATCTTCATCGGCGCCATGCTGGGCTCGTCCATCGGCCTGCTCGTCGGCCTGCCCATGGGCGACGCCGCCGCCGGGCAGACCTATTTCGGCCTGATCGGCGCAGCCGTGCTCCTGTCCATCCTGCTGCAAAGCCCGCTCTTCGCGGGCATCCTCGCGCTCGAACTCACCGGCGACCCCGCCGCCGCCGCAGGCGCGCTCGCCTGCGCCTATCTCGGCCTCACCCTCGTGCGCCGCTTCAACCCGTCGCTCTACGACGAAAAACCCGCCAGCAAGTCGCTCCACACCGAACCCGCCCACGGGCTCTGACCGGCCGGAATCCAGAAATTCGAGAATTTCGTGCCAAGCACCCTTGGCATATTTTATTTCCCGTACCCAAAATCGGCGGAGCGTGCTAGATGCATAGCCCGCCCCAATTCATCGTCTATCATGACGAGGGCGACCGACCCTCGGAGGATGACGTGCTGGAATTTCGCCTGACGTATGAAGGACAACTCACTTCAACGCGCGTCTGGGTCGAGGCTCAAGCCTGCCCCAACTGCGGCCATACTCCAGCCGCGCCCAAAGATGGCAAGGCCGAGCACAAGCATGTCATCCGCAAGCACTTTCACTCGCAGCTCAAACAGCTGTGGCAGGTGAACCCTGTTCTCAAGCGGTGGGTCGAACAATCCAATATGAAGCTGGCAGTGCTAGGACGGAAACCGCCGACCCTCAGTGAAATCGCCGACAATTTCACTGATCCACATCCTTTCCGTTGGTTGCCATTGGCGACCGAAGACTCCCAACTGATCTGCGCTCTCGATATTCTTTATTTGCGCGGAGACGCTCGGGGCGGTCTGTTGAACAACGCTGACATCGATAACCGCGTAAAAACCATCATTGACGCATTGAAGATGCCGAAGCCCTCCCAACTACCAGGGGACGCATCGCCGACAGCCGACGAAGATCCATTCTTTGTGCTGCTTGAGGACGATAGCCTCGTCACGCGATTGTCGGTTGATGCCGACGTTCTATTGTCACCGACGAACCCGAACCTCGGACAGACTGACTCGCGCGTAGTCGTATCGGTGAAGCTCTGGCGCCACACTTCGCTACCACCAGCCAATCCCATGATCGGGATCTGGTGATCGTCTCAATTCTCTGGCTTCGCCACCTTCTTCAAAGCCCGCTCTACCGCTTTCGGATCACGATCCGCACCTATCTCCTTAGCGAACTCCTTGAAGCGTTCGCCTTGGGGCTTCTGGTCTTTGGGTGGTGGTTTCTTCGCTGGCATGGATTCAGGTTAGCATGATTTGAAGCCAGCAACAGAAGGGTTGGGAGATGGCACAGGATATACCGCTGTTTGGCGTGGTTGGGCTTTATGAGCGTGGGACCGCCAACAAGGGCGAGGTCGGTTTCATTGGCTGCATTGCGCCCACGAACGAGAAGTTTCGGCTCGGCATCAGGTACGATCATCTCGATGCGGTCCTTTTGGAGTTCGAGGAACTTCGCGTTCAAATGCAGAAGGAGAGAATTGCAGCGGGATCTCAGAAAACGCCGCTAAAGGTCCAAACCCGTAAAGTTGAGCGTGCCGAGGCGACGGTTGATCAAACAATGCCGAGGTTGAATCTGAACATCGTGCTGGAGGGTGGCGCAACCACTGGGCTCGCTTTCGATCTTGCAGGCTTAGATGGATTGCTTGAACTGCTGACGGAAAAGCGCGACGAGCTTGCGAGTGTTCCACCTCGAACTCCCTCATAGAAATGCCCGCCCCGATTAGGGGCGGGCAGGTTTGAATTTCTTGCGTTTGAAGCGAAGTCTGCGCTTACGCGAGAACTTCCCCACCTTTGGACCCGCTATCAGCGGCCTTGTAGGTGAGCCGTTTGCCCACCACCCCTTTCAACAGGTTCTCTGAGCGCATCACATCGTTGACGCCCAGCGCCGAGCGGTTGGAATAGCGGAAGTCGAACTCTGCGGTGTAGCGGTGCAGGTGCTTGCGTGCGCAGTGCTGATAGGTGCCGCGCATGCCGCGCTTGAAGACGCTGTAATAGCCTTCGACGCACTGGGTATGCACGGTCACATCGTCAGGGTGGTAGAACTCGCCGCGCGCATGGCCGACGAACTTGTGTGACGCCTGCTCGCGTCCCGGCATGCGATAGTGCGGGGCCTCGTCGGTGTACAGGTTGGCTTCTTTCGCGAGGTTCTCTGCAAGCGCCTGACGGATGGTCTCGGGCTTCATGTCTTTCAGGACAACGGAGCGCGCGGCGCCGCTCTCGCGATCAACAAGGGTCATGATCGCGTTCATGTTGCGGATCGGCATGCGGTTCGCGGTCTTCACTTCCGGGTTCTGGCCGAAGAAGGTTTCATCCACTTCGACAGGGCCGCCGCCACCGCCGCGACCCATCGGGATCTTGCGATCCTTCATCGCTTCGCGGATGCGGTGGGCCATGAACCACGCCGACTTGATGGTGATGCCTAGCACGCGGGCGTACTCGTTCGCGGAGAAGCCCTTCTTGCTGGCGACCATCAGGTGGATGCCCTGAAGCCAGATGTGGAGCGGGATGTGCGAGGACTCAAAGACGGTCCCGACCTTCACGGTGAAGGGCTTGCGGCACTTGTAGCACTTGTGGACGCCGATCCGGGTGGACTTGCCGCCCAGCTTGCCGACGCGCCCAGTCTCGCCGCAGCGCGGGCATTTGGGGCCGTTCGGCCAGAGGCGTTCTTCCACCCAAGCATAGGCCGCTTCTTCATCGTGGAAGTGGGGTTGGGACAGGATCGAGGACATTGGCGTTTCTCCAGTGTCCTCAAACTACTAAATCAGACTGGGTACGTCAAGTAAAATATGCCAAGCACCCTGGACAATATGCACTTGACAAAAGCGCCTCAACAGGTAGTGTGATCTCAGTCAGCGAGAGATCACATGGAAACGTACGACATCACCGGCAACCCCATCTTCAACGATGACGAAGCGGCGCGCCTTCACTTCGAACGCCTGCGCTGGCCGGGCGGCGAACCTGTCTGCCCTCATTGTGGAACGGTAGGCGAAGCCAAGCTCGTGAAGCGTGACGAGGATCGCGCCGCGAAGAAGATGAAAGATCCGGACAAGGCCAAACGCAAAATTGCGCGCGATGGACTCTACTACTGCAACGACTGCAACAAGACCTTCACCGCAACGATGGGAACCGTCTTCGAGTCCTCTCACATCCCGATGCGCAAATGGCTGCTGGCCATCCACCTGATGTGCGCCAGCAAGAAGGGCATCTCGTCTGCGCAGCTTCAACGCATGCTCGGCCTAGGATCGTACCGCACGGCTTGGTTCATGTCTCACCGTATCCGCGAAGCTCTCGGCCTCCCCGATCCGAAACGCGGCGGGAACAACAATCCCTCGGGCGGCAAGAAGCTCGGGGGCGAAGGTAAGGTCGTTGAAGCTGACGAAACCTACTTCGGCAAAGTCGAGAAGCCTTCCAAGCTGCGCAAGGACGGCAAACCGTTCCGCGCCGACAACCCGACCCTTCCCAATCAGCGCGGCAATCGCGGCCCCGCCAACAAACGCTCTGTCGTCGCTCTGGTCGAGCGTGGCGGCAGCGCCCGCGTGTTTCACGTCGGGAACGCCGACCGTCGCACGATTGACCGCATCCTGAACGAGAACGCGGACAAAGCATCGCGTCTCAACACCGATGAAGCAGGCGTCTACAAAACCATCGGCAAAGAGTTCGCTGCACACGAGTCGGTGACGCACTCAAAGGACGAGTATGTGCGCCGTGAAGGTGATCACGTCATCACCTCCAACAGCGTCGAAAATTTCTTCTCCGTGTTCAAACGCGGGATGCGTGGTGTCTATCAACACTGTGGCGAGAAGTACCTGCAGCGGTACCTCGCTGAGTTTGAGTTCCGCTACAACACGCGCGCCAAGCTGGGCATCAGCGATGGGGAACGTGCGGCGCTAGCTGTCCGCGGTGCGGTCGGCAAACGCCTCACGTTGGTTCAGTCTAAGGGCCTCAAGACGGCCTAGGCGGCGGAACAAGGAACATCGCAGGCTGGCGCGTATCCTGATGCGAAGGCGCCGGAAACGAATCCGCGTGCGGCACTACCCTTTCAAGGATTGAACGAGTGCGGACTCGACATCTGTTCGCGACTCGTTCTCAAATGGTAACGCCCGTGCGACTCACCGACCAAGACGATTCGCACGGGCGTTGTCACAACCACGACGGGCGCGATTGATTCTGTTTCCTCACGTTCTCAAACTCAGGGATTCAGGTCAATCGCGCTCTCCAAAACAGGAGGTCGCAATGGCCGACAATGCAAAACAAGAAGCCGCTCGCGAGGCGCGAAGAGTCGCGCACTTCGAGGGCGACTATCTACCAAGCCCAAACGTCCCCGTAGACCTAAGGCCGATCAACGCGCTTGAATACATGGCTTTTCAGCTTGGCCGCATCCGCGCCTCACTGGATGAGATCAATGAACGCGAGAAGAAGCGGGACGAGCGAGAGCTAGTGCGCCGTCACAATCAGACGCAGAAAGATCTTGAGGCTGAGACCCGCACGAAAGGGCAGCGTTGAATGCGGCGATCGCCTCGCTGAGCGTCATGCCTTGGCGCAGGTAATCGTCCAATTCTAGCATGTGGGGGCGGTCGTCAGGATCGTTCACTTTTTCCATCCTTTTGGCCGCCCCGCCGCTTCTTCATCTCATCCGCGTGAGTCTCAGGCTTCACCTTGATCATCTTGCGGACGGTTTCATCGCGCAGCTTTGCTGTTTCCTGAGGGCTGCGCTGGTCTGGATCTGATTTGGTCATGTCGAATCTTAGCCGAAGTCAACTTGAAGAGCTACGCGCTCGTGCTGCTCGCCTTTTTGCTGCGTCGCCAAGGATGAACGACATAAATCGACTTCTTCTGGGTGTGCGCACCCGAACCAGAGATGCCGAGCTTGTTCAAGATCTAGCCGACTTCGTCGCTCACCCTGATCGTCGGGATACAGGTTTCAACACACGGCACATCAGGAACATGTTTAACCTGATGCGTTTCAAGATATCTTATCTGAACAAGCCCATCGACGCAGAAGCGCTGCCTTCCAATTTCCCCGACGTTTTGCAGGCAGCGTTTGCGCTGGTTTCTCAGGACAAAATAAGCCGTGACACAGGTTTGAACCGAAGCAGAGCGAAGGGCGTATTTCGCGGGCTTCAGAGGTGTCTGCGAGTAAACGATAACGGCACTTACCGCACGTACCGGCTCGATGAGGACCAGGCCGCGCTGTGCAACAGCTTAACCAAATACATAGTCGCGATATCTCCGCCGACTGCCGATCGACTCGCCAAGGATTTTGTCCGCGTGCTTGCCCACAACGAACTAATCGATGCTTCACTCGTGAGGCGCGCAACAGAACTCGCTCCCGCGCTCGGCCTTTTCACCGTGGCGGCCATGCATTCTTGCCGGATAGAATTGGGAAAGGATGACTTCGCGGAGCTGAGGGGCTGGCGGAACGAAGACGGCGAAATAGACGTCACAGCCACGGCACTGGTGCAACGAGACAACCGCGATGAGAATGTGGGCGTCATGGTGAGCATCTTTTCGACCCACCTCAACGCCCAAGAGTGGTGCGACAAGGCGATGTTGGAAGCGAGAGAAATTTGGGAGCGTCCGCTGGAAGTCACCGACGAGCCGAAACTTCGCTTCCTGTAGCCCTCATTCCATCTCATTCAGCTGAGCTTCAGCGCGATCGGCAATCGCGCGCAGAGCAGAACTCGCGCTACGCAGGTTGCCCATCGTTTCTATCGCCCAAGCCCTCATTTCTAAGAGTTCGTTTCGGAGACCCTCGATCTCCTCCGACCTGTCACGCTCTGCTGAATCTACCACTGGGCACCCTTTCGTAAAGTGCATATTGTCCAGCACCCTTGTCATTCGCGCTCATTCGTGACAAGTTCCCTTTACACAAAGAAAAGGGTGCATGTCATGAACGCCATGAAGAATGCAAAAGATACGAGCAAACGCCTCCTCGCCGCGACCGCCTGCGCCGCCGCGCTGTCCGCCGCCGCCGCAGCCGAAACCCCGATGTGGGTGATCCGCGACGCCGACTCGACCATCTACCTCACCGGCACGGTCCACATGCTGCCGCCCGAACTGGAATGGAGCGGCGACAAGCTCGACAAGGCGCTCGAAGACGCCACTGAGCTCTGGCTCGAAGTGCCGATGGCCGGAAGCCTTGCCGAGATGCAGGCCGAGATCGCGCCGATCATGATGCAATACGCACTGTCGCCGAACAAACCGCTCTCCTCCCGCCTCACCGAGGAAGAGCAGGCCCAGCTCGCCGCCGCACTCGAACGCGCCGACCTGCCGCCGGGTCTCTGCATGATGCGGGCACGCGACGGTCGTCTGTCGTTCTATTGCCGTTCGTCCGAGGAGCGCGGCATCTGGGCAATTTTCTCCGTGTGATAAATTCTTCTTCCAGGAACTGTCCCCAGTGCAGACGCATTTTCAACGAGTTATATTCAACCTCATCCTGCCGTACAGGCTTCGGAATGGGTTAATTCCAACCTGCCTGAGGGGATCAACCTCGTGACCGACAATCACTGGGA
>JBHIWT010000079.1:0-14481 GCA_041987265.1 Hyphomonadaceae bacterium
GGCAAGGCCACCGCCTCAGCCACGATATCCGGCGCGCTTGAGGACATCCGATTCGAAAAAGTCGTGCTGAATCATGAGAGCAACCTGCTCGATCTGGCGTATAGCGGCGCCGCGCGACTGACGGACGAAATCACGTTCGACGGGCGGCTGGAAATGAGCGCGCCGGACCTTCGCAGCCTGGCGTCGGCGGCAGGCGCCAAACTGCCCGCTGGCGACGTCTACAAATCGTTCTCGCTGGCGGGCGATACGTCTGGCAGCGCGACTGACGTCCTTCTTCGGAACGCCGTCGTCCAATTCGACCAGATCCGTGGCACTGGCCAAGCGGCGCTCGCGTTCGCCGGAAAACCGCAACTGAGCGGCGCACTGAACACCGGACCGATCGACATCACCCCCTACGCCTCGGCATCGGGCGCGCCAAAGTCTGAAACTGCGACCAGCCAAGGCTGGGGATCAGCGCCAATCGACCTGACGCCGCTGAACCTGGCCGACGCCAATATCACGCTCAATGCCGACAGCCTGAAATACAGGCGGTTTGATTTCGGTCCGTCCAAGGTGCGCGTAAACCTCACAGACGGCCTTCTCAGCGCCAACGTCGATCAGACGACTCTGTTCGGCGGCGTTGGCGGATTGGAACTGGTCGCCGACGGCTCCAAAGCTGTTCCCGTCGTTGCGATGAAAGCGAACATCGACGGTCTCGCCGTCAAACCCCTTCTGCAGGCGGCCGCCAATTTCGGGCTGATGGAAGGCACCGGAGATCTCACCATCGATGTCACCGGCACGGGCGCAAACCTGTCGTCCTTCATGTCCTCGTTACAGGGTCAGGGCGGCATCGCATTTGATCAGGGAACGCTCAATGGGATCGATCTCACCGCACTTGCGGAATCCGCCAAGACCGCCCTTTCCTCCCGCTCGGTGCCGGTCGCCGCATTCGGACAAAATGCGCGCACTGCCTTCCGAAATCTCAATGCCAACTTCTCTATGCAGGACGGGGTCGCAGCGATCGCCAACCTCAAGCTCCAGTCAGGCGAAGTCGCGGTCTCCGGCGGCGGCTCGCTGGATATCGGCAATCAGGCGCTCAGCTTCACGCTCTTTCCGCAATTCGCAAACGCCACTTCTGGCGTGAACGGCTACGGCCTGCCGGTTCTGTTCGAAGGCGACTGGAATGGCGTCCGCGCCTCACTGGACTTCGACTGGCTCGTGCAGCGCGCCACGGCTGACGCCAGAACGCGGGTTCAGGACGAGATTCAAAGAGAGCTTCGTGAGTCGCTGGGAGACGACTTCTCGCGGCTACTCGGTGTCCGGCAGTCAGGCCAGACTGCACCGGCACCTGCCCCCGCGAACAGTACATCGCCAGACCCCGCTCCAACGTCCAACGCGCAGCCAACCGAGGAAGAACCAGCCACAGAACAACCGGCCCAGCCAGAAGCCCCAGCCTCACCAGAGGACCTGTTGCGCCGCGAGGCCGGCCGCGCGCTAGGCGACCTGCTTCGCGGCGACAGGAACTAGGCGCCGTCGCCAGCGTCCGACGCATCAGCGGCTGCAATCGCGATCCGCGCGCTGGTGGTTTCCATCTCCGACCTCAGCGACTCCCACTCAAGGTTACTCGGCGCTCGCCCCTCTGCCTTGATCATTTCAACCTTGCTGAGCAGATCGTCGATCTGATTTGCGATCGAGGCGTAGGTATCAGCCGATTGCTCGGTCACAGCGATGGCGAGCCTGGTCAGCTCAACAACGCGCCGAGCTGCACGTGCGGCAGACGACTCAGGATCGATTGAATTCGCGAGCAACTCCACGACACTCATGAGAAACGTCACCTGCCCGCGCACGCGACGGTAGCTCTCTGCATCGATACTCATTCAACGCCTCCCTGGGTTTGCACGCCAGCGCCGGTTACGGTCTCGACGAAATCGCGTGTCGCTGCGTTCGCTCGGGGCAGGAGGCTCTCGATCTCCGCACCCAGAACGGCACGCTCAGCATCGCCAGCCCGGCCAATCGATTTCAGCGCGCCATAGGCCTCCGCCAACAGCGTAAGCTCGATGATCAACGGCGTGCCGATCCGGTCGGCGCGCGCGATCTCGGCCTTCATGTGGGACGGCGTTTGCTCAAGCTCCACAAGCCTCAGCGCCTCCGCCTGAACCGCGCGCCATGCGCCCGCGCCGGCAAAGGCGAGAACATCGAGGTCCGCTCCCTGCAGAACGCTGAAGTCGGGCGTCGCAACTTCGCGCCCGGATACGGCGCCGGCCGCATCATTCAGGCTTGCGCACGCCCCTAGTGGCGCAGCCGCCATCGCGGCGGCCACGAGCAGATGTCTAATCATCCGTCTCTCCTAGTTATTGGAAATGATTGAAGTGATGGGGCCTTTGGCCACCACGCGCCCGTAGGCGCCGCCGCCGATCCCAACCAGGATCCCGGCGACAAGCGTCGCAACCAGGCTCCAGTCCGTGTCGAGCTTTGCGATTTCCTGCCAGACGGCCACCGCAAGCGTGAGCCCGCCGGCCGTCAGAAACCGCAGCGAGGTGGAAAGAATCGCCGGCTTGGATATGCCGATCGCCATATCGTGTCTCCATATAGCGCTCGCGGGATTGCAAGCGACAACTGGAGAGTGCGCCCGCGTCGACGCTGTTGGATTGAATGCTGTTTATCCCCGCCCGCCGCTTGCCCCCACGGCGACATCAGCGTAATAACCCGCCTTCGCCTGCAGGGTCCGCCCGCAGCAGACTGCCGCCTTAGCTCAGTTGGTTAGAGCGCTGGTTTGTGGAACCAGAGGTCCTCAGTTCGAGCCTGAGAGGCGGTACCATCTGGCTGATGGCTCCAAACAATCTTCGCACAGACCGCTCAATGGCGATTTCGCCAGCCAGCCCGCGACTCTACGTCCGGAACCTGAATTGCCGTGCGATCAAATAAAAAGGCCGCCAGCGCCCAATCAGGTGCTGGCGGCCTTTTTTCATTACAGTTTGTCGAGACCTAGAGCTTGCAGTCGTTCTTGAGGAAGCTCTCGATCGCGCCGAGCGAATCCCGGTGGTTGTCGGGTGTCCACTTGTCCAGCTGGTGGCCCATATCCTTGAGCACCAGCAATTCCGCCTTACCGGTCGATTTCACATCGTTGTAGAAATCCGTGGCGTGGAAGAGCGGAACCCGCACGTCGTGCTCACCATGATAAATGAGGATCGGCATGTGGAACTTGTCCATGTTCCGCGAGGGGTCCATGCCGGTCACGGTAACGCCCTGATAGGCGCGCTGCAGGCGGTTTTCACTCCAGTTGTTACCGATGCGGGTCAGGTTTGCGACGCCGGCGCCGGCGATCGCGCACTTGAACGGACCATCCGGACGAACCGCGGCCGCGAACGCTGCGAAGCCGCCATATGAATATCCGAAGATGGCGATGCGGCCTTCAGCGGCATAACCCTGGTCGATCATCCACTGCGCGCCGTCATCCTTGTCGTCCTGCATCTTCTGGCCCCACTCCTTGTCGCCAGCGACCCACAAGGAATGGCCCCAACCCTGGCTTCCGCGATACTGCGGCTGCAACACCGCGTAGCCGCGCGTCGCAAGGAATTGGGTCCAGCCGGATTGGTCCCAGCCAAGGGAGTCGCGCGCCCACGGCCCGCCGTGCGGATGAACGATCGCCGGCGGCGCCGGGTCACCCTTCTTGAACCCGGGCGGCAGGGTCAGGAACGCGGGAATCTTCATGCCATCGCGCGCCGTGTAATAGACCAGCTCCCGCTCCCCCATGTCTTCCGGGTTGATCCAGGGCCGTTCGTTCCCGATGCCGACCACTTTCGACTGGTCGAGCAACAGGAAATAGCTCGGCGGATGCTGCGGGCTCTCTGTAGAAAAGAGGATCTTCGAACGATCGCCAGTCCACTCGCGCAGATTGACCATCTGTCCCTCGAACGCCTGCTCCAGACCCTGCTGGATCGAACGCATTCCGGGATCGATCCAGTAGTCGGTCAATTCAGCGCCATTGTAGGAGAAGCCCAGGATCTCGCCGAAGTCCGACTCATGACGTCCAAGGATAACGCCGGCCGCATCGAAATCCGGGTGGGCGAACAACACTTCGTCGTCGAACTTGTCGGTACGGGCGTCGTAAAGATAGATCGCAACCTTGTCCGAGAACTTGTCGGTCGCCACGAAGTACTTGCCGGTCGCCTCGTCAAACCCGATCACGGATACGGTATTCCGTGTCTCCGTGTTCGTGCGTAGAGGCTCCTCGACTTCGAACCGGCCGGACGCCTCATCGAGTATGAGGACATCAAACGTGTACTTGCCGCCGCCGAGCGCGTTGGTGCTCTGCTTTGTGCGGACCTTGCCGTCGCGAGGATCGATAAAGTCGATCGATTCAACCGAATTGTCCCGGTACAGCGCCGTCGAACGCCCGGTGCGCAGGTTCACTTTCGAAAAGCGCGTCTGAAAATCGTCCGTCTCAACACGGGCGACGATGATGTTCTCCGGATCAAGCGGCAGATCGATAAAAGATGGCGGAGCGCCGAGTTCAAGGCACCGCAAAGTCAGATCACTGACACCGACCACATTTCCGCGGGCGTTGAGATCGTCCAGGTCGGCGACGTCGGAATCGGTCAGGAACGTCTTGTACGCCCAGGTCTTTGTCGCGCCGGTCGTCCGGCCTTCGCCGCAGCCGTTGAGATTGAAGGTACCAGGCTGGTTCGCAACCGCGATCACCTTGCCGGCTTTCAACGCATTCCCGACTTGAAAGGTCATGCGACCATCGGACGGCGTGATGTGGCTGGGCAACAAGGGTTTTGAAGGATCGATCGAGGACAGGTCCCATGACGCAAGCGCCGGCGCCTCTGGATCGTTGGGGTTTGCGACGATCCCTGCGAGGAAATCCCCTTCGGCCGACATCGTGACTCGCGCTACGGCGGGCGCCTTCGCGAAGTCTTCGGCCTTGAGTTCCTCGGCATAGGACGCGCCGACGGCCACGCCGCCCATCAATCCGGCAGCAAGCACAGCACGCAATGACATCTGTTTGAGCATTCTGGTTGTTCTCAACTAAATTGTTAGGTATATCTATAGCCCGAGCAAATTGGAAATTGCCGGGGACGATACGACTTCTGCAAGCCCATATACGCAGCTGAAAACACCGACCGCCACCCCCGCGCATATCTTGAGCAATGCGACAATTTTCCACGAAACTCGCTTATGGATTTGATTTTTATATAAAATTTCTGTCGCCGCCTCAACCAGACTAGCTCGCAGCCAAAAACCCAACAATAACGATATAATTAGTTTTTGGAATTTTTTGCCCCTGAGCGCCTATTCTAAGCGGTACCTGATTATTCAGAAATATTAAAAGCCGAGCAATTGCGTAAGATATTATCTGAATAGTCCGATAATTGGCAAACAATGTTCCCTTCCGCTGGGTTAGTGAACTAATTTTGCAACACTTGCTACTTTATTGACCGTTTGGACCGCCAGGCTGTCCCGAAGCGTTGACGCGCACGCCGATGTGATGGCCGATGACATTTAGGTGTCGCAATTGTGGCGATCCGCGGGCGCAGCCAGCAACGGCAGCCTCCGCAGATCGCATCTCCACATTGGGCGGCGTCGAAACATTTTGGGTTCAGAGGATTCACATCTCCATGCACAAACACTCCAAGTTTAGCCGATTTTCGTTGCTCGGCGGCGCTTGTATGTCGGCGGTTCTGTTCGCCACCGGTCAGGCCGCTGCGCAGGAAACCGATGCTCCGGATCAGATCGCAACGCCGACCGAAGGCGCAAGCAATAGCGGAGAGCGAGTGGTTGTTACCGGTTCGCGGATCGCTCGCGACACATACTCTTCATCCTCGCCGATCACGGTGATCACCGGCGAAGGTGCGATCCTCGAAGGTCTCGTCGACACTGCTGAGCTGCTGCAGGGCTCATCGGTGGCCGCAGGTTCGGTTCAGCTGAACAACTCGTTCGGCGGCTTCGTCGTTGAAGGCGGTGTCGGCATCAACTCGATCTCGCTGCGCGGCCTCGGCGCCCAGCGCTCGCTGGTTCTCGTCAACGGCAAGCGTCCTGGCCCGGCCGGTACGCGCGGTCAGGTCGGTTCCTTCGACCTCAACGTCATGCCTGACTCGATCATCGACCGCGTTGAAGTCCTGAAAGACGGCGCCTCGTCGATCTACGGTTCCGACGCTGTCGCCGGTGTCGCCAACATCATCACGCGCGCGTCCGTCGACCGCCCGGAACTTACCGCTCAATACAACGCCACGACCATGGGCGGCGGCGACACGTTCCAGGTCAACGGCGCCTTCGGCCATGACTGGTCGAACGGCAACTTCCTCGCTGCGTTCGAGTTCGAAGATCGCAAAGCGCTCAAGAACGGCGACCGTAGCTGGGCGAGCTGCAACCAGGACTATGTCTACGACGCAGCGACCGGCCAACGTATCGACCGCGAAGACCGCTCAATCCTCGCCGGCACTTCTCTCGGCGGCTGTACTGATGGCAACGTCTACCACAACACCGTTATCGTCGGCACGACGCGCTACATTCCGTCGCCCGACGGCATCACGATCGGTCCGATCCCAGGCTACCGTCCGCGCACGAACCAGTCTTACGTAGGTGGAGGTCAAGCTTACTTCGAAGACGTTTTGAACGCCGAGCAATACCAGCAGGCGGACCTGCTTTCGGCGACGCAGCGGACCAGCGTGTACGCCAAGAATGACATGACGCTGACGAACTTCGGCAACATCGATTGGACCACCGAGTTCCTGTACAACCATCGCGAAACCGAGCTTCGCAGGTTCCGCCAGTTCTTCCCGATCATCGCGCCGCCCGCCGGCTATGATGTCCAGGGCGACTACGGTGGCAACCCGACGCCGTTCCCGACGGCGCTTGCTCGCCCCGTGGTCATCTGGCCGTCGAATGATGACGTCAGCGTCGACTACTACTACCTGTCTAGCGGCCTGACCGGCGGCTTCGGATCCGAAGGCTTCCTGTCCGACTGGACGTGGGAAGTGAACGCGTCCTACTCGAAGTCCGAGGGCGAATACTCCGGCAACGAAATCAACGTCGAGACCGCTGGCGACTGGCTGTATCCGAACGCCGACGGCCTGTATCACGGCCCGAACTACGACGCGTTCGACCCTGACTTCCTCGCTGGAAACATCCCGCAGTCGACCTACGACCTGCTCACGGTCAACACGGTCGGTACGACGTCCTACGAACAGACCGTGTTCGATGCGATCGTCACTGGCGACCTGTTCGATCTGCCGGCCGGCCCTGTTGGTCTCGCAATCGGCGCGCAATACCGCTCGTTCGAAATCGATGATCAGCCGAGCCCGGAATCGCAGGCTGGCCTGCTCTGGGGCACGTCCTCAGCGCTCGTCACCCAGGGTGATGACGCCGCTACGGAATACTTCGCTGAGATCTCGGTGCCGATCCTCAGCGGCGTCCCCGGCTTCGAAGAACTGACCTTCGACGGCTCGGCTCGTGGCTTCGACTACGACTCGTACGGCGACGACAGCGTCTGGAAAGCTGGCCTGAACTGGCAGATCGTTCCGGCGGTTCGCGTCCGCGCTACCAAAGGTACTTCGTATCGCGCCCCTGCGCTGTACGAACTGTTCCTCGGCAACCAGACCTCGTTCCTGCCGCAGACCTCGATCGATCCCTGCATCGACTGGGGCAACAGCTCGAACCAGAATATCCAGGCCAACTGCTCGGCTGCGGGTATCCCATCGAACTACGCCGGCGCATCCTCGAGCGCGACGATCGTAACCGGTGGCGGCGCTGGTGTCCTCGACGCTGAAACCTCAGAGGCGGAAACCATCGGCGTGATCTTCACCCCGACGGCTCTGAACCTCTCGGTCGCGATCGACTACTTCGACATCACGATCAACGACCAGGTCGCAAACCTGGGTTCGGGAACCATCCTCGGCGGCTGCTATGGTCTGCCGAATTTCCCGAACGCGTTCTGTAACCTGTTCGATCGTAATGCGGCCAATGACCCCACGGCGGCCTACGCCATCACGGAAGTCCGCGACAGCTTCATCAACGTGAACGAGCAAAGCACGCGCGGTATCGACATCGAGGTTCGCTACGAACACGAGTTCGATTTCGGTGACCTGAGTGTTGACCTGTCGGCCACGAAGACGCTCGAAGACATCAACCTGCTGTTCGACACGGGCGAAGAGTCGGGCTTCGAGACCAACGACTTCAACGGTTCGATCGGTGACCCGGAGTGGGTCGGTTCGCTGGACTTCCAGCTGACCAAAGGCGACCTGACCTATGCCTGGTTCGTCAACTACATTGGCGAGACCGACAACGGGCCGATCGGCTTCGATGAAGATATCTCCTACTTCGGTCGGGCCGGTATGATCATCAACAGCACCGATCCGTGGCTGTCGCACAACCTGTCGGTTCGCTGGATCCAGGATGACTTCACCCTGACCGGCGGTATCGCCAACGTGTTCAACGCCCAGCCGCCGGTTATCTCTGCGGACGGCGGTCAACGTATCGGCAACATCGCGCTCGCCGGCACCCAGTACGACTATCGGGGCCGCACGCTGTTCGCCCGCGTGACCAAGCGCTTCTAGGCGACTGGCCCGGAAGAGCGCATCGCCCTCCCGGCTTAGCGCTCTAGCGCCGACAACAAGGAGCCCCCGAGCCATCGGCCCGGGGGTTTCTTTTTGTGCTTCGTTCTGACCGCCGCTACACCTCAACCATGCAAGACCGCCCCAACATGGCAGGCCTCGTGCTGACGGGCGGCGCGTCCAGCCGCTTTGGGTCGCCAAAAGCCAACGCCGTTATTGCCGGCGCAAGTCTTGGCCAGATCGCTGTTAAGCGGCTGATGCAGAACTGCTCGGTGATAGCCGCCGCCGGGCCGCCCGGCTCGCTCGGCAATGATGTCCACTACGTCTCAGACCCGCCAGCAGCGCCCCCAGGTCCACTTCGCGGCATCCTCGCCGGACTGGAATGGGCAGAGGCCAATTCCATCGGCTGGCTGGCGGTATCGCCCTGCGACATGCCCTTGTTGCCGCCCGACACTCACGCGCGACTGCAATCCGCCGCCATCATGGCGAAGGCTCCGCTCGCGATGGCGGAAGAGGAAGGCGGCTATTGTCCATTGTGCACGGTCTGGTCGACCGCCCTCGCCCCGGCGGTCCGCAATCAACTCGCCGTTGGGCACCCATCTGTCTGGAGGTTCGCGATTGAACTCGGCGCAGCCATACTGCCGCTTGAGGATCGGGCCTGCGCGCTGAACATCAACGAGCGCGCAGACCTTGAAAGAGCAGAAGCCCAGACGTCGCTTCATTGGTGGAACACCACGCCGCGCTGAGCACCCTCAACACGACGCGGTCAATTCACGCGTTCGAGCAACCGTTTGGCCTGCACGAGGTGCGGGCGGTCCAGCATCTTCCCGTCGAGGCCGAGCGTCGCCGCATCAGGGTTCGCCTCGAACAGTTGAACGACCCGACGCGCGAACTCAACTTCCGCTTCCGACGGCGTGAAACCCTCGTTGATCACCGCAACCTGAGCCGGATGAATGGCCATCATGCCGACAAACCCATCGCGCCGACCGCGTGCAACATAAGCCTTCAACCCATCCAGATCCCGGAACGCCGGATAGACCGTCTCTACAGCTGCGGTGCCAGCCGCCGCCGCTCCCGCCAGACAGAGCGCCCGCGTCAGCTGGTAAGGGGCTGTCAACTCGCCGGCCTCGTCACGCGCAGAGATGGCGCCGATAGCCGAAGACAGGTCCTCAGCTCCCCATGTGAGCCCCATGAGGCGCGGGCCTGCGTCAGCATACGTGTGCAACTGAAACACCGACATCGGCGTCTCGGTCGCGATCGGCAGGATCGCGATAGCGCCGTTCTCAATGCCGGCGTCGGCCTCCCGCCGATCCAGCTGCTCGCTCAATTCCTGCATGTCAGCGACAGAATCCGGCTTGGGCAAGACGATCCCGAATGGCCGGCTCGCAACCACGCCATCCAGGTCCAGCAGCGCATGCGGGCCAGACAGCGGATTGATCCGCACCCAGAGTTGCGGCCCATCGCTACCAGCCTTCGCCTGCAGGAATTCGGCGACCGCCTCGCGTGCGCCGGCCTTGTTGGCCTCCGAGACTGAATCCTCGATATCCAGAATAATGGCGTCAGCCCCCGACCCATACGCCTTCTCCATCTTCGCAGGCGAATCCGCCGGCGCAAAAAGATATGAGCGCGGAATCATGCCTCGGCCCGCTTCTGCATCAATGCTGTCCGCTTGCAGGTGCACACAATCTCGTCTCGCTGATTGATTGCGCGATGCTCGAACACGACCAGACCCGCGTTGGGGCGCGACTTGCTCTCGCGCTTCTCCGCCACAATGGTTTCAAACCTCAGCGTGTCGCCGATGAACACGGGCTTCGGCATCTTTACCTCATCATAGCCGAGGTTAGCGACCAGCGTGCCAAGCGTTGTATCGCCCACGCTCACCCCGACCATCAGCGCGAACGTGAACAGCCCATTGACGACGATCCGCCCGAACTCGGTTGCACCGGCATATTCTGCGTCCAGGTGAAGCGGTTGCGGATTGTGGGTCATTGTCGTGAACAGCAGATTGTCCGTCTCCGTCACCGTGCGCGTCAAAGCGTGCGGCATGGACGAACCAACTTCGAATTCCTCGAAATACAACCCCGCCATCAGTCCTCGCCCTCTCCGACAATCCTCGCCAACACAACCGCCTCTTCGACCTGATCGCCGGGCTTCACACTCAATCCGCTGACCACGCCGGCGATGGGCGCCTTCAGCGCATGTTCCATCTTCATCGCCTCCAGCACCAGCAATACTGCGCCTTCGGCAACGCTAGCCCCGTTTTTCACCTGAACCGACGTCACACGCCCCGGCATCGGCGAACGAACGGCCCCGTCGCCGACCGCCGCCTCCCCGTCAGGCGTTTCGCCAACATCCAGTTCAAAGGCGTACATCTCTCCGTCTGCACCGACCAGAACACCCTCATGCCCAACCGGCGAGAAGCCTTCGATCATCGCGACAGCGCTGGCAGCATCCCCAACAACGGACTCGCCCGCCACCTTCATTCTCACCAGTGTCTGTGCAGAAGCATTCAAACGAAAACCGAGCCCGCTGTCGCGCCCGACACTCCATTGCTGCGTCCGGCTCGACAGCCTCACAAAGGCCCGCGCCGCCGCCGCGCACACGTCTTCGCCGGCGACTGGCTGCGCGGTCAGCGCTTCGCCTTCCCGCTCGATCAGGCCGGTATCGACATCGCCTGCGGCGAAACCTTCAGATTTCAGGCACCGCGCCAGGAACCCGGCGTTCGCCTTCACCGGCCAGACCTCAACAGACTCACAGATCTCCAGCAAGCGTTCGCGCGCGGCGTTACGGTGCGGCCCCCACGCAATCAGCTTGGCGATCATCGGATCATAGAACGGCGACACGACATCGCCCCGCCCCACCGCCGAGTCGATACGAACGCCTTCTTCTTCATCGGGAAGGTCGAACACCGCCAGTGCGCCCGTGCTCGGCATGAAGTTCCTCGTCGGGTCTTCCGCATAGAGGCGCGCCTCCATTGCATGCCCGCTCATCGTGATCTGGTCTTGCGCCAGCGGAAGTTTCTGCCCGCTCGCCACGCGCAATTGCCACTCAACCAGATCCTGCCCCGTGATCATCTCAGTTACCGGATGCTCGACCTGAAGGCGCGTGTTCATCTCCATGAACCAGATGCGGTCCGCTCTCAGTCCTTCAGAAGCGTCCGCAATGAACTCGATCGTTCCCGCCCCCTCATAATCCACCGCCTGCGCAGCTCTCACGGCCGCCTCGCAAACCGCTGCGCGCGTTTCAGCATCCATCCCCGGCGCCGGCGCTTCCTCGATCACCTTCTGGTGCCGCCGCTGCAGCGAACAATCCCGCTCGAACAGATGCACGACACTGCCGCGCTGGTCGCCGAACACCTGCACCTCGATGTGGCGGGGGCGTTCAACATACTTCTCGATCAGCACGCGATCATCGCCAAAGCTCGCCTTCGCTTCACGCCGGCATGAGGCCAGCGCCTCATCGAAGTCTTTCGCTTTATCGACCTTGCGCATCCCCTTGCCGCCGCCACCAGCAACGGCCTTGATCAACACCGGAAATCCGATCGCCTTGGCTTCCTTCGCAAGGCGCGTCTCGCCCTGGTCATCGCCAAGATAGCCCGGCGTCACCGGCACGCCGGCCTTCTCCATCAACGACTTGGCCGCATCCTTCAGCCCCATCGCCCGGATGCTCTCCGGCTTCGGCCCGACCCACACCAGCCCCGCCTTGATCACCGCCTCTGCAAACTCGGCGTTCTCGGACAGGAAGCCATATCCAGGATGGATCGCCTCAGCGCCCGTCTCCTTCGCCGCCGCAAGGATCACATCGCCCTTGAGATAACTCTCTGCTGCAGGCGCAGCGCCAATGTGAACAGCGTCATCGGCTTCCTTCACAAAAGGCATCCCTGCATCGGCGTCGGAATAGACGGCGATGGTGCGCACGCCCATGCGCTTACAGGTTCGGATGATCCGGCGCGCGATCTCGCCCCGGTTCGCGATGAGAAGCGATCGGATCACGCTGCCACTCCAGTCTCTGCACTCATATGGAACACGACATGCCGGCTCAAAGGATGAGCTGCATCGAGCCGGGGATGATTGAAGTCCCGGTCCGCTGCGCGCTCAAAGCCCAATCGTTTCATCACGGCCTGTGAACGCCGGTTCGTTTCCGCCGTGTACGTCCATACTTCTTCGATGCCTTGCGCACGGAATGCATCATCCAGCACCGCGCCCATCGTGCGGGTCACAAGGCCCTTGCCCCAAACAACCGGATGCAACCGCCACAGCGCCTCGATGCCGGCAACCGGCATTTCGGCTCCGATCGGATCAATGCCCGCCGCGCCGACCAGACGATCCGCGTCATCGCGAACGACCCACACACCCCATCCCTGACGTTCGAGCTTTTCACGCATGCTCGCCATCAACTCTTCCACGCCCTCGCGCGGGCGCTTGCCGCCCAACCAGGAACACACTTCTGGATGGTGGTGGATCTCAACGAGCGGCTCGATATCGTCGTCGCGCCACGCTCTCAGGTTCGGATGCGGCGATTCCATCAGTTACATCCTGAACACGCCGAAATTGGTCTCCGGCACAGGCGCATTCAGCGAAGCCGAGATCGACAACCCCAGAACATCCCGTGTCTGCGCGGGGTCAATGATGCCGTCATCCCATAGCCGCGCCGTCGCATAGTAAGGCGATCCCTCTTTCTCGTAGAGATCTCTCACCGGCTGCTTGAACGCCTCGGCCTCTTCCTTGGACCACTTGTCTGCATCGCGGTGAACCGTCGCCAGCACGCTCGCCGCCTGCTCGCCGCCCATCACCGAAATTCGCGCGTTCGGCCAGGTAAACAGGAAACGCGGCGAATAGGCCCGTCCACACATGCCGTAATTCCCGGCGCCGAACGAACCGCCAATCAGCACGGTGAACTTCGGCACGCGCGCCGACGCAACCGCCGTGACCAGCTTGGCGCCGTCCTTGGCGATACCGCCCGCTTCATACTTCCCGCCCACCATGAAGCCGGAAATGTTCTGCAGGAACACCAGCGGAATCTTGCGCTTGCACGCCAGCTCGATGAAATGCGCGCCTTTCAGCGCGCTCTCGGAGAACAACACGCCGTTGTTCGCAAGAACCGCAACCGGATACCCCCAAATCCGCGCAAATCCCGTCACCAGCGTCTCGCCGTACAACGGCTTGAACTCGTCGAACTTCGAGCCGTCGACAATCCGCTTGATCACCTCGCGGACATCATAGGGCGCACGCACGTCATCCGGCACGATGTCATAGAGCTCGGCTGGATCATGCTTGGGCGGAACCGGAGCAGCTACATCCAGCGCCACCTGTTTCACCGTGTTCAGATTGGCCACGATCGACCGGACGATCTGCAACGCATGCTCGTCGTTCGCCGCTACATGGTCCACCACGCCAGACCTGCGTCCGTGCACATCCGCGCCGCCCAGATCAGTCGCGCTGATCTCCTCGCCCGTCGCCGCCTTCACCAGAGGCGGACCGCCAAGGAAGATCGTCCCCTGGCTCTCCTCGCCCGCGCCGCGTACGATCACGGTTTCATCGGACATCGCCGGCACATACGCCCCGCCAGCCGTGCACGATCCCATCACGCAGGCGATCTGTGCGATCCCGGCCGCGCTCATCTGGGCCTGATTGAAAAAGATCCGCCCGAAATGCTCCCGGTCAGGAAACACTTCCGACTGGTGCGGCAGGTTCGCCCCGCCGGAATCCACCAGATAGATGCAGGGCAACCGGTTCTCGCGCGCAATTTCCTGCGCCCGCAAGTGCTTCTTCACTGTGATCGGAAAGTACGCCCCGCCCTTCACCGTGGAGTCGTTGCAAACGATCATCACCTCGCGGCCGGAAACGCGCCCGACGCCGGTTATGATCCCGCCGCCCGGCGCGGCGTCTTCATACATGCCCCACGCCGCCAGCTGAGACAGCTCCAGAAACGGTGCGCCCGGATCCAG
>JBHIWT010000080.1:0-14310 GCA_041987265.1 Hyphomonadaceae bacterium
TCCGCCTGAGGGCCACGGTGGGGCCTATTGTGGCCGAGGTCGACGCTCCCGTTCCCGCGGTCGACGCAGTCAGTCTCCGCCCCAAGTTCGCGGCGATCATCAAGAGCGCGCCGATCGCGATAGGCGCGAGCATGATGGCGAGGATGGTTTTTTCTTCGCGATCATTTGGGGTCGCGTTTGTCCGGGCACGCAGCACGGCGATGATCCCGCTCCAGATGAAGGGGAGCGCTGCGAGCGCCATCAGGGCCGCGGCGAGGTCGGGCGGGTTGATCATTTCTGTTCGTCCTCGGCGGCGTATTGTTCGAGCATGGCTTCGAGGTCGGCGATCTCGTCCTCATCGATCAGGCGCGAGCCGACGAAGGTTGCGGCGGGGACCGGCGCGTCGCTGTCGAGGACGTTACGGGCGAAGTCGGTGATGAGGCCGGCGAGGGTTTCGAGCTTCGGCCGGGCGGCGGCGTAGGTTTTCACGCCATGGACGGGTTTCACTTCGACGAGCCCTTTTTCCTCCATGCGGTCGAGCGTCTTGCGGGTGGCGGAATAGGACCAGTCGGTTTCGGCGACGCTGGCGTCATGGATTTCGCGGGCGCTGAAGCGTTCGGCGCGCCAGAGCTGGCGCAGGAGTTTGAGTTCGAATTCGGTGGGGCGGCCTGTGGGGCGTGGTGACATGCGACACTCGCTGCGTTGATGCGACGTTTGTCGCATCGTGGCGTGAATCGGTCAATTGGTGGGGAGATTAAATCGATGTCAGCTGCGCCAGCGCAGGGTGCGGGGCTGGATGGGATTCGCGAATGCGCGTTTGGCGGTGCGGGCGGCGGCCCATTCCTTCTTGAGGGTGAGATACCATTTGGCCTGCACGTCGATGTCGTCGATCCACATCATGTTTTTCTGGTAGGCCATGCCGGAATTCTGCAGGTCGACCATGTCGCCGTCCTGGCGGAGGAATTTCTGGGCGGCGGGGATGAGGATGGGTTTGGCGACGTCGAGCAGGGGCGCGTTGGTCCAGTAGGTGACCTGGGTAATGCGGGTCTTCTTTGGTTCTTCGGGTGTGAGGCAGGTGAGGGTGAGGACGCGGGTCTTGTCGGACTCGACGATCTCCCACCTGAAGCCCGGGAGCTGGAAGCAGATCTCGGTCGTGACCTTGCCGCCGAAGAGATATTTGTAGGCCAGAGAATTGGACGCCGGCGTGTGCCGCGCGATGGCCCAGCCGCGTTCGCGCGGTTCGAAATTCTTTTCCTTGAGGCGCAGGCCGGTGGACGGCGGGCGCCACCACCACTGGTTATGAACGAAAGGAACGTGGGCCGGGTCCATCAAGCCGACGACGGCGTCGTCCATGTGGGCGTTGAAGATGTCGGTGACGATGAATTTGGGTTTCATGTCGCCGAGGTCGAAGTCGGGCGCGGGGGCAGCGGGCGGTTCTTCGTTGCGCGGATTGTGGGAGACGTAGACGTAGATGACGCCGTTTGCTTCGTGGACGGGATATGCGCGCACGCGGATCTTCTGGAAGTCGAAGTCTTCGTCGTCGACGAGGGATGGCATATGGCGGCACTGGCCGTCCGTGCCGAAGCGCCAGCCGTGATAGGGGCACTGGATTGTGGGCTTGCCGAAGGTGTCGACCTGCTGGCCGGCGGAAAGCGGAACGAGGCGGTGGGGGCAGATGTCGCGCAGGGCGAAGGCCTCGCCGGACTTCGTGCGGGCGAGGAGCACGGGCTGGCCGAGAATGATGCGGCGGAATTGCTGTCCGGGTTTCAGCTCGGACGAGGCGCAGGCGAAATACCAGCTGTCGGTGAGCCAGCCGTCTTCGGTGATGCCGGTGGTCTGTGTCTGAGCGGTGTCGGCCATGATCGCGTCGCGTTGCAAGAATTGCGCGCTCCTTATCACAACGGGAACGCAAGCCGTGAATCGGCGAGTGGGCGGGGCGCGCCTTCGCGCCGTGCGGGAGAAATCGCGGTAGGGAGATTAAAAGATATCCACAGGTCGGGTTTGCTCCAGATCAGTTCGGCCGGGATTCCCCAACCGATTCAAAAACCTGCCTAACTACAGCGGATTATTGCCAAAGAGTCGTGACGCTTCTTTCAGCTGCTGGCCGGGAAACGCCGTGGTGGGGTCTGCGTATCTGCTGCGGGGCTGCGATGCCGGCCCCCAAACAGGTTTGGCCCAATTGAGGATGCTCACATGAAAACCACCATTGCTCTTGCTGCTTCCGCGTTCCTGCTGGCGGCTCCCGTTTTCGCGCAGGAGGCCGAAGAGGCGGCGCCGAAAGATGACGTGTTCGTTTCCATCGACGCTGACGCGGACGGCGCGCTGACGCTGGAAGAAGTCCAGAAGGTCGATGCGAAAGTCACCGAGGCGGACTTCACCAAATATGACGCCGACAATAGCGAGACGCTGTCGAAGATGGAGTTCGCGAACTGGACGGCGGACGTGAAGGCGTCGACTGAGGCTTCGGCTGGCGAATAGCGGCCGAGGGTCGCCGGGACCGGCGATCGGCGTTTCCGGAGAAACACGGAAACCTCTTGCAGACGAAACTGCCCCCGTGCTGACGCGCGGGGGTTTTTCTTTGCGCCGGTCGGATCAGTTCTCGCTGGCGGCCATCATGATCTGGGCGTAGCCGCGGATCATCCGTTCGAGATTTGCAACGGACAGGCGTTCGTTGGTGCCGTGGAAACCGTTGAGGTCGGTGTCGTCGAAGATGGCGGGGGCGAAGCGATAGATCGCGCTGTCGGAAATCGCGGAGGCGTAGCGGGAATCGGTTGCAGCGATCATAAGGGCCGGCGCAACCGGCACGTCGCCGCCGCCGGATTCGCGGGCGACCGCTTCGAGCACGCGGTAGGCCGGGCTGGTTGAAGATGAAACCGGAGATGCGGAAGAGGCCAGACCGCCGCCATAGGGCTGGATGGTGAGGCCGTCGATGTCGGAGGTGACGTCTTCAACATGGGCGATGACATCATCGATCTTGTCGTTGGGATGGACGCGGAAGTTGACGACGGCCGAGGCGCGCTGAGGCAGGACATTGTCCTTGATCGAGCCGTTCATCATGGTCGGCGCCGTTGTCGTGCGGACGATCGCGCTGGCGGTTTCATCGCTTTCGAGCTGGCCGAGGATCACGCCTTCGAGCAGCCAGCGGTTGGCGAAGGCAAGGCGCGTGGCCCATGGCAGGTCGGCGGAGACAGCGCGGATCATGTCTTCGAACGGCGCCGCCGACAGGTCTGCGGGCATCTGGTTTTCTTCCAGCGCGACGATGGCGCGGGCGATGCGGACAGCGCCGCTTTCGCGCGGCGGACGTGAGGAGTGCCCGCCTTCGGTTGTCGCCGTGATCTCCAGCGAAAGATAGCCCTTTTCGGCGACGCCAATCAGGGCTGTCGGCTTGCCGGTCAGCGGGTAGTTGGCGAGGATCGCGTAGCCCTCATCAAGCACCATGTACGGATCGACGTTGCGGGAGGCGAGGAGGTTGAACATGGCCTGCGCGCCGGCGCCGGAGACTTCCTCGTCGTGGCCGAAGGCGAACATGATCGTGCGGGTCGGCGCCCAGCCGGAGGCGGCGAGCGTATTGGCGGCCTCCAGTATGGCGATCATCGATCCCTTGTCGTCCATCGCGCCCCGGCCCCAGATATAGCCGTCGGCGACCACGCCGCCGAAAGGACCGTTGGTCCAGTCAGCTTCGGTGCCGGGATTGACGGGCACCACGTCCTGGTGGGCCATGAGTATGAGCGGCGCGAGCGCGCTGTCGGCGCCCGGCCAGGTGATGAGGAGCGAATAATCGGCGACCAGTTCGGTGGACGCCGCCGCGAGGATGTCGGGGTAGGTGGCCTGCATCCATGCGTGGAGGTCGAGCCAGGGTTGTTCTTCGCCGGGTTCGGGATCGCCGCTGGCGTAGGTGATCGTCTGGATTCGAATGGCTTCGCCGAGATGGTTGGCGGCGGCCTGAGTGTTGAAGGCTGGCGGTTCGGGCAGCGCGATCGCATCGCCTGCTGCGGCTGGCGGCGCGAATGAAGACGTGCGCCAGAGCATGACCGCGATGACGAGGGCGAGCACGAGAACGAGTGCGCCGCCGGCGATCAGGATACGTTTCATGGCCTCGCCCCGTTTCGGTTCCAGTGAGGCAGGTGACAGCCGGATGGTCGCCGCGTCAATCGTGACGCGGCGACATCGCCGGAATGCGCCGTCGGCGGGGCGCGGTCTAGTGGATCATGAAGTAGACGGTGCGGGTCTCGCTTGCTTCGGCGGCGTCTGCAGCCTTGCGCTCGAAGGTTGCGGTGGCGTTGCCCGAGGCTTTCGTCGTGAATTCGACAACGTGGTGCACCGTGCCGTCCGGCATGGTCTGGTCGCTGGCGGCGCCCATGGCGACCAGCGTGTCGTCGTCGATGACCGCGCTCCAGGTCTCGCCGTCGGCGACCGGCAGGTGCACGGTTTCGGTGCGATCCGGATAAGTGTGGAAGGTATGCTCGTTCGGGGTTTCGGCCATCGATGCATCATCAGCGGCGTCCATGGCGGCCATGTCGTCGTCCATCGCGCCCATGTCGTGACCGGAATGATCCATCTCGGCCATGCCGTCGCTCGCCGGGGCCGCCTCAACAGGAGCAGCGGGCTCGGCGGCGCCGTTTTCATCGGAGGCCAGTTCGGTTGGCTTCGAGCAGGCTGCGAGCGCGAGGGCGCAGGCGGCGGGAATGATCAGATAACGCATAGTCGTCCTCCGGGGCTGGACAGTTCAGGGAATTGATCGGTCTTTACCGGCGCCAAATCAACTGGCGCACGAATGGTTCAATTGTCGCGGCGATCAGGTTCGCACGTAGGTGTGTTCGACGAACCGGTTCCAACCCTTCTTCGTGCGGCTTTCTACGCACCAGTGCATGGCGCCGTCTGCTCCCGGCCAATAGGCCTGGCGTGCGAAGCCGGCGTCCATCTGCGCGGCGAAGCAAAGCGCTTCGGGATGAATGTCGGCGGCGTCGAAGATGTGGCCTTCGGAATGCTTGCCGTCGGAGGTGAATGACCAGAAGCCGAGGCCGTGCTCCTTGTGGGGGCCGAACAGGCAGCGCTCTTCGTAGGGCGGGCGTGGTTTGGCGCCTTTCTTCATTTTGAACGTCCACGTCGCATCGAGCTGGATGAACTTGCCGCCAAGCGCCGGGGTGAAGCTGCGGGTGCAGACGAGCGGACCCATTTCGGTGTCCGCCGTTGCGCGCCAGTCGCCGAGAAGCGGGGCGAAGACGCCGAGCTTGCCGCGACCCTTTTTCCATAGTGTTGGGGCCATGCGATCCTCGCTCAGGTCCAGCTGATGTGGGCGATCGGCGGAAGGTTTGCGCTTTCCAGCCGCCAGCTTTCGCCGCCGTCCGCGCTGGTCCACAGATTGCCGGTTGTCGATCCCATGGCGAGGTTTTCGCCCGTCTCGTCCGCGACGAGGGCGTGGCGGTAGATGAGGTCGTAGGCCGGGCCGGTGGGGAGGCCCGCGGATTTGGCGGCGAACGATTTTCCGTCATCGCTGGTGCGGTGAACGACGAAGCGCGCATCCTGCGGCACGCGGCATTCGTCCTTCACGCCGGGAGCGAACCACGCGGATGATGGATCGGCGGGATGGGCGGCGACGCCGAAGCCGAAAACTTCGGAGAGTTCCTCGAAGGTCTCACCGCCGTCGCGGCTGACGAAGACGCCGTTGTGGTGCTGGCACCAGATCCTGTCGGGGTCGGCGGCACAGGCGGACAGGCGATGGGGATCCTGTGTGTTCTGGTGGAAGGCCTGGTCGGGCGGCATGAAGGCGGCGCGCAGTCCTTTTCCTGCGAGGCGCCAGGTTGCGCCGTCATCGTCTGACTTCCAGACGCCGCCGCAGGAAATGCCGAGCGTGAGTTTCGAGCTGTCGCGCGGGTCGACGAGGATCGAGTGGATGCCGGGTTTGTCGAAGCCGCCGCCGAACCATTCCGCACGTTCCTCGCGATCCCAAAGAGAGGTCGCCAGCGACCATGTCTGTCCGCGGTCGTCGCTCCGGAACAGGCCGCCGGGAATGGTTCCGGTCCAGAGGCGGCCGGGCTGGTCTGCGCCGCCGGGAACGATGGTCCAGATCATGTCGACGGACGGCGCCTCGTCGGCGCCTTCGTCCGACTTGGGGAAGGCGGGGGCCGTGATCTCGGTCCAGGTGGCGCCGTCATCATCAGAGCGGTGAAGCTTGGGGCCGAAATGGCCAAGCGCCAGCGCTGCGTAGACGGCGCCGTCGCGCGGATCGCGAAGGACGGAGGAGACCGGTTCGCCGAGGAAGGCCGGCTCAGCATGGGTGTAGCCGTCGCCATTGCGTGTGAAGGTGAAGAGGCCCTTGCGCGAGCCGACGTGGAAACGATTGGACATGTCCCTCATCCTTGTCCGGGCGTTGCTCTACAGCTTAGCGCGGGGAAGGGCGCAGGGCGAATCCCTGAAGGTTCAGCCGCCGGAAAGCGCCTGAAAGACATAGATCTCGTCATTGTCCGCGATGGGGATGTCCATCCGGATGCGGTCGTCGATCATGGCGCCGTTGTGGAAGATGGTGACGTGTTTGCGCAGGCGCCCCTGATCGTCGAGGATGTAGGTCCGCAAGTCGGGGTTCTCCGCGAAGACTTCATCGAGCGCTTCGCGAATGGTTGCGGCGGCCACGGTCGATGGCGGGCAGTCGATGTGCTTCTTCAGGTTCTCAGTGAAGGCGATGCGCGGCATGGCGGAAGTCTAGCGCGCTGGCGCGCGCTTTCCTACCGCCGCCGTGATTGCGGACGCCTTCGGAAAATGTCTGGCGGTCAGCCCTGAACCGGGCCGACTTCGAGGACGTCTTCGACGGTGTGGAGGCCCGGCTTGGGTGACTGGACGAGGACGGCCATGTTGCCGGGCAGGTGCTTGTTGTCGAGCATCTTTTCGTGGGCCTCGGGGATGTCCGCCCAGGGCAGCACTTCGGACATGCACGGATCGAGGCGGCGCTCGATCATCAGCTGGTTGGCCTGCGAGGCCTGCAGCAGGTTGGCGAAGTGGGAGCCTTGAACGCGCTTCTGGCGCATCCAAAGGAAGCGGGCGTCCATGGTGAGATTGAAGCCGGTGGTGCCGGCGCAGATGACGACCATGCCGCCGCGTTTCACGACGAAGACCGAGATCGGCATGGTGGCTTCGCCGGGGTGTTCGAAGACGATATCGACGTCTTTCTTGCCGGTGATTTCCCAGATCGCCTTACCGAACTTGCGGGCTTCCTTCATGTAGTCGTTGAATTCGGGCGAGTTCACTTTCGGAAGCTGGCCCCAGCAATTGAAGTTCTTGCGGTTGATGACGCCCTTGGCGCCCATCTGTTCGACGAATTCGAACTTGTCGTCTTCGGAGACGACGCCGATCGCGTTGGCGCCGGCAACGGCGCAGAGCTGGGTCGCGAAGGAGCCGAGGCCGCCTGATGCGCCCCAGACCAGCACGTTCTGGCCCGGACGCAGGATGTGCGGTCGGTGGCCGAAGAGCATGCGGTAGGCCGTGGCGAGGGTCAGCGTGTAGCAGGCCGACTCTTCCCAGGTGAGGTGTTTCGGACGGTCCATGAGCTGGCGCGACTGGACGCGGCAGAACTGGGCGAAGGAGCCGTCCGGCGTTTCGTAACCCCAGATGCGCTGGCTGGGCGAGAACATCGGATCGCCGCCATTGCATTCCTCGTCGTCGCCGTCGTCCTGGTTGCAGTGGATGACCACTTCATCGCCGGGCTTCCAGCGCTTCACGCGCGAGCCGACGGCCCAGACGATGCCGGACGCATCAGAGCCGGCGACGTGGTAATCCTGCTTGTGGACATCGAACATCGAAACGGGTTCGCCGAGGCCGGCCCAGATGCCGTTATAATTGACGCCAGCCGCCATCACGAGGACCAGCACTTCGTCGGAGGCGATTTCCGGCGTGGGAACGACTTCCAGCTGCATCGCCTGTTTCGGGCGGCCCTGACGCTCGCGGCGGATCGCCCATGCGTGCATGGTCTTGGGGACGTGGAATTCGGGCGGTATCTCGCCAACCGCGTAGAGGTCTTTCTTTTCGCGTGTCGCGGTACCGTCAGCCAACTTTCTTCTCCCGGAATGCACCCGTTTTCGGGCCACATTTATCGTGTATCTGCACGCCAATATGGCGGCAGCCTCGTCGTGCGGCCGTCACATTGTTCAATGACCGCCCGGATTGCAAGCGATGATTGTTGCGGTGCAATAAGAGGGCCAGATTCTCGTCCGGGAGGACACAGGCATGGCCGAAAAATCGACGGGCGTAGCGAGATTTGCCTGGTTGAACGGTGCGTTTGTAAGCGCCGATGAGGCGCGCGTGTCGCCTTTCGACCGGGGATTCCTTTTTTCCGACGGCGTTTACGAGGTGACGGCGGTTTATGGCGGACGGCTGATCGATATCGAGCGTCACCTGGACCGGCTGGCGCGCTCGCTTGGCGAGCTGGAGTTTGGCGCGGCGCCTGATCGCGGCGAGCTGGAGGCGATGCATCGCGAGATCGTTGAACGCAACGGGATCGACGAAGGTCTGATCTATCTGCAGGTGACACGCGGCGCCTATGGCGGGCGCGATTTCGCCGCGCCAGATGCGGAAGATGTGCGTCTGACAGTGTTTGCGTTCGCTGAGCACAAGAAGCTGTTGCACACCAAGATGCACGCGCGTGGCGCACGGGTGATCGCCGTGCCGGACCTGCGCTGGGCGCGGCGGGATATCAAGTCGGTCGGGCTGCTGGCGCCGGCGCTGGCGAAGACGCAGGCCAAGCGCGCAGGCAAGGACGACGCCTGGCTGGTGGATTACGAGGGATACGTAACCGAAGGCGCTTCGGCGAATGCGTGGATCGTTACGATGGATGGCGATGTCGTCACGCGGGCCTTGTCGAGCGATATCCTCGCTGGCGTGACGCGGCACGCGATATTCGATCTGGTGACGCAGACCGGCGGGCGGATCATCGAGCGTAGTTTCTCGCTTGAGGAGGCCAAAGGCGCAGCGGAGGCGTTTGCAACATCGGCAACGGCGCTGGTGACGCCGGTCGTCGAGTTGGACGGCGCAGCGATCGGGTCAGGCGAACCGGGTCCGGTGACGCGTAAGATGCAGGCGCTTTACCGGCAGGCCATTGGCGCGAAACCGGCCGGTTGATCCGACCTATCGCTGGTTCTCGCATTTGCGTGATTTGACGTAGCGGCGCCTATTGTGACGCGCGGGGAAACCAATCAGTATCCGCGACAAATTGGCCAACGATCCTGGGAGATTCAAATGGCGGTTCGTGTCGGAATGAGCGCGTTGTTGCTCGGCGTATCTGCGGCGGCGCTGGTCGCCTGTTCTGACGGGTCGTCAGAGATGATGACTGATCTGGTGGGCAGCCGGGTCGATAACTTCATGCTGACCGATCAGACCGGGTTTGGACACGAGCTTGGCTATTACAAGTCTGCGCCCGCTGTGGTGCTGGCGGCCTACAAGGTTGGCGATGCGGAATCCGATCGGGCCGCGGCTGCGCTGGCGGAGCTGAAAGCGAAGTACGCCGAGCAGGGCGTTCAGGTGATGCTGTTGGCGTCGAGCGCGGATGATGATCGCGCTGCGATCGAGGCCGCGACGAAGGATCTGGGCGTCCCGGTGCTGGATGACGGGCTGCAGCTGGTTGGCCGGTCGCTGGGCGTGACGACGGCGACCGAGGCGTTCGTGATCAAGCCGGGCGACTGGACGATCGCCTATCACGGGCCGATTGATGCGAGCTTCGCCAAGGGCGGCGCAGAGGCGAGCGTTGCAGCGGCGGTAGACGCACTGATCGCGGGCGAGCCGGTTGCGGTGGCCGAGGCCGGAGTGAAGGGCGCGAAGATCGCGTTCCCGGATCGCGCGCGCGCAGATGAGTTCGCGCAGATCTCTTATTCGGAAGATGTTGCGCCGATCCTCGCCGAGAAGTGCATGCAGTGCCACGTCGAAGGCGGCATGGCGCCGTTTGCGATGTCGAACTACGAGGTGGTGAAGGGCTTCTCGCCGATGATCCGCGAAGCGCTGCGCACGCAACGCATGCCGCCTTATCACGCCGACCCCGAGTATGGTCACTGGGAAGGCGACATGCGTCTGACCAGCGATCAGATCCTGACAGTGGTCAACTGGATCGAAGCGGGCAGCCCACGCGGCGAGGGCGAAGACCTGCTGGCGGTGGAAGACTTCACGCCGCCGGAATGGCCCTATGGCGAGCCTGATCTTGTGCTGACGATCCCGGCGACGGATGTGCCGGCTTCGGGCACGGTTGATTACATCGACTGGTCGATCCCGAACCCGCATGTCGATGAAGGCAAGTGGGTGAAGACCGTGGCGTGGAAACCAAGTGCGCCGGAGACCTTGCACCACGCGTTGGGCGGCTGGTTCCCGGAAGTTCGTGAAGACGGGAAAGGGTTCAGCTGGAACACTGCGATCGGCGGCTATGGGCCGGGCGGTGAAGAGAACCTGACGCCTGAAAACACCGGCATCTATATTCCGCCGGGCGGGTCCTACACGTTCCAGATGCACTATACGACGACCGGCAAAGCGCAGACTGACGAGACGCAGGTCGGCATCTACTTCCACGACGAAGCGCCCGAGAAGGTGTTGCGTCAGGCGCAAGTCGCGGATTTCTCTCTCGAGATCCCGGCGGGCGAGGCGCGCCACCACGAGACGGCGTACATCGACATCCCGTATGACATGACGATCTTCGGGACACAGCCGCACGCCCACTATCGTGCGATCTCGTCGAAGCTGCGGATCCAGTATCCGGATGGTCGCGAAGAGGTCCTGCTCAACCAGCCGCGTTATGATTTCGGCTGGCAGCGCGAGTATCATTTTGACGGCATGCTGAAAGTGCCGGCCGGATCGCGGCTGATCGCGGACTATGTCTACGACAACTCGGCGGACAACGCCTGGAACCCCGATGCGACGCAGACCGTGACCTACGGCGAGCAGAGCTGGGAAGAGATGATGGTGACGTTCATCCGCTATTCTTGGGATGAGGAGACCAAGGATTCGCCGAAAGACGAATACCAGTCTGCGTTGCAGGCGGGCATCCTGTTTGGCGCTCTCGACGACAACCGTGACGAGGAGCTCCAGCAGGCGGAATTCCGTAACGCTTCGAACCTGGCGTTGCTGAAGCAGAATTTCGCGCTGCTTGATCAGGACGGAAGCGGCGGCGCCAGCCGCGAGGAGTTCCAGGCGGCGCAGGACTTCCTGCGCAACATGCGGAACCGTCGCGCTGGCGGGAACCAGTAACGCCGCAACAGCGATTGTACTGAATTGCGCCGGGCGGAGTTGATCCGCCCGGCGTTTTTTCGTCTGAGCGTCGAACTCTCCGAAGCTGCGGCGGCCCGCTGGACATGGGGACGGGCGAACGTATGCTCGCTCTCCCTTGGGGACGGTGATGGCAGGTTTTCGGAAGGCGATCGCAGGCTGGCCGAAATCACGCGGTACCGCGCGATCGATGGCGGTCGTCTATCTTCTGGCCGGCATTCTTGGCGCGGCCGCCTCGGTTGGCGTTGCGGCGTGGGGCGTTTTTGCATTTCAGGACGCCAGCCCGTTGTCGCTGATGGGCGTTCTGGTTGGCGCGATTGTGGTGGGGGCGTGCTGGATTGCGCTGGCCTCGAGCCTTGCCGACTTTTCCGAGCAGCATGGGCGCGACCTGGAAGCTGGCGAGTTGTTCCGGCGACTGCTGGCGGGTGAGGCGCCGGAGCGGCCGTTCACATTGTACCTACGGCCGTTCGCGACGACGAACGAGATCGAGCAGAACGTGCTGTCGCCGATGGTCGCGGGTGCGGCGTCCTCCTCGTTCTCATATGTCTCCTCGCGATACGAACTGGAGCGGCAGATCGAGCGCGCGACGCGCAAGGTCGGGCCGCTGGTGGCGTTGGGCGAGCCGCTGGAACATATCGGCGCCGGTCGGGTGAAGGTTACGGACGACACATGGCAGCGCGCCGTGGAATTGTTGAGCGACCATGCGGCATTGATCGTTTTGCTGCCGTCATCGCGCGCCGGGACGTTGTGGGAGGTCGAACGGATCCTCAACTCGGATCTGGTGAAGCGGACGGTGATGATTGATCCGCCGAACGGCGAGGGCCGGTGGGGACGCAAGTACAGCCAGGCGGATGAGTGGGGGCAAGTGCGTTCGGCGTTTGCAAAGCGTGGCTTCGAGATCCCGCAGGATTCGCGGGCGGGGCAGATGATCTTCTTCGGCGATGACACTGCGCCGGTCGCCCGCGCGCGGCTGGATATCGACGCGGAAGGAAATATCGCAGCATTCTTTCGCCGGGTGTTGCGCCATGGCGTGGCCGGTTCGCCCGGCCTGGTTGAGGAGGATGTCGCATGAACAGGTTCCTGCAGGCGCTGATCGCCCTTAGCGGTCTGTGCATTACTGGTCTTCTTGGCTGGCAGAGCTATGTGTCCGAGCGGCGACAGGCGGAGGTGGCGGTGGAGCAGGCGCGCTACGCCCTGATTTCGCTGTTCAGCGAGAACCTGTCGGCGGCGGTTCGCGACTGCAACGATACGGCGATGGCGATCGCGACCAAGACGGCGGTGATCCTGGGCGATGATTACAACGAGCCGGATTACCAGGTGTTCGTTGCGGACGCCGAGACGCAATACACCGCGTGCAAGCTGGAAGAGGTTGCAATGACCGAACAGGCGCAGGCGCCGTTGGGCGCTGACGGCTGGGCGTTAGGCGATGCGCCGTTCGAGGAGAACGAACCCTCGCCGAGCGCGCCGGTGCAACAGCAGGCGCCGCTGGCGCCGCCGGTCGGCGAGTACGAGCAGACGGTGGGTGTGGTCGGCAACCTGAAGGTGCGTTCGCTGGAAGGGATATCCAGCAAGACCGTGCAGACACGAAGCGCGACGGAGCCGACCAGCGCGAACTGGTATGCGGTGCTGGCGTCCTACCAGGTTGGCGGGGAGGAATCGTATGCTGCGGAGCGCTTCGCGGCGATCAGCGAGGGGATCCGGCGCAGCGGGCGTTCGCTGGACCTGCGGGTCTATCGGACCGCGATTTCCGACCATTACGTCATTGTGCTGGCGCCGGAGAGCCGGAGCCGGGATGATGCGCGCAAGCTGGCGGCGATGGCGCGGGACTTCGGCTGGGCGAAGGATGCGTTCGTGCAGGATGACCGCGACTGGAAGCGGTGCGAGCAGACAGGTTCGGTTGAGGGATTACAGGCCTGCTAGGGGCGAATTGACGCTGAGGCTTGCTCCGGCTCGCGGTTTGCAGTCTGTTGTCGCTTCGCAGCTGCAGCAGGACTTGAAACATGGCGGACACCGCTTCAGGAAAACCGTTCCAGCACGAGGCTGACCGGCCGTGGATTTTCCGTACCTATGCGGGACATTCGACGGCGGCTGAATCCAACAAGCTGTACCGGAAGAACCTGGCCAAGGGGCAGACCGGGCTGTCGATCGCTTTCGATCTGCCCACCCAGACGGCGTATGACAGCGATCATGTTCTCGCCAAGGGCGAGGTCGGCAAGGTGGGCGTGCCGATCGGGCATCTGGGCGACATGCGGGCGCTGTTCGATCAGATCCCGGTTGCGGAGATGAACACGTCGATGACGATCAACGCCCCGGCGGCGTGGCTGTTGTCATTGTATGTCGCGCTGGCCGACGAGCAGGGCGCAGACCGCAAGGCGCTGCAGGGGACAACGCAGAACGACATCATCAAGGAATATCTGTCGCGCGGGACGTATGTGTTTCCGCCCAAGCCGTCGATGCGGCTGATCTCGGACATGGTGTCGTGGTGCTATACCGAGACGCCGAAGTGGAACCCGCTGAACGTGTGTTCCTACCATCTGCAGGAAGCGGGCGCGACGCCGGAGCAGGAGCTGGCGTTTGCGCTGGCGACGGCGTGCGCGGTGCTTGATGCGGTGAAGGAAGGCAAGCAGGTTCCGGACGAGGACTTCCCGATCGTGTTCGGGCGGATCTCGTTCTTCGTGAACGCGGGCGTGCGGTTCGTCACCGAGATGTGCAAGATGCGCGCGTTCGTCGACCTGTGGGAAGAGATCGGCAAGGAGCGCTATGGCGTGACCGATCCCAAGGCGCTGCGCTTCCGCTATGGCGTGCAGGTAAACTCGCTTGGGCTGACCGAGCAGCAGCCTGAGAACAACGTCTATCGGATTCTCATTGAAGCGCTGGCGGTGACGCTGTCGAAGCGGGCGCGGTGCCGGGCGCTGCAATTGCCGGCGTGGAACGAGGCGCTGGGCCTGCCGCGTCCGTGGGACCAGCAATGGTCGCTGCGCCTGCAGCAGATTCTCGCCTACGAGACGGACCTGCTGGAATACGAGGACCTGTTCGACGGTTCGCACGTGGTGACGGCGAAGACCGACGCGCTGAAGGATCAGGCGCGCGAGATGCTGG
>JBHIWT010000081.1:0-14235 GCA_041987265.1 Hyphomonadaceae bacterium
GGCGTCCGGCTGGCTGTGGTCACCATCGCGGTAGCCGCATCGCCACGAGAAGCCGCCGACCCGAGGGACGGCGGCTTCGCCTATTGTCACCGGCAATCGCGATGTTTGGATCGCAGTCGCAGTAATTGCTCTGGCCTCGCGGTAGGTTGGTGACGATCCGGCGGATTCCTCCCGGCAAAAAGGCGCCAACCGGCTCCCGGTTGGAGTCGGCCGACCATTCCCGCCGTAACACCGAGGCCAACGAGGCATGCGATGCGCGGAATAACTTTGCGCGAAACTTTGGGATTCCCGGTCGACCGGTCCGGGATAGACGCGGGCCACGATTGTCGGGTCGTAGCCCAGCTGTCGGCGGCGCGCCCTTCTCCTTCCTCGGGGCGCGCCGCATGACCGAAGTGGCCGTCATACGCAACGAGGGAGGCCAAACTCGCCGCGTCGGTGCTCGCGGCGTGGCCATCGTGGAGGAGATGGCCGCCACCGGATGCTCGGAGACGACCATCGCAAAGCAGCTGCGCGTCGCGACCAGCACCTTCCGCGAAATCAAGAAGCGCCAGCCAGAGGTCGCCGAGGCGCTTGAGCGCGGCTACTCCCAGATGGAGGACGCGCTGGTGGATCGCCTCTACCGCACCGCCATGGGCGAGAGCAAAGGCGCGGTCACCGCCGCCATCTTTCTGCTCAAGGCCCGGCGCGGATACGAAGGTACGAAGACCCCGTCGCACCTCACCGTCATCAACGACAACCGCACGCAGACCATTCAGCTGCCGTCCGCGCAGGACATGGACGCCTATCGCCGGAGGCTGGCCGGTGAAGCTTAGCGCGTTCCAGCAGACGGTCCTTGAGACGCCGGAGACGGCCAACCTCGCCCTCCTCGGCGCGCGCGGCGGAGGCAAGACGACCGCCGCCGTCCTCCTCGCCATCCGCCATGTGCAAGAGCACGGCGAGGACGCGAGCGTGCTGATCGTGCGCCGCACCTTCCGCGCGCTGAGCCAGTTCGAGGACGAGCTGATGACGTTGCTGGGCGCTGTGTCGGCCGGCAGCCACGCCTTCAACCGCGCCGAGCACATCGCCCGGTTCAATGGCGCCACCATCGAGCTGGCCGCCATCGAGGACCAGCGCGGCTACGACCGGCTGCAGGGCAAGTCCTACACGCTCATCATCATCGACGAGGTCACCCAGTACCCCGCCGAGCGTCTGCTGCGCCTCCTGCGGTCCAACCTTCGCGGCCCGGAGCATGTGCCGACGCGCGTGGTCTACTGCGGCAACCCCGGCGGGCCGCTGCATGGCCGAATTTACGACCGCCACGTGCGCGACCGGCAGAGCCATGCCCCCTACGAGCTTCCGCTGGCCGACTCGGACGAGACCGAGACGTGGATCACCATTCAGTCCGGCCCCGCCGACAATCCCTTCATCGACCAGCAGGCCTACATCCGCCGTCTGCGCGAGGCCTGCCACGGTGATCCGGTGCGCCTGCAGCAATGGCTGTTCGGCTCGTGGGAGCAAGGCTCCGGTCTCATGTGGCCAATGTTCGACCCCGGCGTGCACGTCATTCGCTGGGAGTCCACGGTCAACCCCGACCAGTTCGTCGCGCGCGTGGGCATCGACTTCGGCCTCTCCGCGCCGTCCGTCGCCCATCTAGGCATCCGGGCCAAGCGCGCCCTCACCTTCCCCGACGGGCGCAAGCTGCCGCCAGACTCCGTTCTGGTGATCGACGAGATCAGCGACGTCATCTGGCAGGACGACAACCTCAACAAGTCTGGCGAGTGGCCGCCCGACCGTCTGGCCGAGCGCGTCGCTGCCATGTGCGCGTCCAGCGGCGTGCACCGCCCCTCGGGCGTCGTGGACAACTATCGCGGCATTCAGGGCGACGACGTTCTCAACATCATGCGCGCCACCGGCGGGTTCTACAATTTGACCTTGCCGAAGAAGGGCCGACGCGCCGAGCGATGGACGCTGATGGCCAGCATGCTCGCCGCCGCGAGGGAGCAGAACCCGTCGCGGCCTCACCTCTACATCTCCGACCGCTGCAAGTTCCTGATCCACGCCATCGGCAACTCGGTGCGCGACGAGAAGGACCCGGACGACGTCGCCGACACACCGCACTGCCCCGACCACCCCCTCGACTCCTGCACCTACATGCTCGCCGAGCACCGGGTTCAGCGCGTCACCTCCGGCCACGCTGTTGGCCTCTATTGAAGGACTGCCCCATGCCCACCATCGACGATCACTTCACCAACCGACCGCGAGTGCGCCAGCCGTACCCCGACCCCATCCTCCAGCGGAAGTTGCAGGAGCGGCAGCTGGACGCGCCACCCATCGACTTCCACATCAAGGGCGAGGGCATGGCCGCGATCACGGCGCGCGCCGCGCTGGACAACCTGCTGGGCACGTGGCGCTCCATCAGCGACCTCGCCAAGAACCCGCACACTTCTCTGGGCGAATTGAGCGAGAAGGGCTGGGCCGCGCTCAACCGGGGCCTCGCCGCCAGCGACAAGGCCAAGGAGCGGGTCGAGGCGAACATCAAGGCGCTGGACGCTCAGATCACGACGCTGACTCAGCCGGTCATCTCCGACGCGATGGCGAGCGAGATACGCGGGCTGGTCCGGTCCGACTCCAAACAGGCGATGACGCTCGTCCGCTCCGACGCGCGCGTGGCATCCGCCATTCTGCGCGGCCCCGCCGCCCTCTCTGGGCTGGATCAAGCTCAGCACGAGAAGGTCAGGGAGATCGCAGAGCTGACGTTCGCGCCCGGCGAGGCAAAGCTTCGCAAGGAGTCGCAGGACGCACTGTCCGTCCTGGAGGCCGCGCAGGGACGAGCCCTCGCCGTCGTCGGCGGAAAGCTCAGCGACTGGAAGACCAAGGCTCCGCCGATGGAGGCGCTGAATGGCAGTTGATCCCGAGGCGACGCTCCGCCACCTCACCTTCCTCCGCAGCCTGCCCCGCCGCCCACCGGCGGAGAAGGCGGGCGGCACCGAGCAGGACCGCACGCACATCGAGCGCGTCCGCGATGTTCAACGCGCGACACGGGAGACGCTCCTTGCGGGACGAAGACTTCCTTAGAGGCGCGGCGGAGCTCCTCTCCGACGAGACCCGCGCCGCCACGGTCGCGATCATGGCCTATCAGTCCGTGCTGGGCGTCCGTTTGAGCGCGTCCGAGGTCGAGGCCATCGCCGACCGTTACCGCGCGCCGCGCGGTGCCGTGCTGGGCTTGGCTGGATGGGCTGTGGGCCACACTCCCGGATCACGGGTCGATATCCTTACACCCGCCGAGCCGACCAAGATCAGCAAGCCAGAACATCGCGAGACGCTGGTAGCGCTAGCGCTACATAGGTCGGTGGCGGGCACCTAACTCCGCCAGTCCAGCGAGTCCAACCACGGCAACCGTACCTTCGAAGCAACAAACGTCTCGCCGTTGTTGTCCTGCTTCCACATAACGCCCACCGAACAGGATACTTCGCCTGGCATGACAAAAACGTGCGGTTCGATCCGGAAGTCACCTTCCCAACCATGGTCGCTGCCATGCTTAAGTGCCTTGTCGACGAACTTTCCAAGCTCAGCGATTTCTTCCCCGGCACTCTTCAGATCGTAGCTGTCATCGATGATTCGTTTGGCATGCTCACGCACGCTCGCCATCTGCTCCCAACCATAGTCAATCGGCGAAATGGCGTAGAAATAGAAATCTGGCTCGACCTGCATCTTTTCGCTCCCTACTGATTGCCTCGACTATGCGGCCCACTTCTCTACCAACAGGTTCACTCGAGCTGGCACGCCCCAAGATTCTTTGATCTGGCTATTCATCTTGGCCGCCTTTGTGATTCGTTCGCTGAAGTCTGGCTCCCACAACTCCAGCATCTCAAGAAGCGCGACATTCTTCTTCGCATCTTGGAAGCTGGAACTGTCCTCGAAGAGTCGAACCACAACTGGGCCAATCGCACGTTGAGTCTGCTTGTGCTTGATGAGCGTCTCAAATATTTCGCGAGCCAAATCTAGTGCGCTTTTACCAACCCCGGCGAAGGCTTGGAATCGCCCGACGAAGCCGTAGGGTACCTCGCCCAGTTGAACGGTAAAAATTGGTAGGCCCCTACCCATCGCAAAGCCGATCTCCTGATCGGTCCATTTAGATGCATGGAAGTCCTTATGAAGTAGGGCGATCAAGCAGTCACATGTGGCTAGCGCAGTCTCGATCTGCACCTGCCACTCTTTGCTCGGTTCAATATCATTATGAGCGACGAAAGCCGCGACTCCATACATGGAGAGAGCGGTCTGAAGATGACCCACCTCAACCTTGTGGGCGCTGATATGGGACAAGAATACCCGAAAAGACCCATCACCCCAGAACGGCGGGTCAACACCCAGAGGGGCTTTCTGAGCGGCGTATCCGCAATGCTCGGCAAGCCCGACTAGCGCCACGTCATCTGCGTCGCGGCACATTGCTAGAACATAGTCGAATGCCGATCCGTCCCAACGATCACTCGTCGGCAATCCAAATTGAGACAGCGTTAGATCGATAAGCGCCCATCTCTCCTCTCCGAGACGGGCGGCGACCTCACGGATAGTCGTGACGCGTTCAGACGGTGATAGAGCCGGCACCGTTTAGATAGGGATCACTCCCCTCCCATCCGCTTAAGCAGCGCAGGCGTTTCTGTTTCGGCGGCCTCCGCTGCCGCCTCTCTGCGCGCTTCCCAAACCTCTTCCCATAGAGTGTACGTTTGCTGAGTCATCTCCTGCAATTCAGGCAACGTGAACAGCTCCACACCTGCGTCGAGGTGGGCCTTCGCGACTCGGCCGGTTTCTTTTTCGAATTTGGTGAACTGCAGTATCGCCAAACCAAGATCGGAGAAATCTGGATCATCCAACCGAATGCGTTGGTGCATCGCTGACAGTGCGAACCGACGCCCCTCGGCAGTCAGCCTCTTGGTACTGCGCGGATCGACGAACACGGCAGTCTGGCGACCGCCTAGCAGGATTACAGCCGGAGACCAGAAAGAGACGGTTTGTGAGACCCCGATCGGTAACGGATGAAACTTCTCGTAGACACCTCGGATGGATTCGGATTCCGCAAACTTATAGAGCCCCGATGCGACCCTGAGGTTGTATTCCAATTCGTCTGCAGACTTGCATCTCGCCGTGATGTCGGAACGTACCTGCTCCCAACTCGTCCGCGGCCCAGCAGGCAACATGCCCGGCGACACATTGAAGATGTCTAGAATGCTCAGTCGAACCCACCGATAGGTGAATGGTGGATAGCTCTTCCTGATCTGTTCAAGTTCCGTACGCTGGCGATCGACTGGTAGAGTCGTGATCCGCGCTAAATCAATCTCTGGAATTGAAGGGCGCGTCTTCTTTGGGATCCTCGGCATCTTCTTCATCCACGACTTGGATTTTGTGGAATCGGAAGTGCTCCACGATCAGATCGTCAGAGATTCTCAAGCCGAATGCAATGCCGTTGCTACCCTGTTCCACAATTCTGGCCCAAGGCGCGCGCGGCGCGTGTGAGAGCTGACGCAACCGATGCGGCGAGAATGTGCCCATCTGCAGGATAACCTGTCGAACTATCTTGCGGGCTTCTGGTTCGGCAGGTTCGTCTAGCGGCGTCTCGTTTCCCGTAAGGATGTCCCGTCGACAAGCGCGGAAAGTAATCGGCTCTCCGCCGGCACGCTTGAAGGCCTTGTATACTGCAGGATGAACGGGGCCATGTTGCCAAGCCTCGAAGTAGCCGCTGACCAACGGTCGCTTGTAGGCGATCAGATATAATCCATGGGCAAAATAGAGCAGTTTCTGGAGCGCAAGATGCGTGATCGGCTCGCCCGCCTCATCAAGTAGCAGGTTGCCCACAGCTCGCGGATCATAACCCGAAGGCGGAATCGACATGGCCTCTCCCAAGCCTTGTCGTAGCGACGGGCTCTTGGCGACTCAACTGAGTCAGAGAGTCGCTCCCGGAAGTTATGCGCAAGTTACGTGGACGGAACCCACAGAGTCGGCCAGGGGGCCAAGCCTGCCAAGTCACTGACTCTTTCGGTATTTCTGGAGCGGGCGATGAGATTCGAACTCACGACCCCAACCTTGGCAAGGTTGTGCTCTACCCCTGAGCTACGCCCGCTTCCTGTGGGTATGCCGGCCTGTCGTGGGCCGGGAGGGCGTCTTTAAGCCCAAACCCGCCCCCGAGACAAGGGGTCAGTGTACGATCCGATGCGGCAGGCGGCCGGCCCTCTCCTGAAATGGTCTTCAGCGCCCGGCTTCCTCGGGCATCAGGAACAGGTCGGTGTCCGCCGGCCTGGCCCCCGCTGCCGTCAGTATGGCGTGGACCTGGCCGCGATGATGCGTCTGGTGATTGAAGAAATGCGTCACACACAGCCCGGCCGGACGCGTCACTTCCTGGCCGATGGCGCCGGAAAACCAGGTCAGATCCCCGGCGAGCCAGTCGTCCCGGACCTCGCCGGCCCATTCAACGATGCATGCGTCCATCGCCGACCGCTGGTCCCTGAGCCCGCTCCAGTCCGCCACAAACCGCGACGAGTCACCGATGCCGACAGTAGGTTTCTGCACCCGCTCCGCCCAGAAACGGCTCATCCACATACTGTCGCCCCACAACAGATGGTTCAGGGTGCCCTGGATAGATCCGAAGAATGCGCCCCGGTCCGCCCCCCGTGCAGCGTCATCCAACCCGTCCGCCGCTGCATACAGGGAAGTATTCTGCCAGCGATTGTACCGCGCCATCATCGACACATAGGATCGGTCGATCATCGCAGTTCTAGCCTCCAAGCCCGGGCAGCGGCGCTTTCGGGGTTTTCAGCTTCCGCTTGGTGACGTGCTCATCCGCCGCCTCACCGGTCGCAGCGTTCTTGCCGGTCATGTAGTGTCGCTGCCAACGCTGCCGCATCGCCTCAGCCTCGCGATCATTCAACCGCTTGTTGAAGTCATTGCGGCTGTCGCGCCACACTTCGTACTCCTTCTGCAGCTGTGCGTTCGACGACAGCTGCCTGATCGTCGGCTGCACCTCTTCCAGCTTCTTGTCCTGCACCAGCGTGACAAAACAGAAGGGCTCGCCTTTCTCGAATCGCACCCTGCCCGGCCGCGTCATCTGCCAGTTCATCGTGAACGGGAACGGCAGCCAGTCCGTCTCGACAATCCCGGTCAGGGGATAGATGCCGTCCTTCGGCTCGTTTGGCGGCCCCATCGCCAGCACCGACACGCCCGGATCGGTGCGGAACAGATGCCCGGTATGAAACGTTACGATCCCGCGCCGGAAATGGCTGTCCGCGAACGTGTTCACCGGCGGCCATTCCTCATCGCCGGTCAGCTTGATGTTCTCTTCCATCAACCCGCCGTCCCACTCGATCGTCAGCCCCATCGGGCACAGGATTTCCCAGCCCGACGAATTGGCGATGTTCAGCGGCAGGCAGCGATACGGATGCCGGTCGTCGAACGCGTCCATCCACGCCCGGCGCTGCACCCCCGGAACAATCTCGGGTCCGGTTTCATGGATCCGGTAGATATCAAGTCGCATAGGCTTCTTGTCCCCGCTCAACGAACGCTGCAAACACGGATCTTGTTAGGCCCAGAGCGTGACAGAAACTAGTGTGACAAGAACCAGTGACCACGGATAATCCGCAGCCCCCAACAACGCACGGCCCTGCACCCGATCCGCAGGACTTTTCCCGCCAGCCCGAACGCGCCCTCTTCGCGCGGCTGGAAGAACTCGCGCTCCCCTGCGCCACGATCACCCATCCGCCCACACACACGGTTGCCGAGAGTCGCGAAATCAAGACCGACATTCCCGGCGGTCACACCAAGAACCTCTTCATGAAGGACAAGAAGCAGAACCTCGTCCTGATATCCGCCTCGCACGACAGCGAACTTCCCCTCAACCAGCTGCACAAACTGATCGGCACGCAGCGCCTGTCCTTCACCAACGCCGATCTTCTCTGGGAAGCATTGGCCGTCACACCCGGATCCGTCACCGGCTTCGCCCTGATGCACGATTCGCCCGCCCGCATCCGCTTCATCATGGACGCCGCGCTGATGGCCTTCGACACCCTGAACTTCCACCCGCTTCGCAACGACATGACCACATCGATCGCGCGAGACGATTTCCTCGCCTTCGCGCGCGCCACCGGCCACGAACCGGAGACCGTCGACTTCACAGCGCTCCAGGCCCCGGCGTCAGACCAATAATGTCGCAGCGCCATTGCCCCGGCGTCCCGAAACCCTCATTTAGGGGCCGTGGCGGCAGCGACCCCAGCGCCGGCGCCACGGTCAGGAGAACAAGTCATGGACATTATCGGATCAGGCGGCCCCACCAGCGCAGCGCAAGGCGGCTCAAGCCCCAATGTCATCGACGGCTCCGACCAGACCTTCATGGCCGACGTCATCGAGCCGTCGAAATCCAATCCTGTCATCGTCGACTTCTGGGCCCCATGGTGCGGCCCCTGCCGCCAGCTCGGCCCGACCATTGAAAAGGTCGTTGAAGAAGCCAGGGGCGCCGTCCGCCTCGTCAAGATCGACATCGACAAGAATCCCGGGATCGCCGGCCAGCTCGGCGTGCAATCCATTCCCGCTGTCGTGGCCTTCAAGGACGGCAAACCCGTCGACGCCTTCATGGGCGCGCTTCCGGAAAGCCAGGTGCGCGCGTTCATCGAAAAGCTGGGCGGCGTGGCCAGCACCGGCGAACCGAGCGCGAAAGAGCTGCTCGCCGCGGCCAGCGACGCTTTCGATGCCGACGACATGAATAACGCGATCCAGCTTTATGCGGCCGCGCTCGATATCGAGCCCGACAATTTTGATGGGCTCACTGGTCTGGCGAAGACCTTCCTCAAGCTCGGCGATATCGAACAGGCCCGCGCGATCGCCGACCAGATCCCGGAAGACATGCGCGGCAAGCCCGCCGCTGCTGCGATCTTCTCAACTCTTGATCTCGCCGCCCATGTCGCCGAGCCAGACGAAATTCTCGACCTCAAGACCGCCGTCCAGAACGCGCCGGACAATTTCGACGCCCGTCTCGAACTGGCCAACCTCCTTGCCGGCAAGGGTAAACACGCCGAAGCCGCAGACCAGCTCTTCGCCATCCTCGAGAAGAACCTCAAATGGAAGGACGGCGCCGCTAAGGAACAATTGCTGAAGGTCTTCGACGCTGCGGGCCCCGATTCAGACGTCGCGAAGGACGGCCGCAAACGCCTGTCGTCCATCGTGTTCCGCTAGGCCGGCCAACAGCCTTCCTCACCCACCCCATCTCACCTAGTCTGCGCCGACAAGAACAGATCAGGGAGACGGCTCGGTGAACCTCATTGCGGACATGTCGGCGCTGCAGATTGCAGGCTTCTACATAGCGCTGATGCTCGCCGTGCTGCTCGGTCTGAAACTGTATGTCGGCGGACGCCGCGGCGCGCTCAAGGTGGCGCCGGGGGACGTCTCCAATCCCGACTTCGCACGCGCACAGCGGGTCCAGCAGAATGCGGTGGAAGACGTTCCGGTTCTGCTTCTGGCAATCCTTGCGCTTGGTCTGCTTTCAGCCCCGCCCGTCCTTGTCCACGCCAGCGGCGCAACGCTTCTCGTTTCGCGCCTCGCTCACGCATTCGGCCTTGCATCCTCATCCGGTTTCTCACTCGGACGGTTCATGGGAACGCTCGGCACGTTGATCGTCTACCTGACTTTGATAATCGCCCTACTGCTATGCGCCTTTGACGCCGCATCAGGATCACAGTAGGCCCATCGTGTTCGCTTTGGGGGGCCAAAGCCGGCCGCAAGATCACGCGTAGTATTTCGCCCCGAACCAAAAGTTCGAGAGCCAGACGCCACATGAACACGTCGCACGCCGACCTGCCGGAAACCCTGCCGCTATTCCCGCTTCCGGGCGCCCTACTCCTGCCCGGCGCAGAGCTTCCGTTGAACATCTTCGAGCCGCGCTATCTCGCAATGGTCGAAGCCGCGCTCAGCCAGCCGCGTCTGATCGGCATGATCCAGCCGCTGCAGACATTTTCCCGCGAAGAAACCCGCGACCTCGCCGCCGTCGGCTGCGCCGGACGCATTTCAGGCTTCCAGGAAACCGGCGACGGCCGCTACCTCATCGTCCTCACCGGCGTATGCCGGTTCCGTATCGTGGCAGAGACAACAACCGACACGCTCTACCGAACCGCGCGCGTCGACTTCGCACCCTACCTGGCTGACCTGACGGAACACGCGCGCGATACCAACGTTGATAAACTTGAACTCGCCAATGCGCTGCGCGGCTATCTTTCGAGAAACGGCTTGACGTCAGACATGACAGCGATATGCGACACGCCGGTGCAGACGCTTATCAACTCGATTTCGGTCGATTGCCCCTTTACTAATTCGGAAAAGCAAGCGCTTTTGGAGGCGCGCACTTTGAAGGACAGATGCGCAGCTCTCGTCGCCCTCCTTTCCATGAGCGGAATGGCGGGCCAACAAACGGGCCAGCAAAAGGAGTACGTGCAATGACGCGTAGTTCCGCTACTCAGTCTACGTCACGTTCCGCACGCCGTTCGCAGAATCCCGCAATGTCGAAACATGGCGTCGATCCGCGCCTGCTCGAAGTGCTGATCTGCCCCGTGACGCGCGGTCCGCTGACCTACGACAAGTCCGCGAACGAGCTCGTCTCGCGACGCGCCGGTCTCGCCTACCCTATCCGCGACGGCGTGCCGGTCATGCTGCGCGATGAAGCGCGCGAGTTGAGCACGGCTGAGTGACCTCAGCCGCCGACGAAACCGACGCGCCCTGGCCGGAGCGGCTTGAGTTCAACGCCGCCAGCGCCGCCTTGAACATCACCTTCGACGACGGCTTCAAAGCCACGATCCCATTCGAACTCCTGCGGGTCGAAAGCCCCAGCGCGGAAACGCGCGGCCACTCAGCCGCCGACCGACCGCCGCCCCCGCCCGGCAAGAAGAACGTCAAGGTAACGGCCGCCGATCCAGTCGGTCGCTATGCGCTCCGCATCCGCTTCGACGACGGTCACGATACGGGTCTTTACACGTGGGCCTGGCTGCGCGAACTCGCCGAACAGCGCGACGATCGCATGGCCGACTACCTCGAACGCCTCAACGCCGCGGGCCGCTCGCGCGAATAACCTACGATTGTCGCATCAGGCTGGGAGCGTCGCCGGACACACCCGCCGCCTCCCTCGCAAACAGTCTGCGCGCGGGCTTAAGGCTCGCCGCAGCTTTCATCGCCAGGCCCGCAAGCCCCCGAACAGGTCCGGGCGCGGTGAAGGCGCGGTGAAACCCCTCCATCGTCGCCGCCGTCGCCACAACATCTGCGCGTCGCCACTGCGTGTAAGGCGCCAACGCGACCTCCGAGCCGATATCCAGCCCGACCCGCGCCGCGTCGGAAACAACGTCCACCAAAGCGGCGACATCCTTCAGGCCGAGATTCAACCCCTGCCCCGCCAGCGGGTGAACAAGGTGCGCGCTGTCCCCCGCAAGCGCCACCCGCTCTCCATGAAAGCTCGCCGCGATCCGGTTCGCCAGCGGGAAGGAACCGCGTGCGCCGGCAAGCCGGGCCCCCGGCAGGAAACCGGGCGCCAGCCGCGCCAGTTCGGCTTCGAATTCTTCGTCGCCCATGGCCGTCAGTGTTGCGGCAACCGCAGCCTTCACCGACCAGACGACATTGACCCGGCCCTCAGTCATCGGCAGCGCCGCGATCGGCCCGCCGGGCAGGAACTCCTGTCGCGCCCTTCCCCCATGCGCGACATCGCTCATCATGATCGTCGATACGGCGCGATAGGCGTAATCCCATCCCTCGAATGCAATACCGGCGCTCGAACGCACCAATGATCGGGCGCCGTCACATCCCACGACCAGTCGCGCTGAGACATCTTCACCTCTTTCAAATGACCCCAGGACAGCGCCAGCGCCGATCTCCAGCCCCACCAGCCTGTCCGGCGCCCGCACGTCGATGGCCGGTTCCTTCGTCACCGCCGCGGCGAGAACGGATTCAAGAGCACGGCTCTCGATGACGAACCCGAGGCTCCCCCCGTCATCCGCGTCATAATCGTGAAACACCGCAGCGTCGGAGCCAGCCATAGCGCCAACCTCACGAACCGGTTCGGCGAACGGGGTCAGTTCGTCGGCCACCCCTAGCGCCTCGAATATCCGCCAACACCCGGCCGCGACGAGATAAACCTTCGAAACCGCGCCAGCCTCCCCTCCGCGCGTCCCCGGCGCCCCGTCCGTTTCGAGCGCGCGCCCGTCAGAAATCGCCACGTCGAAACCCGCTCGCGCCAGCGCCAGCGACAACGCAAGGCCCGCCGGACCGGCGCCCGCGATCAGGACTTCCCGGGAAACTGCTGGCTTATGATCGACCGTCATGGGGCTAACCTATTGAATTTTCTGCCGTTCGACTAGCGTGGTCAATATTTGGGCGCCCGTCGCCGCCCCCGCCTCGCGCTTGCTCAATTTCGCCGGACTCTCCTTCGACGCGCTGCACAATCTTGCCTTGAAGCCGTCCCCGTCAACGATCTCGGCGTGGGCGGCCCCGAAAACATTTGGGGGGCGTCGCCTCAGCGCACGGGAGATTAGAATGAAGTTTGGACCCGGATGGGTAACGCGACTTGCGGGGGTCGTCGCTACTACAGGATTGCTGGCGCCTGCGGCGCTGGCCCAGGAGGTAACTGCCGCCGATGTCGGTGCAGTGGCCGCCTACGTCGACAATTCGTACCTGTTCCTGATCTCAGGGCTGGTCGTCATGTTCATGGCCGCCGGCTTCTGTATGCTCGAAGCAGGTCTCGTGCGCGCCAAGAACGCCGCCACGCAGGCGACCAAGAACGTGATGCTCTACTCCGTAGCCGGCATCATGGTCTGGATCTGCGGCTACAACATCATCTACCCGTCCGACTGGGTTGTTGAAGGCGTCTTCGGCTTCTCGTTCTTCTGGAACTGGGGCGATCGCGAAGCCATGAGCGATGCGGGCTACTCCCCCGGGTCCGACTGGTACTTCCAGATGGTGTTCGTTGCGACCGCCGCGTCGGTCGTCTCCGGCACCCTCGCGGAACGCATCAAGGTGTGGCCGTTCATCATCTTCACCGCCGTTCTGACGGGCGTCATCTACCCGATCCAGTGCTCCTGGGAATGGGGTGGCGGCTGGCTCGACGGCATGGATTTCTCCGATTTCGCAGGCTCGACGCTGGTTCACTCCACGGGCGGCTGGGCGGCTCTTGCAGGCGCCATCATCCTCGGCCCGCGCCTTGGCAAGTATGTCGACGGCAAGACGGTTCCGATGCCGGGCTCGAACATTCCGCTCGCAGCCCTGGGTACGTTCATCCTGTGGTTCGGCTGGTTCGGCTTCAACGGCGGCTCGCAACTTGCGGCCGGCACCGCAGCCGACATCAACGCGGTCTCGATCATCTTCATCAACACCAACGCAGCCGCGGCTGCCGGCGTTGTCGCCGCGATGATCATGACCTCCGTGCTCTACAAGGGCAAAATGGACTCCACCATGATCCTCAACGGCGCAATCGGCGGTCTGGTTTCGATCACGGCCGAACCGCTGGCCGGTGAGATCTGGCAGTCGGTCATTATCGGCGGTGTTGGCGGCGTCCTGGTCGTCCTCTCCGTGCCGCTGCTCGACAAGCTGAAAATCGACGACGTCGTCGGCGCCATTCCGGCTCACCTTGTCTGCGGCATCTGGGGAACGCTGATTGTTTCTTGGACCAACCCGGACGTTCCGATCGTTGCGCAGGCCACTGGCGTCGTCGCCATCGGCGCCTTCGTCTTCGTCACTTCGGCGATCGTGTGGGCTATCCTGAAGTTCACGGTTGGTATCAGGGTTTCCGAGGAGGAAGAGATCGAAGGTCTCGACCTCGGCGAGCTCGGCCTCGAGGCCTACCCGGAATTCAAGAAAGGGTAAACGAAGCGTAAATCCGGCCCTTCGAGGTCGGTCATGGGGAAGCCCCGGAAGGTTCAGGCCTTCCGGGGCTTTTTTTGCACAGAAATGGCGAAAAACCGGGGTCGAATTCGTCGAATCCCCCGCCCTGTTTGCGCCCCGTTAAGAGCCTCGGGGCCAGTGTGAGCGGGCTTTCTCTTAACCCTAACGAGAACGAGGTCGACGAATGTCGCATGGACGGGCGGCGCACTCAGAAGACATCGAATACGAAGGCCGGGCGCCGAGCCCGTTTGGCCGGTTTCTGACTGGTCTCCTCGCCTTCTCCACAGGCGTGTTCATCTGCGGCGCTTGCGGCTCCTATTCGCCCGCAGACCCGAGCTTCAACTCGGCCGTCTCCGCAGCGCCCAC
>JBHIWT010000082.1:0-14068 GCA_041987265.1 Hyphomonadaceae bacterium
CGGGACCGGAAACCGCGGACACGCTGACGGTCGGTCTGGTCTGGACGCCTGACTCGATTGGCATCCCTAACGTGACGCGCCCGACCTTCACGCTCGATTACTACGACATCGAGATCAACGACTACATCGAGAACCCGCCGTCTCAGGGTATTCTCACGGGCTGCTACACGCTCGGTAACCCGGTCGAATGCGCGAAGATCGTTCGTGTCGGCGGTACGCTGACTCTTCCGGGTTCGGGTATCCGGTCGTTCGAGGAAAACCTCGATTATCTGCGTGCCGAGGGTATCGAGCTCGGCGTGTCGTTCGGTGTTGATCTTGCTGCGGCTGGTTCGCTCGATGTAAGCCTGAACGCGAACCAGTACCTGACCAACGAGTTCCGCGCCTCGCCGGTGCTCGCTGTTACGGATTGCCTTGGTACCTACGGGACCTCGTGTGGCGACAACTTCGGTACGCCGCTGCCGGAAACCCGGTTCACGCAGCGCACGATGTGGAACTATGGCGACTTCCAGGTCGGCTATCAGTGGCGTTACCTGGGCGAAGTGTCGGCGTCGGCCACCGACTTCCCGGGTGGCGTGTTCCCGGCCTTCCAGACGATCGATGCTACGCACTATGTCGATCTGATGGGTAACTGGCAGGCGACGGACAACCTCCGCGTCAACGCCGGTGTGCGGAACCTGTTCGAGGAAGAGCCTCCGGTTGTCGGCGGTGAAGCTGGCGACACCGGTTCGAACAACGGTAACACCTTCCCGTCGACCTACGACGTGCTGGGCCGCGTGTTCACCATCGGTGTGGACGTCGCGTTCTAATCGAACCGACATTCAAGAACGACCGGGAACGGCGGACCTTCGGGTCCGCCGTTTTCATTTGTCCAGGCTTGTCTGACGCGTGCTCAAGGCTGACGCGAAAGCGGTTGCGGGGACGTTTGAGATCAGCAGGATGGCGTTGATGAGCACGATTGACGAACTTGTGGGCGCTGCGAACGCGGCTGTGGCGGCGCGGAACTGGACCGAGGCCGAGCGATTGTGGGGCGAGGTCTACAAGGTCGACCCCAAGCACGCGCGCGCGCTGTTCGGGCTGACCGCGCATGCGCTCCAGCGGGGTGATCTGGGCCGGGCGCATGAGATGCTGGTCGAGGCGCTAGCGGCGGCGCCGGAGGACCTGTCGATCCTGCAGCTGGCGATCTCGATCCACGAGAAGCGCGGCGATGCCGAAGCTGAGTTTGAGGCGATCAAGCGTGCGCTGGTGGTCGAGCCCTACTTCCTGTCGGCGCACCTTTCGAAAGCGAGCTGGATGGAGCGGCAGGGGCGCGGGCTGGACGCGACATCAGCCTATCGCAACGCGTTGGCCATCGCGGGACCGGAACGGAACTGGCCGCCTGCAATGCGGCAGATCCTGCTGCGGGCGCAGGAAGTCACGAGCGGGCATGCCGCGCGGTACCATCAGTACCTCCAGGAGGAACTGGCCGGGCGTCTTGATGGCCTCGCCCCGCAGGCGCGGGGCAGGTGGAACGAGGCGGCGTCGATCATGGCGGGCGTGACGCCGCCATATACCGCGGTCTCAAACCAGCTGGCCGTGCCTCGGCTGCCGGCCATTCCGTTCTTTGACCCGGATCAGTTTGACTGGGTGGCGGGACTGGAAGCGCAGACTGACGACATACGCGCGGAGCTGGAGGCTGCGCAGGCGCAACTGAAGGATTCTTTTGCACCGTACATCGCCTACCGGCCCGGCGACCCCGTGAACCAGTGGGCGGAGCTGAACCATTCCGATCGCTGGAGCCATCTTTCACTGTGGCGTAGCGGTGAAGAGCAGGCGGACGTGCTGGCGAGGTGCCCGAAGACGCGAGCTGCGTTGGAGGCGGTCGACCTGGCGGATATCGAAGGCTTGTGCCCGAACGTGATGTTCTCGGCGCTCGCGCCGCATACCGAGATCCCGCCGCATCATGGCGAGACGAATGCGCGGCTTGTGGTCCACCTGCCTCTGATCGTGCCGGAAGGTTGCACGTATCGCGTCGGGTTCGAGGAGCGCAAATGGGAAGTGGGGAAGGTGCTGATCTTCGACGACACGATCGAGCATACCGCGCGCAATGATAGCGACGAGCTGCGGGTCGTTCTGATCTTTGATATCTGGAACCCGTTGCTGTCGATGGACGAGCGGCAGGTGGTTCGCGATCTGGCGCGTGCAGCGCGGAACTTTTCCGGCTGACCGGAACACCCTGTCAGACAGCGGTCAGTCTATTTCTCGGAGATGGCGTATAGCGCCGAGCCGCGTTCCTGCAGCCAGTTGCGGGCGTCCTGCCAGTCGGGAATACAGCGCTCGACGTGTTTCCAGAACCGTTTGGAGTGGTTCATCTCACGCAAGTGGGCGACTTCATGCGCTGCAACGTAGTCGAGCGCGAATGGCGGCGCGCAGATCAGGCGCCACGAGAAGTTGAGCCGGCCCTCGGAACTGCATGAACCCCACCGCGAGCGCATGTCCTTGATGGCGATCGAGCGCGGCTGAACGCTCAGTGTGTCAGCGTGCACGGCGACACGGTCGGAAAAGTCGGCTCGCGCGGCATTGCGCAGGAAGGCGCGGGTGCGATCGGCGAACGCTTCGCGTGGACCAGGCACGAGGATGTTTGGGGTCAGGCGGCCTTTTTCGACACGGACCGTGCGACCGGTTCCCGCGCTCTTCAGCCGGTGGATGACGCCGCGAACCGGGATGTAAGCCCCTGGTTTCAAACGGACTGGCGGCGGCAGAGCGCCCAAACGTTCGGCGATCCACTCAACCCTTTCCGATGCGAAGGAGAGGGCTTCGAGGGCGAACCTGGGGGAAGGAGCGGTGGCGACAGCCTCGCGCGCCTGAGGGTCGATCCGGACCGAGACGCGACGCGCCCGCTTGTCCACATTTACACGCACAGGAATCGACGAGCCGTCCTTTGACATCAAGAACACGCGGTGGTGCGATTCCGAAACGATCATGCTAAGGGCGTAGCGTCCTGCGGCAAACGACGCAACAAATCTTGAGTGAGGGACTGCCAATGAAGATGCTATTGGCCTGTGCGGGAGCGCTTGCGCTTGCCGGTGCTTGCGGAGTTAGCAGTGAAGCGAACGCAGCGCTGGAGGCGATGAATATTGCTACGGGTGACGGCGAACTCGTAAAATATGCCTCAAAAAGCGGCTCTGGCGACAAAGTAACCCTCAACGACGTGCAATTGGGTCCCGATGGGGACGGATTGCGCGCGGCCTCGATGGTGCTCGAAGGACTTAACCTCAACGACGCTGGCGAGCCGGTCGTGAGTGGCATTACGTTGAAGGACGTGACGCCGGCGGAAGACACTCCCGGCGTTCAACTCACGGTTGCAACCGTGACGTTCACCGGCATGGATGAAGCGACTGGCGCGTTCCTCGCCCGCACCTTCAAGGGCGAAGACCCGGGCGATCCGCCGCCGTTCGAGCAATGGGTGGTCGGTAATGCGTCGATCAAGGGTTTGTCGTTGGTTGGCGACCTTGGCGCGATGGGCCAGGGCGGCGGCGCATTCGAGCTGAACATCGACGATCTGTCGATGAATGACCTGAAGGACGAAGTCGCTGGCCGGTTCGGCTGGAGCGGCATCAAGGGTACGTTCAGCGTGCCGCCGGAAGCGGCCGGTTATCAGGTCGACGGCACGTTCGATTTCGGCGACCTGTCGATCTCGCAATTGCAGGGCGGCACGTTCGCGGATGCTTTCGAAGCAAGCTTTGCGTCGGTCATGGACCCGTCCAACCCGGCGGACCTGACCGCCAGCCTGCCGGCGAGCCCGATTGACCCTGGCTTCAACAATCTCGACTGGAGCGGGATGAACATCGCCGCAGCCGGTCTGGTGCTGTCGTCCTCAGAGATGACGTCGCGCGCACAGCGTAATGGCGACGGCGTGGTGACCGCTGTTGAGAGCCCGCGCGCCAGTATCAAACTGGCGATCGATTCCGAAAACCCGGGCACGCTGGGCAGCCAGGCGCAGATGTTCATGGGCATGCTCGGGTTCACCGAGTTGGAACTCTACACGGAATCCAAGGGCACGTTCGATCCGGAAACCGACACGACGCGGTATGAGAAAGCCCAATTGGGCATGACCGACGCGTTCGACCTTTCGCTGACGGGCGGGTTCCAGGGTGTGAACGACGCGATTGGGTCGCTGATGAATGCTGCGAATGGCGGCGGCATGACCGACATGTCGGGCCTCTCGAGCCTGAAGATCGTCGATATGGAATTCTCCGTCGCCGACAATTCGCTGCTGGAGAAACTGTTCGCGCTCGCGCCCATGTTCGCCGGCCAGGATGCGGCGACGCTGCGTGCGGATCTGGTCAGCCAGGTGTCCGCGCTTGGCCAGGACATGGCGTCCGCAGGCGTTGATCCAGCGATCTCAAACGAGCTCAGCAACGCCATCGCCAGCTTCATTCAGAACTCGGGCGTGCTGACTGTGAAGCTCAACCCGTCCGAGCCGGTCGCTTTCGCCAATCCGCAGGGACCGCTGACGAAGGACGCGCTTGGTTTCTCGGCGAGTTACGAAGCGAACTAAGTCGGACGGTGAGCCATGCGTGTGCGGGCGGTCGCGCCCGCCGCGGCTTTGGCTCAGGACGCCGGGTCGCGCCGCTCGAGCGCGGTGAGACAGGCCGAGATCGTCTCGGGCGTGTCGGCCGGCGTGAAGAACGTCTCGAGCTTCCAGTCCGGGTCCATCAGATAGAGAAACGCCGAATGGTTGACGAGGTAGCCGGAAGCGGTCTGGGTCGTTTCGACTTTCTCGAACGGAGCGAGAAAGTTCTCGGACACTTCCTGGAGCTGCTCGGGCGTGCCGGTCAGTCCGACAATATCCTGCGGAAAGCCGTTGCTGGCGATGTACTGGCTGAGCGTTTCCGGCGTGTCGCGCTCAGGATCGACCGAAATGAACAGGGTCCGCGGCGCCCGGACATCATCCGGCAACAGCTCGATCGCCTGGCCCGCCTTGTAGAGCGTGATCGGGCAGATGTCCGGGCAGTACGTGAATCCGAAAAAGACCAGCGATCGCTGTCCAAGCGCGTCCTGTTCGGTCATTTGAGCGCCGGTATTGTCGGTGAGCGTGAAGGGGCCGCCGATTTCGGTGGTGGTGCGGTTGAAGCAGCCGGCGTCGACACCGGCGACGGACGTGTCCGACGGTCCGCCGCACGCCGCAGCGAGCAGGGCGGCCGGAAGCGTTGCAGGGGCGAGAAAGCGCTTGAGCATGCGTCTATATGGGGTGGCCGCGCACCCGGCGACAAGCGGCAATTGCCGGGCGATAGTGTCGCGTCATGATCTCAGACCCTGAACCTGTCAGCGCGGTAGCGCGTGCCGGCCAGCCATCGCTGGCGAGCGAAACGCTGAAAGGCGTGGGGTCGGCGTTCGGGCGTGTGCGCCAGCGCACGCTGATCACGCTGCGGTGGACCGCGATCGTCGGGCAGGCGGCTGCAGTGCTGTTCGTCTATTTCGGGCTCGGGTTCGAATTGCCCCTGGCGCTGTGTCTTGGCGCGGTTGCGGCGTCGGCCTGGCTGAATGTGTTCCTCATGGCCTTCTTCCCGGCCCAGCACCTGTCGTCGTCGATGGAGACCGCGGCGCAGTTGGCGTTCGACATCGTGCAGCTGTCCTTTCTGATCGCATTGACGGGCGGCCTTCAGAACCCGTTTCTCCTGATGATTCTGGCCCCGGTGACTGTCGGCGCGTCGCGATTGTTGCCGGCCTATGGCGGTCTGCTGGCGCTACTGGCGCTGACATGCTGCGCGGCGATGTCGGTCTGGGCGCTGGATTTGCCGTGGCGGACAGGCGAGGCGCTGGAACTGCCTTTCATCTATCAGGCGGGCCAGTTGGCCGCCGTCGGCCTCGGGCTTGTCTTCTTTGCGGTCACCGCGTGGCGGACCGGACGCGATGAGGCGCGGCTTGTTTCAGCGCTGGACGCTGTGCAGGCGGTGCTGGCGCGTGAACAGCAACTGTCCGCGCTTGGCGCGCTTTCCGCAGCGACGGCTCATGAGTTGGGAACGCCCCTGGCGACCGTTCACCTTGCCGCCAAGGAACTGGCCCGGGCCTTCCCGTCCGACCATGCCGCGCGGGAGGATATCGACTTGATCGTCGAGCAGTCCGAACGTTGCAGGACCATCCTGAAACAGCTGTCGGAAAGCCGTCAGGACACGGATGCTGCGATGTCACGGACGCCGCTGCCGTCGCTGCTGGAAGAGGCGTGCGAGCCGCACACCAACGCCGGTCCCAATGTCCGATGTTCGTGTTCGCCGCTGTCGAGCGCGCCGGACGGGGATGAGCGCGCGCCGATCGTGATCCGCAAGCCGGAGATCATTCATGCGCTTGGCGCCTTTATCGAAAACGCGGTCAGTTTCGCTTCGAAGGAGGTTAGCGTTAACGGAAGATGGTCGGCGGACGAAATCCGGATCTATGTGACCGATGATGGGCCCGGATTTGCGGTTTCAGTGCTGGCGAAGCTTGGCGAACCATATTTCACCGAGCGAAAGGTCGAGCAGCGCGGCGGCGGGCTCGGACTTGGTTTCTTCATTGCATGCACCCTGCTAGAACGGACAGGGGCGACGATCACGCCCTATAACCGGCAGCCGCCAACGCGTGGGGCTGTGGTCCGGATTGTCTGGCCGCGCGAGGTATTCGAGGCCTCTCCCGGGTGGGAGGACTAAGCGGCAGGCGCCAGAAAAGCGGTCGTGATACTTGGCCTTTGGCGAACGGGCGCCGTATAAGGACGCCGGTAGAAATCAATGGGAGACAGGCGTGGAAGAGCCAGTCGATCTGGATGCAAGATTGGAAGGCGTCAGCGATCGCTCGCTGATGGTGCTGGACGATGACGCGCCGTTCCGTACGCGGCTGTCGCGCGCCCTGACCCATCGCGGATTCGACGTGACGCCAGCGGGGTCGGTCAGCGAAGCGCGCCAGGTGGTGAATTCAAACCCGCCTGCCTTTGCGGTTGTCGATCTTCGTCTGGAGGACGGGTCGGGACTGGAAGTCGTCGAGGCGCTGCATAACCGGCGCGAAGATGCGCATGCGGTGATCCTGACGGGGTATGGCGCGATCGCCACGGCTGTCGCAGCGGTAAAGGCGGGGGCGATCGATTATCTGCCCAAGCCCGCCGATGTCGATGATGTGGTCAACGCGCTGTTGAGCGGCAAGGAAGACAAGCCGGATCCGCCGGAAAATCCAATGTCGGCCGACCGGGTGCGGTGGGAACACATCCAGCGGGTGTATGAGCTGTGCAATCACAATGTGTCGGAGACCGCGCGGCGGCTGAACATGCACCGTCGCACGCTGCAGCGGATTCTGGCCAAACGCGCCCCACGTTAAGGCGAACGTCAAAATTCTTCCGTAATCGACGGGAAGGTGACTTCCAGGAGGTGCGTTCGTGAGCGGATTCATGGACATGGCCGGCGCGGGACGCCGGGTGGCGGTTGCGGCGGCGGCGATCTGCGCGGCGCTGGGGCCGGGCGTTGGCGCGGCTTCTGGCGATGTGGAGGCGATCGGCCGCTATCGCGACTGGCGCGTCTATACCGAGAAGGTCGATGGCGACACGATCTGTTTTGCAGCTACGCCCGCTGAGGACTCCGCGCCCAAGAGCGTCGATCATGGCGAGGTCAGCTTTTATGTCGCGAGCTGGAAATCGGGTGCAGCGCGCAACCAGCCGAGCCTGAAAGTCGGTTATCAGCTGCGAGCGGACCTAGCGGCGCGGGCGATCATCGGTCGTGAGCGCTATTCGATGTATGTCGCCGGCAATGAGGCGTTCGCCCGCGACGAGGACGATCGCGGACTGGTCGAAGCGCTGAAGAAAGGCTCCGAGCTGCGGGTTGAGGCGGCGGAGCAGGGGACGCGCACGGCCTACCACTTTTCGCTGAGCGGGTCGTCGGATGCAATCGAGAAGGCGCAGGCGCTCTGCCGGTAGCGGTTTCCGCGGCGTTCTGGCGCGTGTGGCGGTTTAAGGTTATTGAGCGCGCATGAGCGTCGAACTTGATCTTTCGAGAAAACCTGCGGAGGCGGCGGCCAATTTGGTAGGCCTGTCGCGTAGCGACCTGCGCGCGGCGATGATCGATGCGGGGGTCGATGAAAAGAAGGCGCGGATGCGCGCCAATCAGGCCTGGCGCTGGATCTATCATTACGGCGTCAGCGACTTTGCCGGCATGACCGATATCGCCAAAGAGCTGCGCGGCGAGCTGGCTGGGCGGTATGCGCTTGAGCGGCCAGAGATCCGCGACATGCAGGTCTCGGTCGATGGCACGCGGAAATGGCTGGTCGGGTTCGGGCCGAACGTCGAGGGCGAGAGCGTCTTCATACCCGGCGTGGGCAAGGCGGGCGCGTTGTGCGTTTCCAGTCAGGTGGGCTGCACGCTGAACTGCACGTTCTGTCATACGGGCACGCAGAAGCTGGTGCGCAACCTGACGGCGGCGGAGATCGTCGGGCAGGTGATGATCGCGCGGGATGCGCTGGATGAGTGGCCGACTTCGAACGAAGACCGGCAGCTGACCAACATCGTGTTCATGGGCATGGGAGAGCCGCTCTATAATCTCGACAACGTGGCCGAGGCGATCGACACGATTTCCGACAACGAAGGAATCTCGATCTCGCGGCGTCGCATCACGGTGTCGACTGCGGGGATTGCGCCGAAGATTCCGGAACTGGGAGAGCGCACCGGCGCGATGCTGGCGATCTCGCTGCACGCCACGCGCGATGACCTGCGCAACGAGCTGGTGCCGATCAACAAGAAGTATGACCTGCAGCAATTGTTCGAGGCGATCCGCGCCTATCCGGACCTTTCCAACGCCAAGCGGGTGACGTTCGAGTACGTCATGCTCAAGGGTGTCAATGACACGCTGGCCGAGGCGCGCGACCTTGTGAAGCTGCTCAAGGGCGTGCCGTCGAAGATCAACCTTATCCCGTTCAACCCTTGGCCGGGAACGCGGTACGAGTGCTCGGACTGGGATACGATCGAGGCGTTTGCCGAAGTGCTGAACCGGGCTGGGTACGCCTCGCCGATCCGCACACCGCGCGGGCGGGACATTCTTGCGGCCTGCGGTCAGCTGCGATCGGAAAGCGTCAAACAGAAGGCGAGCGAACGGCTCGCCGCCCGGCTGGCGGAGACATCTTCTCAGGAGTAGGCGATGGGCGCGCGAACCGCAGGAACCGTCGAGGACGCATACAAGGCGAAGCTCGTGACGGCGGAGGAAGCGGTCACGGCCATCAAGTCTGACACGGACATCTCGATCGGGATGGCGCTTGGCGAACCGCCAATGCTGCTTGAGGCGTTGTCTGCGCGCGTCGAGGCAGAGGCGCTCGAGAAGTTGCGCCTCTGGTATTTCCACTCGATGCCGGATGCAGCGCGCACGGTGCTGCGCTACGAGCTGATTGGCAGGATACAGCCGCACTGCATGTTTCTGGGGCCGATCGAACGGGACCTGATCGCGAAAGGCGAGGCGGAGGGCCGCAAGGTCATCAATTTCGTGCCGGTCGCGTTTTCCGATGCGCCGCGACTTCTCAGCAAGGAAGTGCAACTGGACACGTTCCTGACCGTGGTGTCGCCGATGGACCGGCACGGCTATTTTTCGTTCGGGGCGAACAATGATTATGCGTCGACTGCGGCGCGTAGCGCCCGGCACACCATCGTGGAAGTCAATCGCCACATGCCCCGTGTTTTTGGGGATTCGATGATCCACGTCAGCGAGCTGGATGCGATCGTGGAAAACGACGCGCCGTTGTTCGAGTCAGAGATACGACCATCCAGCGAAGTAGATGAGCGGATCGGTGATCTGATCGCTGAATTCGTGCCGGACGGTGCGTGTCTGCAGATGGGGATCGGCGCCTTGCCGAACGCTGTCTGCCGGAAACTTGCCGGGCGATCCGATCTTGGCATCCACACCGAATTGCTGTCGCCCGGCCTTGTCGATCTGATAGAGGCGGGCGCTGTCACCAATCGGCGCAAGAACACCTATCCTGGTCGAACCGTCTTCACTTTCGCGCTGGGCGATCGCCGCATGTATGCGCTGCTCGACGATAACCCGTCGATCAATTCGTTTCCCGTGAACATCGTCAACGACCCGCGCCACATTGCGAAGAACGACGATGTCATCTCGATCAATGCGACGCTGCAGATTGACCTGAGCGGCGCGTGCAATTCGGAAAACCTGCTTGGCCGGCAATACAGCGGTTCGGGCGGGCAGCTGGACTTCGTTCGCGGCGCGCGCGCATCGAAGAACGGGCGGTCGATCATCGCCTGCCGCTCTACGGCGAAGGATGGAGAAGTCTCGCGGATCGTTCCGACACTGACCGGGCCGGTGACGACGCCGCGCAACGATGTTGATACGGTCGTGACGGAATTCGGCGCGGTCCGGTTGATCGGGCTGAGCGGCGAGGCGCGGGCGAGGGCGCTGATCGAACTGGCGCATCCGGACCACAGGCCGGAATTGCTGGCTGAAGCGCGCAAGCGGCTGTTGATCTGACGAGGTTGACCGGCGCAGCAATCAGGCGTCGGTCGTCGTATTCGGCGTGCTGTCAGCCCTGAAACGTTCGACCTGTTCCCCCGCCATGAGTTCGAGGCGGGATTTCATCTTTGCAGCTGTCTCGCGTGCCGCGTCTTCGTGCCAGTCTTCGCGCACGCCGAGGCGGACGGCGATTGCGGCGAGCAGGGCGCCGCCCATCAAGAAGCGGTAGATGATGATGTAGCTGGAGAACCAGACGTTTTCCGGATTGTTTTCCGCGCCTGACAGGCGCCATTCGAAGACATCGAACACATCGAAGAAGGCGCCGCGCAGGACCTGGTCGGCGGAAAAGAGTACAGCGTGATATGTATCGGGCCCGGAGAGGTTCGAGTACCAGCGCTGTTCCGGCCAGACCTGCGGCGCCAGTTCGGCGAAGATCGTGAACGACGCCGTCAGGACACAGATCAGGGCGAGAACGGTGTTGGCCAGACGTACGCGGCGGCGGAAAACGTTCTGCGATTCCGTGTCGGGATCGATCCGGTCTGAGAGGCGGGCGGCCTGACGGGTAATGCGGTATTCGTTGCGCACGCGCTGGTCGCGGCTGAGGTTGCGGTTTGCGCGGACCCTGGCGAGCTGGCGCTCCATTTTTCGCGCGGCGCCTTCGCTGACGGTGGCGCGTGGTCCTACGGCGATCATCAGGTAGAGCCAGATCAGGCCGCAGAGTGAGATCGCTGCGGCCGCCAGCCAGATGAAGAGCATGATCGGCGCATAGGCGAGGCGATCATAGGCGACGAGTTGAATGCTGCCGAACGCTGCTGCGCCTGTGGCTGCGATTGTTGCGAGTGCTGTCCACCAACGCATGAGTTCCACCCCGATACAGAAACCACTGCAAGTTCAGGAGCGAACGTCCCCGATCGCCCCTGCCAACAGCGAGCAGACTAGTCCAGTTGGGTTCGAGGACGAAACGCAGATGTGCGGTTTTGTTGGTTCGGCGCCTAGCTGCACATTGCTGACAGGCGTTCCACGGCGCCGGTTGTGCCGTTTCCGCTCGGACGGGTGGCGCCGCCGAGCGCATAGACCGCATTGTTCAGCGTGACGCCGCCGAGGCCGTGGCGCGGCGTCGGCATTTCTCCGACAATCTCCCAGACGTCGCTGACCGGATCGTAGCAGCACACTTCGGCGTGGACGCTGCCGCCATCAGCGCCGAAGACTTCGCCGCCGAATGCGTAGATCTTTCCATCGATGACTCCTGCGGCGTTGCCGCCCGCGCCGATGCCTGCGGGCAGGGGCGCGGCTGTTTGCCAGCGGTCTTCCTTCGGATCGTAGACTTCGTGGGCGTCCATCGGGCCGCCGGTTACGGTGCGCCCGCCCAAGATGTGCCAGAGCCCGTCGATGACGGCGCCGGTGGCGCTGTTGCGCACCATGCTGGCCGGGGCGGCGCGGCGCCAGGTATTGCCGGCTGGGTCAAACACGAGATGGCTGTCGCTGTCGGTGTGGTCGCGATAGCTCATGTTATCAGCGCCGGTGTTGCGACGTCCGCCGACGATATGGATCTGATTGTTGAGAATTGCGGCGACCGTTTCAGCGTGTGGTTCGGGCGCGCTTGCTAGCGGTCGCCATGCATCGGTTTCGTCGTCGTAGCGCAGGGTTTCGTCGGTCATGATCCAGTTGACCATGTTGGCAAGTGTCCGGAAGCCGCCGAGGCAGTAGAGCTGGTCCGCCAGCGACACGAGTTGCGGGTGGTGGCGCGGCGATGGCAGCGGGCTGAGCGTCTGCGTTGCGCCGGTTGCGGGATCGTAGGCGATGTGACGATCAGAAACGCCGACGACGCGTTCGTCCTGGCCAAGCAATCCGCCGGCAAGATGAATGCGCTGGCGGTGGGCGATCGGGTAGATTTCCTGAACCGCGAATGGCAACGGGGCCAGCGAGGCCCAGCAGGGCGCGGATGATGGTTGTTCAGCGTTGACCTGCCCGGTTGAATCGTCTGGGGATTGTGGAAGCGAGCAAGCGCCCAGACTCGCGCCAGCAAGCGCCAGCACGCTTCGACGTGAAAGCCGGTCAGGAGAAACTGGTAATTGCATGGTTTGGCTCGCGCGATCTGGTGTCCGGAATTGGCGATAGCATTCTGCGTCCGGTTGGGCCAATCTGGCGTCATGAGAGCATTCGTGATCGCCGCCCTGTCCGTCAGTCTTGCGGCCTGCAATTCGGTTGCAGGTCCCTCCGATGCGGGACCGGAGGCGGATCCTGCTGTCTTCATGAAGGCGTACACCGAAGCCTGGAACCGACACGATGCGGCGGCGATTGCTGCGGATTTCTACGATATGGGTCAGACGGTCGATGCGCAGACCACATCGCTTGAGAGCACGTTCGAACAGATGCGGGCGCAGGGCTACGACAAGTCGACGATCCACGAAATCGAGGCATGCGAGACGGCGCCGGGTGAGGCGTGGGCGGGGATGAAGTTCACGCGGCTGAAGGCAGACGGCGAACCGCTCGGGCCGGCGCTGCGCGCCAGTCAGTATGAGCTTAAATGGGATGATACGCGCGGCTGGCGGATTGTATCGGTCGGCGGGCGTGATGTGGATGCGCCGCTGACCTGTCCGGAATAGGCGGTTCCTAGGACAGTTTCTGCAGGTTGCCTGGGCCGAGTTCGGCGACGGATGTGGTTCCGGTCTGGCGCATGGCCGAGACGAGTTCGGCGTCGAGCAGGGCGAGCGCTGCGCTAACCCCTTCTTCGCCGAAGGCGCCCAGTCCCCAGACGTAAGGGCGACCAATGCAGACCATGTCGGCGCCGAGCGCGAGCGCCTTGAACGCGTCCGTGCCGCGCCGGATACCGCCGTCGATCAGGATGGGTACGCGCTTGCGGACTGCAGCGGCAATTTCGGGCAATACATCAAGCGTACCGACGAGACTTTCTTCCGCGCGACCGCCATGGTTGGAAATGATGATGCCGTCCACGCCGCGATCGACTGCGGCGGATGCGTCCTCGGCGGTCATGACGCCCTTTATGAGAAGGCGGTTGTCGGTGCGATCTCGCAGACGTGACAGGTAGTCCCAGGTGAGGGCGTTGGTGACGGGCGAGAACACGCCGTTGAGGTCGAGCGCGTTGTACATCGGCTTGCGGCTGAAATCGTAGCCAACCCTGGGCGTATGGCATGTCGTGCAGGTGCGGGTGTCGGCGCGGGCCATCAGCGTCTGGGTCTCGCGCCGCATGCCGCCGGCGAGATCAACGGTGAGCACGACCGCAGACGCCCCGGCATCGCTTGCGCGGGCGATGACCTGTTCGCCGATTTCGGGGCGGTTGGTTGAGTAGATCTGCTGGTAGACCGGCCCGCCGTGCTCCGTCATGACCTCTTCGAGGGCCACATTTGTGAGGGCTGACAGGATCTGCAAGGCGTTGCGCTTGCCGGCGGCGCGAGCGACCGCAGCTTCTGCTTCGGCGTGGAAAGCGCGTTGGCTCGATACCGGGCAGAGCGCGATCGGGCTGGCAAAGGTCTGGCCGAAGAGGCGGGTTGAGAGATCCACTTTCGAGACATCAATCAGGCGTCGCGCGCGCAGACCCCAAGCATTGAACGCATCACGATTAGACTGAACGGTTTGGTCGTCGAGCACCCCGCCCTGGAGGTAGC
>JBHIWT010000083.1:0-13934 GCA_041987265.1 Hyphomonadaceae bacterium
CGCGGCGGCGAACGAAATACATCGGCACGTCGACGGCGTAGTCGACGTAGCGCTCGAATCCGAAACCGTCCTCGAAGGCGAAGGGCAACATGCCAGTGCGATCCGGATCGGTGTCCGTCCAGATGTGCGACCGATAGGAGAGATAACCGTTCGGACGCCCGTCGGTGAAGGGCGAGTTGGCGAACAGGGCGGTCGCGATCGGCTGCAGGGCCAGCGCCACACGCAGCTTCTGCGTCATGTCTGCTTCAGAGGAGAAATCGAGATTGCTCTGCACTGTACAGGTCCGGAACATCATCTCGCGTCCCAGGCGTCCGACCTGACTCATGTACTTCGTCATGATGCCATAGCGGGCCTTGGGCATCATCGGCGTATCCGCCATCGACCAGACCGGCGAGGAGCCTGCGGCCAGGAACTCGATCCCGAGCCGCCGGGAAACCGTCTCCGTCTCTTTCAGGTGCCGGTCGATTTCTGCGCAGGTCTGGTGGACGGTTTCAAGCGGGGCGCCGGATAGTTCGAACTGGCCGCCGGGCTCAAGCGAAATGCTGGCGCCGTCGCGCTTCAGTCCGATGATCGCACCGCCCTCGATGATCGGCGTCCAGTCGAACTCCGCGCCGATCTGCTCAAGCAGCGCCTTGATCGAGGCCTCGCCGTCATACGGCACAGGCGCCAGACTGTCTGCGAGGAACCCGAACTTCTCGTGCTCGGTGCCGATCCGCCATTCCGCGGCCGGTTTGCAGCCAGCCTCGAGGCTCGCCGCCAGTTCCGCTATGGACGAGACGCGCTGGGCGGATTCGTCGATGTCACTGGTAGGAGTGCTCATTCAACACCGCCCGCAATTACGCCGGGTTCAAGGCCCGTCCCCGGGAAATAGGGGGACGATCGTCCCAAGACCAGTCACCAGACCTCAATTCTCTGGCGCCGAATCCTCTTCCGAGCCGCGCGGACCTACGCCCCAATCGCCGCAAACGGACTGCCAGACCGTGAGCGCGGCAATCGCAGCCGTCTCTGCCTTGAGGATTCTCGGGCCAAGGCTGACGGGCAGAACATAGGGCCGCGAGCGCAGCATTTGCCGCTCCTCCGGCGCGAATCCACCCTCGGGCCCGATCAGGATCGCTGCAGGGCGGCCAACATGGTCCCCAAGCGCCCTTCCCAGCGGGGCGGCCTTTCCGTCCGCACCTCCCCACGGCGCGTCTGGATCATCGCCAGCCTCATCGCAGAACACCAGGAGGCGCTCCACGGGCCAGTCCGCCAGCAATACTTCAAGGCTGACCTCGCCCGCGATCTCGGGGACATCCAACCGCTCGGACTGCTCTGCAGCTTCAACAGCAATGCGCTGAAACCGGTCCGCACGCACCGATTGGGCGTTGCACCGTTGCGTCCTCACCGGCAACAGCCGACGCACGCCAAGCTCCACGGCCTTCTCGACGATCAGATCGGTTGCGGACTTCTTCACCGGCGTAAAGGCAAGCCAAAGGTCCGGCGCGATCTCCTGCGTTCTTGTCCTTTCGCCGATCGCCAGAACCACGGAACGCTTGGAGATTTCCGCGAGGCTCGCAGCGAATTCCCCATCTCGACCATTGAACAGCCGAACAGGACTGTTCACCCCGAGTCTCATCACGCGGGTGAGATAGTGGGACTGATCGGAATCGAGTTCCAGCCGTTCACCAGCCGCCAACGGGGCGTCAACATACAGACGGGGTGTCGCGCTCATGCGCCTGCGCTATACCCAAACCCGCCCCGCAAACAAGCACGGATCAATCCTTGTCCCAGCCCTCAAGCCCTACCCCAACACCTGCGGATGCGGTGCGCGGCAGCTGGGTCGCGTCTGCGCCGACGGGGTTCCAGCCATATCTGCGTCTGTCGCGTTTTGACCGGCCGATCGGCTTCTGGCTTCTGGGCCTGCCCTGCCTTGCCGGTCTGGCGCTCGCGCGCAACGACACCGGACTTGGAGCATCTGACGTTTTCTATGGGGTCCTGTACCTCATCGGCGCCGTTGCAATGCGCGGCGCGGGCTGCACCTACAACGACATCCTGGATCGCGATATCGACGCCAAAGTCGAACGCACAGCGCTGCGCCCTCTTCCGGCTGGTACTGTCACGCTCAAGCAAGCCTGGATCTGGCTGCTCGCACAATGCGGCGTAGGGCTTGTGATCCTGGTGCTGCTGCCGACAGCGGCCCGCTACGTCGCGCTAGCTTCCATTCCCCTCGTCGCACTCTATCCGATCATGAAGCGCATCACCTGGTGGCCGCAGGCATGGCTCGGCCTCACGCTGAACTGGGGCGTACTCGTCGCCGCCGCCGGCGTTCGTGGAACGCTCGCACCACAAGACTTGATATTGTTCGCCGGGCTGGCCTTCTGGACCATCGGCTATGACACGATCTACGCGGCGCAGGATCGCGAAGATGACGCCCTGGTAGGCGTCCGTTCAACAGCCCGGCTATTTGGGGCACGGATCAGACCGGCGGTCTGGCTGCTTTATCTCGCGTCCATCGCCGCCGTCTCGTTCGCAGTCTGGCGCGAGGGCGACTGGACCACGCCTCTACTCGCGGCGCCGTTCGGACTGCATCTCCTCTTTCAGGCCGCCAAATTCGATCCCGCCAACAATGCGCTGTCGCTCCGCCTCTTCCAGTCGAACCGCGACGCGGTCATACTGCTCGTCGTCAGTCTGGCGATCGCCGCAAGCTTACCCTGAGTAAGGTTGCCGGCCCGGCGCAAGGGAACCTCGCGATGAGCAGACAGAACCGAAACATCGCCGTAATCGCCGGCGCGGCCGTGCTACTCGCAACCGGCGGCGCCATGTTCGCGACCAGAGACGCCGCACCGCCCGAGCCCCAGACACAGAGAGAGGCCGCCCCGAACCCATCCGGCTCAATCGCGACCGTCCAGAGCGCCGCCCAGTCACAGGATCAGACGGCCCCCATCACACGCGACACGGATCACCTGACTTTCAGTGCGACATTTCCAGACGATGAGGCATTGCGGTCCGTGGCGAGCGCGCTGCGCACGGAGACCAACACCTACCTCCAGCGCCTTGAGGCCGACGCGCGCGAGTCATCCTCAACGGCGATGCCGCAGTGGGAAGTGAACATCCAATGGCGACCGATCTCATCGGCGGGCGGATTCGCCAGCCTGATCGGTCGTTCTCTGGAGTATCGCGGCGGGGCGCACCCGGTTCAACTCGTCGATACGAAGCTGATGCGCATCGCCGACGGAGAAGAAATACAACAGGCGGATATGTTCACCGGTCGCTACTGGCCGACCCCGGCGGTCACGATCGCGGTTTGCGAGGAACTGAAGACGGCGAAGTCCGCCAACATCGGTTCGGCCACGATATTCGACGAGCCCATCGTCTGCGCCGGCCCGCGCAACAACATCAAACTGGACGAAGCGAAGTTCGCCTTCGCAGCCTCAAGGACCGGAGACACGTTCGGCGGCATCCACGTCTTCTATCAGCCCTATGTCGTGGGATCCTACGCTGAAGGCGCTTATGAGCTGACGATCCCCGCTGAAGTATTCCAGGGCGACCTGAAAAAGGAATACGCAACGCTGTTCAGTGGCGATCCTCTGCCTCTCGACGACTGATCGGCCGGCAGACCATCACTTTCGCCGGGCGCGAAAGAACGCCCGCAGCAATTCGCCCGCCTCATCAGCAAACAGACCGCCCGCCACTTCCGGCGCCGAATGACACGTCGCGGACTCGAAGAACCGCCCCCCGCTGACCACCGCGCCGCCTTTCTCGTCCGTTGCGCCGAAAACCAGCCGACCGAACCGCGCGTGCGATATCGCGCCCGCACACATCGCACATGGCTCCAGTGTGACGTAGAGTGTGAGGCCGCTAAGCCGGTAGTTCTGCAGCGCTTCAGCCGCCGCCCGGATCGCCACGATCTCCGCGTGGGCGGTTGGGTCGTGAAGCGCGATAGGCCGATTCCGACCTTCGGCGACAACAGCGCCTGTCGCCGGATCGACGATCACCGCACCGATCGGCGCCTCGCCCTCGGCGGCTGCCTCGCCAGCCAGTTCAAGCGCACGACGCATGTGCGCCTGATCGGCTGAGTCCCATTCGCTCACGGCTTTCAAACAAGTCTCCTCTTGCCGCCTCAACGGTGGTAAGCCGCCCCACATGCGCATAATTGCAGGCGATTTCAAAGGCAGAACCATCTCCGCACCGGCCGGTCAGGCGACCCGGCCGACAACCGACCGCACGCGCGAAGCCGTGTTCAACGTGCTGTCTCATGCCCCCTGGACCATCGATCTCAAGGGCGCCCGCGTCATCGACGGCTTTGCGGGTTCCGGCGCGCTGGGCATTGAAGCCCTCTCCCGTGGCGCGGCGTTCTGCCTGTTCGTTGAAACCGCCAGTGCGGCGCGCGGCGCAATCCGCTCAAACATCGAGAAGTTCGGACTATTCGGCGTAACACGGATCCATCGCCGCTCGGCGACCGACCTCGGCCCCAAGCCAGCATCCGCCGGCGATAAGTTCGACCTCGTTTTCCTCGACCCGCCCTATGGCTACGAACTGGCGCCAAAGGCGCTCGAGACGCTTCAGAATGGCGACTGGTTAAAGCCATCCGCGCTCGCGGTCGTCGAAACGAGCGCTGAGGAGCCCCTGCCGGCACTCGATCGTTGGGAAGTCCTCGACACGCGAGAATATGGCCCGGCCAGCGTCGCGTTTCTGCGCTACACCCCTTCGCCCTGATCGTCAGGGGATCAGGATCGTCGCGCCGGTTGTCTGCCGACCTTCAAGCGCCCGGTGCGCGTCGGCAGCATCTGCAAGCGCGAATCGCTGGCCGATCACCACATCAACAGCGCCCTTTCCAATCACCGCCCACAACGCATTGGCGCCGCGCAATAGATCGGCACGCGCGCTGGTAAAGCTCTGAAGCGTCGGTCGCGTCATCACCAGCGATCCGCCCTGCAACAGCCGCAGCGGCGCAATGGGCTCTACAGGGCCGGAAGCGTTGCCGTAGGTGATGAACCAACCGCGAGGCCGCAACGACTTGAGACTCGCTTCCGCCGATGTCTTTCCAACGCTGTCATAAGCTACGGCGACGCCCACGCCGCCGGTCCAGTCCCGTGCGGCTTTCGCAACATCGTCCGAGGCAAGAACGGTCTCTTCGCAACCGAAGGATCTCGCGGTTGTGGCCTTTTCTTCGGAGGACACCACGCCCATGACGCGGCCGCCGATACTGCGGGCCCACGGCACAAGCACCGAGGCGACCCCGCCCGCCGCGGCCCAGACAAGCACCTGCTCGCCCGCCTGCAGCTGACGGATCTCGACCAGCAGCATCCACGCCGTCAGCCCCTTGAGAAACACCGCCGCCGCCTGCTCGTCTGTCACGTTGTCGGGTATCTTCACGAGGCTGTCCGCCGGCGCGTTCCGATGCGTCGCATAAGCGCCCGCCGCCCCGAGATAGACGACGCGATCGCCAGGGCTGAATTCAGTGACCCCCTGCCCGACAGCTTCAACCACACCGGCGGCCTCACGTCCCATGATCTCCGGCAACCTGGCCGGGTAGAGACCGGTGCGCACATAGACATCAATGAAATTGAGCCCGATCGCAGTGTGCCTCAATCGCACCTCGCCATCGGACGGCGGCGACAGTTCGATGTCTTCGAACAGGAGCTTCTCGGGGCCGCCGTGTTCGCGGACGATGATGGCTTTCGCTGTGGACATGGCGGCTCCTCCCGTGGATCGCCTGGCAGACTCGTGCCTTTATCGCGCCATGTCCATTCCCCGATTGATTTGCGGCGTCGATGAAGCCGGTCGCGGCCCGCTCGCCGGGCCTGTCTGCGCGGCTGCGGTGATCCTTGATCCGCAGCGACCGATCGATGGGCTGGCGGACTCCAAGAAGCTCACCCCCGCGCGTCGTGACCGGCTCGCGCCGCTGATCAAGGAACACGCGCTGAGCTGGTTCATCGCCTGGGCGACAGTGGAGGAGATCGACGAGCTCAACATCCTGCAGGCCAACCTGCTCGCCATGCGGCGCGCCGTGGAAGGCTTGCGACACCGGCCCGACCTCGCGCGTGTCGATGGCCGGGACGATCCCGGCCTGCCCTGCGAGACCCAAGCGATCATCGGCGGCGACGCCAGCGAATTGGTGATCTCCGCCGCCTCCATCCTCGCCAAGACGGCGCGCGATGAGGCCATGTGCGAACTGGATGTTCAGTACCCGGCCTATGGCTTCGCAGCGCACAAGGGCTATGGCGTCCCGCGCCATATGGAGGCGCTGAAGGCGTATGGACCCTGCCCGCAGCACCGGCGCAGCTTTGCGCCTGTCCGCGCAGCCGCCGCGCGCTTCGCCTAGCGCCGGCCGAACAACCGTTCGATATCGCTGAGCTTCAGCTCTACATAAGTCGGGCGGCCGTGATTGCACTGCCCGGAATGCGGCGTCGCCTCCATCTGGCGCAGCAGGGCGTTCATCTCTTCCGGCGTCATGCGCCGCCCCGCCCGCACCGAGCCGCGGCACGCCATGCCGCCCATCACCTCTTCCATCCGTTCCTTGAGCGCCATGCCGGACTCGTATTCGGCAAAGTCATCCGCCAGGTCACGGATCAGACCCTGCACATCTGTCTGACCCAGCAGGGCCGGCGTCGCCCGCACGGCGATGGCGCCCTTGCCGAACGGTTCGATCTCCAAACCCATTTCAGCCAGCTCGCCCGCGCGCTCGCAGACCCGTTCGGCTTCCTCGGCTGACAGCTCCACGATCTCTGGAACCAGCAACCCCTGACGGCGAACGCCGCCCGCCGCCAGCTCGGCCTTCATTCGCTCATAGACCAGCCGCTCATGCGCCGCATGCTGGTCGACAATCACCATCCCATCCGGCGTCTGCGCGAGCACATAGGTCTCGTGCATCTGCGCGCGCGCCACCCCAAGCGGATAGTCCGTCGATGGCTCAAGCGGCGCCGTCGCCGCCTCGTCCATGCGGGCGCTCGGCGCGCTGGCCTCGCCGGTGAAGGCGGCGCTTTCCCCCGGTTCGCCCAACGCAGCCGGAAACACGTCGCTGGCGGGAGCGGGCCAAACCGCTCGCGGGGCGGATCCAGAACCATACGGAAGCCCGACCGCCGGCCGCGCGGCACCGAGCATCGCGCCAGACACTGTTGTGCTTGCCCGGTGGCCCGCAGCCGCCAAAGCATGGCGCAGACCGCCGATGATCAGGCCTCTGACGCCGCCAGCATCCCGAAAGCGCACCTCGGTCTTCGCCGGATGCACGTTCACATCAACCTGCGTCGGTGCGAGTTCAACATAGAGCGTCGCCATCGGATGCCGGTCACGCGCGAGAAAATCCTGATACGCCGCCCGCAACACCCCGGACAGCATACGGTCCTTCACCGGGCGCCGATTGACGAACATGTACTGGTGCTGGCCATTGCCCCGGCTGAATGTCGGCAAACCCGCAAAGCCGAAGACCCGCACATCGTCACGCACCGCGTCGATCTCGATCGCATTCTCGCGGAACTCGCGGCCCAGAATTTCGCCTGCACGCGCCAGCAGCGATTCAGAACTGTCGTCAGGCTCCGCGCCAATCCGCAGCACGCGTCGGTCGCCATTCTCCAGCGTGAAGGCGCAGGCCGGATTGGCCAGAGCCAGGCGCCGCATCGTATCGGCCACCGCAAGGGATTCGGCGCGTTCGGTTCGCATGAACTTCAAACGCGCAGGCGTCTTCGAGAACAACGCCTTAACTTCGATGCGGCATCCGCTGCCCCCGCCGGTCCAGGCGCATGGCGTAACGTCCTCATAAACCCCGCCATCGACCACGATCCGGAATGCTTCGGCTGCACCCTTCGCGCGAGAAACGATCGACAGTCGCGAAACCGCACCGATCGACGGCAACGCCTCACCGCGAAATCCCATTGTCGAGATGTTCAAAAGATCGACCGGCCCGCCATCGACCGGAGACAATTTTGAGGTCGCATGCCGCTCGACGCAAAGCGCAAGCTCGTCCGGCCCCATCCCATGACCGTCATCTTCGACCACGATCCGCCCAAGCCCGCCATCCTCGATCCGGACCCGAATGGATGAAGCGCCTGCGTCCAGAGCGTTCTCGACCAGCTCCTTTACGACGGCCGCAGGCCGCTCGACGACCTCGCCAGCGGCGATCTGGTTGACCACGTCATCCGGGAGCCGCCGGATACGCGGTTCGGGCATGATAGGAACCTTGCGGGCTGAATCGCTCATCGGCCAATCATACGCCAAACTGGCGCATGGCGAGGCCTGTCTCCACAGATATTGAAGCCGTCGGAACGGCCCTAGAGGCCCGGCAGTTTGGTGGCCGAGCGACGCCGGATCAGCACGTCCCCGCCGCCCGTAACCTCTTCAGCCGCGGCCTGCTCGGCTGCGACGCTGGCGTCATCGCCCGACTGGCCTTCACCGTACTGGAGCACCTCGTCGGCGAACGACTCGCTCTTTTTCAGGGACTGCGAGCTGTCGAAATCAACTGCAGCACGAATCATCCGGTCGGTCGCGCCCGCGCCCGCAGCCGCGACAAGCGCGCGTTCACCCGCACTGGCGTTGGCGCCAAGATCACGCCCGAAGACAGCGACGCGCGCCTCAGCGTCCGGATACAATTCCTGAGGACGAGCTTCGCCGGGCGAAGGCGGACGCAGGTTGTATTCCGGCGGCACCGTCAACGGCGCCTTGCGAACCACGCGAAATTCATCCGGCGTACGCGGACCAGACGAACAAGCGCCCAGCGCAACCGTCGAGGTCAGAACTGCGCCAATGGCAATCTTCAGCATGGATCTATCCCAGGTCCTGTTTGTCTGCGCCCGTTTGTGGCCACCAATCTAGTCAGCACTTTGACGGCTGGCCAGCACCTGGTCCAGCAGCAACAGCACAGCGCCGACAGAGATCGCCGCATCCGCTACATTGAAAACCCAGAAGAAGTAAATCCCCGAGAAATCAAGGAAGTCGACGACCGCACCAAAACGCGCCCGGTCGATCAGGTTGCCGATCGCCCCGCCGATCACCAGCGACACAGCCAGCGCCGTGGTCCAGCGGACCGCCCGGAACAGCCAGACGCAGAAGGCAACGGCGATACACGCGGTGAGAAAGAACAGAACCCATCGAGCCCAGCCGTCCGCCTGCAGCGCGCCGAAACTCACGCCACGGTTCCACAGCATGGTCAGGTCAAAGACCGGCGACAATTCGATCTTGCCGCACGGCTGTGTGCGATCCAGGCACCCCAGAGCGTTGAAACGCGGTTCGCCGAGCACCAACGCCTTTGTCAGCTGGTCAAGCGCGATCACGATCAGCGCCAATGGCGCGCCCCAGATCCAGTGACGCGTCAAGGGAAACCCTCGCAGAACCGCTTCGCCTGACATCTTCAACCTGCTTCCATCTGCGCCGCCCGGTACTCACGAACCGCAGCCGCATCACGCGGCGTGATGTCCGGAAACTCCGGATCCGCTGTCGCCGGATCGAAGTATTTCCATGACCGCGCACACTTCTCACCCGGCGAGCGATAGGTTTCAACCACCGGCGTTTCCCCGGCCGAAGCGTCATGGCTCAGCGTCGCATACGAGGTGATGAAGATCTCCGCCGCATCCTCGCCAGCAAAGGCGTCGACCAGGGCTTTGTCCTGAACGCCCACTTTGACGCCGGCCTCCAGCGACGAGCCGATGCGTTTTTCCTTGCGTTCGATCTCAAGCTTGCCAGTCACCGCACGTCTGACCTCGAAGATGCGGCCCCACTTTGCGGCGATGGCCTCATCGCGCCAACCGTTCGGAGTTTCCGGAAACTGCTCGAGATGCACCGTGCGTTGATCGCCGGAGTACGCCTCCCAGACTTCTTCGCAGGTGAACACCATGATTGGCGCATACCACGCACACAGCCTGTGCAGCACGACGTCCATCACGGTGCGGCAGGCTCGGCGACGCAATGAGGATGGCGCATCGCAGTAAAGGCTGTCCTTGCGGATGTCGAAGTAGATCGCGGAAAGGTCGACGACGCAGAAATTCAACAGCGCGTGGAACGCCGACTTGAAATCATAGCTGTGGTATCCGGCGCGCACACGCTCATCCAGTTCGGACAGGCGATGCAGCACCCAGCGCTCCAGCCCGGGCATGTCTTCCAGACCAACCCGCTCGTCCTCACTAAAACCATCAAGCGCGCCAAGCAGATAACGGAACGTGTTCCGCAGCTTGCGATAGGTCTCGACATTCGCCGCGATGATGTCCGGCCCGAAACTGGGATCGTCCCAGTAATCCGAGGAGGCGACCCAGATCCGCAGGATATCCGCGCCAAACTGGCTGCACACATCCTGAGGCGAAACTGTATTGCCGAGCGACTTCGACATCTTTCGTCCGTCCTGTGCGACGACGAAGCCATGCGTCAGCACAGCCTTGTATGGCGCACGGCCGCGCGTCGCACAGCTCTCCAGCAGCGAAGACTGGAACCAGCCGCGATGCTGGTCCGACCCCTCAAGGTAAAGATCCGCCGGCCAGCTGAGTCCGCGCTCCTCCAGCGTGAAGGCATGAGTGGTTCCTGAGTCGAACCACACATCGAGGATGTCCTCGATCTTTTCGTACTGGTCCGCGTCGAGGTCGCCGAGGAACGCCGACGCATCGGTCCCGAACCACGCATCCGCTCCACCGGCCTCGATCGCCTTGACGATCCGCTCGTTGACGGCCTCGTCCTTGAGGATCTCACCGCTCGTCTTGTCGAGGAACAGCGTCAGCGGCACACCCCAGGCGCGCTGTCGCGAGATCAGCCAGTCCGGCCGGTCTTCGACCATGGAGGTCAGTCGTTGACGGCCGCGCGGCGGTGTGAACTCGGTCGCTTCCAGCGCCTTCAACGCCCGCTCGCGCAAGGTTTTGCCGTCCTCCAGCGGTACGTCCATGGCGATGAACCATTGCGGCGTCGCGCGCCGGATCACCGGGGCCTTCGAGCGCCACGAGTGGGCGTCGCGCAGTGTCGTGAAACCGCGCGCGAGCAAGGCGCCAACCTCGATCAGCTTGTCGATCACGGCCTTGTTGGCGGCGCCATCCTGACCGCGCTTCTTGCCCTCCAGGCGGATGATCTCCAGCCCTTCGAACCCCGGACATTCACTAGTGTAGCGCCCGAACGCATCGACCGTATCGGGGATATCAGACGTGCTTTTTCCGCTGGCGATCCAGACTTCGTAATCGTCCTCACCATGCCCCGGCGCCGTATGCACGAAGCCGGTGCCCGCATCGTCCGAAACGTGGGAGCCAGCAAGCAGCGGCACATCGAAGCCATAGCCGCCCAGACCCGCATCGCGCAGCGGATGCGCAAGCGTCAGGCCGGCGGGATCGACATCCGCCAGCCGCTTCCATTTCGCCGCCTTGGCGGTTTCCAGCACAACGCCGGCAAGCCGGTCAGCAAGGATCAGCCGGTCGCCAGGCTTGATCCACGGCTCGAACGGAAGGTCCGCCTCCAGCTCTTCGCACTCGAACAATCCATAGGAGATGTCTTTGCTGAACGACACGGCGCGGTTGGCCGGAATGGTCCATGGCGTCGTAGTCCAGATGACGACCGATGTTCCAAGCAGGGATGAATCCGCGGATGCAACCACGGGAAACTTCACCCAGATCGTTGTCGCCTTGCGGTCCTGGTATTCGATCTCCGCTTCGGCCAGCGCGGTCTGCTCCACCGGCGACCACATCACCGGCTTGGCGCCGCGCCTCAACTGGCCCGACATCGCGACCTTGAGAAATTCCTGCACCGTCACCGCTTCGGAGCGATACGCCATCGTCAGGTAGGGATCGTCCCAGTTTCCGACGCCGCCGAGCCGCTTGAATTCCTCGCGCTGCACATCCACCCAGTGCTGGGCGTAGTCGCGGCACGCCGCGCGAAACTCCGAAGGCGGCACATCGCGTTTCTGCTTGCCCTTGGACCGGAACTCTTCTTCGACCTTCCACTCGATCGGCAGGCCGTGGCAGTCCCAGCCCGGGATATAGTCGGCATCAAAGCCCGTCATCTGGCGGCTGCGCACCACGATGTCTTTCAGGATCTTGTTGGCCGCCGTGCCGATATGGATGTTGCCGTTCGCATAGGGCGGCCCATCGTGCAGCATGAAGGGCGTGCGCCCCTTCCCGTCCGCGCGCAGCTGGCCATACATGTCTTCGCGTTCCCAGCGCGCCAGACGTTCCGGCTCCTGCTTCGGCAGCGAGCCGCGCATCGGGAAATCTGTCTTCGGCAGGAAAAGCGTGTCGCGATACGGGTTCGCGTTCTCGGGTTTGTCGTTACTCATCGGTTCAATCTTCGAATTACAGGATCACAGGCAAATACCGCTCGACCGGCGCGGGAATCAGCGACGCGCCGGGGTGGTAATTCGAAGAATGATGCTGCGATCAACGACCATGCGCGCTGCTTACAGGGCCGAACCGCTCTCGCCAAGCCCGCTCAAAGCGGCAATGCAGCGCTGGCCAGCGCCTCCACAGCAGCCGCCTTGTCTCGGTCCATCTGCGCAACAAGCTCATCAAGGCTCGCAAAGTGGGCCTCGGCTCGCAGATATTCGACGAACGCCACCTCCAGCCGCTTGCCGTATAGATCGCCCTCAAAATCAATGAGATGCACCTCAAGCAAGGGATCGCGAAGGCCCGTCGTCGGCGTCCGCCCGAAACTCGCAACCGAAGCAATCCAGTCCCCTTCGCCTGCCGCCCGACACCAGACAGCGTAGACGCCGAACGGGGGCTGGACCAACTTTCCAAGTCGCAGGTTCGCGGTGGGATATCCAAGCGTCCGCCCACGCTTCTCGCCATCTTCGACAATCGAATCGACGATCCACCAGTCACCGAGAATACGCGCCGCCTCGGCCATCTCGCCCTTCATCAACGCGTCGCGTATCCGGGTCGACGACAGCTTGCCGGATCCGTCAGCGACCTCTTCAACGATGGTGACGTCAAAACCGTATTCGCGACCAAGCTCAGCGAGACGCTTCGCATCGCCCATGCGTCCGCGCCCAAACCGGAAGTCAAACCCAACCGACACGCCCACCGCTCCCAGGCGGTCGATCAGGATACGCTCGACGAACGCCTTGTCGCTCAGTTGAGACAATTCCCGATCGAACGGCATGAGTACGCAGCCATCCACGTTCAGCCGATTGAGCGTCCGGCTACGCTGTAGCGAAGAGTGAATGCGAGACGGTTCGCCATCGGGCGCAAACAGATCGCGAGGAGTTGGGTCAAACGTCGCAACGACAACTGGCGCGTCGCCCTTGGCCATGGCGCGCGCGCCATCGATCACCGCGCGATGGCCAGCATGCAACCCGTCGAAATTGCCCAGCGCAACACAACCGCCGCGCAGATTGTCCGGCGCGGGTTCAGTCAGAACGATTGTCTGCATGCCTGACAAGCTAGCCGTCCGCGCGGCTGGGCACCATCACCTTCGCAATGCCCTTCACCACGGGCTTGCCATCGACCTCGCACCGCACCGCCAGAACGATGCGATTGCCGCGCTCGATCTTTTCCGACACTTCGGCAATCGCCGTCACCTTGTCGCCGATGCGAACCGGCCGGCGGAACTTCAGCTCAAGGTCCGTGAAAATCGCGCCCGGACCCGGAAGATCGTTGCCAAGGATCGCGGAAATGTAGGACGCGGTCAGCGCTCCGTGCGCGATCCGTCCGCCAAACGGCGTCGCCTTCGCGAACTCCTCGTCCATGTGCAGCGGGTTGTAGTCGCCCGACACTCTGGCGAAGTCCTGCACGTCCTGCTCACTGACCTCGTGCTCGATGGCGACAGACATCCCGACTTCAAGATCTTCGAATGTCTTTCCCTTGTTCATGTCCGAGGCCTTTCATTCTTCGTGAACCAAATGGCTGGGAGAACCACCCGGTCGGCGCGCCAGCGCTGATCGCTGTTCACCATTTATTTGGTTCATCTGTCTAGATTTTTTTACTGGCGCAAGGTGCGCGCCCGGAGTCTGTTAATGAGCGTTGACTTTTCAATGCCAGTCCTGGTCGTCGACGACTACA
>JBHIWT010000084.1:0-13921 GCA_041987265.1 Hyphomonadaceae bacterium
GCCGAGAACGCGCCGCTGCGCAACATCGAACTGTGCATCAACCGTGCACATCTGTCGGTCGAGGCCGTGGTTGCCGCGCCCTATGCATCGGGTCTGGCCGCGCTGGTCGACGACGAAGCGGAAATGGGCTGCGCCTGCATCGACATGGGCGGCGGCACGACGACGCTGTCGGTCTTCATGGACGGACGCTTCGTCTATTGCGACGCGATTGCCATTGGTGGCCATCACGTCACCATGGATATGGCGCGAGGCCTTTCAACTCGTCTCGACGACGCGGAAAAACTGAAGATCCTGCACGGTTCGGCACTTTCAGGTGCGGGCGGCGAAGACGATCTCGTCACGGTGCCGCCGATCGGCGAGGACGAGCGCGACATGCCCAACCATGTCAGTCGCTCGCAGTTGACGAGGATCATCCGGCCCCGCGTCGAGGAGACGCTGGAACTCATTCGCGACCGGCTAAACCGTTCGGGCTTTGCCGGCGCGGTGGGCAAGCGCATCGTGCTGACGGGCGGGGCGAGCCAACTGACAGGTCTGACTGAACTGGCACGGCGCATCCTTGCGCGCAATGTGCGGCTCGGCCGGCCGATGGGCATTGCGGGCCTGCCGGAGGCGGCCAAGGGGCCGGCGTTTTCGGCTGGCGTCGGCCTGCTGATCTATCCACAGATGATCCATCTGGAGAATTTCGCTTCGCGCGGGCTGGTTTCCGCGCGGCGCATGACTGGGACCGGGGGCACGTTCACAAGGCTGGGACAGTGGTTCCAGGATAATTTCTGATGCGGCGATGATCCGGCATCCTCGGATGCCGGGTCGAAACAGAAGGGTTCGCTGGGCAAGGCCAAAGGGCATTTCCACGAACCGGAAAATGGAGACGAGGAAATGACCATCAACCTGCAGAAGCCCGATATTCGGGAACTGAAGCCGAAGATCACCGTCTTCGGCGTCGGCGGCGGCGGCGGCAATGCAGTCAACAACATGATCTCGGGCGGCCTTCAGGGCGTCGATTTCGTGGTCGCCAACACGGATGCCCAGGCGCTTTCGATGAACAAGGCGGAACGGATCGTCCAGCTCGGGCTCGACGTGACCCAGGGTCTCGGCGCCGGCTCGCAGCCCGAAATCGGCCGGGCCGCGGCGGAGGAGTGCATCGACGAGATCACCGATCATCTGCAGGGCACCCACATGGCCTTCATCACCGCCGGCATGGGCGGCGGTACTGGCACGGGGGCCGCGCCAGTCGTCGCACGAGCGGCACGCGAAATGGGCATCCTGACGGTCGGCGTCGTGACCAAGCCGTTCCATTTCGAGGGCGGTCGGCGCATGCAGACGGCCGAAGACGGCATTATCGAACTCCAGAAGAATGTCGATACGCTCATCGTCATCCCCAACCAGAACCTCTTCGCAATCGCCAATGACAAGACGACGTTCGCCGATGCCTTCGGCATGGCCGACCAGGTGCTCTATTCCGGTGTTGCCTGCATCACCGACCTGATGGTCAAGGAAGGCCTGATCAATCTCGACTTCGCCGACGTGCGCTCGGTGATGCGCGAGATGGGCAAGGCGATGATGGGCACGGGCGAGGCATCCGGCGAGGGAAGGGCGATGCAGGCGGCGGAAGCCGCGATCGCCAATCCGCTGCTCGACGAGACCTCGATGCTTGGCGCCAAGGGTCTGCTGATCTCGATCACCGGCGGGCGCGACCTGACCCTGTTCGAGGTCGACGAAGCGGCAACCCGCATCCGCGAGGAAGTCGATTCCGACGCCAACATCATTCTGGGCGCCACCTTCGACGAGGCGCTGGAAGGCGTGATCCGCGTTTCGGTCGTGGCGACCGGCATCGACCGTGCCGCGCAGGGCGAGGGCGAACCGGAAATGCGCAGGCCCGCCGCCGCGATCGCGGCGCGTGCGCCGTCGCGTCCCATGGCAATCACCTCTGGCAATTCAGGCGAGACGGCCCAGCCGCCGCGCATCAGCGCCGAGATCGCGCGTCCGGCGGTGCCGGCTCGCGACAGCATCAACGAGGCCAGGGTGGCAAGGGCCGCCGAGGCACTCGCCAGGCCGAAGGTCGAACCGCAGCAGGCGCCCCAGCCTGCGGCCCGGGTCGAGCGGGACGGTGTCTCCATCGAGCCGTTGCGCCGGCCGTCGCTGTTCAACAACGCGGCGATGGAGGAAGAGTTCAAGAACGCGCTCGAAGACGAGCTGATGCCGAAATCGGAAAGTTTCGTGCCCGAGGCAGCCGAGACGCCGGATTCCATGGCGCCCGTGCGCATGCCGGAGATCGAGGATTTCCCGCCGATGGTACGCGCCGAGATCGAGAACCGCACGGTGCCGGCGGAGCCGGCACCGGAACAGCGCGGTCCGATGGGCCTGTTCAAGAAGCTCGCGACCGGGCTTGGCGCACGCGAGCCGGAAGCACCGGCACAGCAGCGCGAGGCAAGGCAGCCCGCACCGCAGCGCGCGGCGGCACCGCAGCCCGCGCCGCAACGCGCAGCACCCCGCGCCGAGCCGCAGCAGCAGCACCATGAGCGCCAGTATGCCGAGCCGCAGACGGCGCATCCTGCCGCCCATCAGGCGCCCCAGCATGCCCCCCAGCATGCCCCTCAGGCTGGCGGTCATGGCGGACGCGTCGACGACAATCCTTTCGCGCCGAGGCGGAGCACGCTCGACACGAACGGGCGAATCAATCCGGCCGCAAGGCCGATCGACGACGACGATCAGCTCGAGATTCCCGCCTTCCTGCGCCGGCAGAGCAGCTAACGCTGCGCAAGGGCACTCGGGTATGTGTAACATTTGCCGGCGGAGCTTTCGGGCTTCGTCGTCAAGTTATTGATATATAGGAGTAATTTGGATCGTATTTCCGCCCCATTTGGTAACATAGCGTAAGAAAGCGTGATTTGGCCTTGTCATGCTCCCTGTTTATCTTGGCACTCGGTCGGGCGGGTAAACCGCTCCTGAAGCCGGAACGAAATCCGGCGAGAACATAACCGGCAAACGCCGGGCTCGAACCAGAACGAGAAGCGCCGAAGGCGCCGTGCTGACGAGCCCCGAGGACACAGACAGGCCAGGGCGGGCAATATGGGGATGAATGTGCTGGGCTTCCAGACAACGCTGACAGATCGCGTGGAATTTACGGGCATCGGTGTCCATTCGGGCCAGCCCGTATCGATGACGCTGATACCTGCAGAAGCCAATACCGGCATCGTCTTCAGTGTCACCTGTCCCAAGACCGGCCGAGCGGTCGATCTTCCCGCCACCGTCAATACCATCGGCGCCACCAATCTCTGCACCGTGCTCGGCGACATCGCGGGCGCCCACATTGCCACCATCGAACATCTCATGGCCGCGCTGGTCGCGCTAAATGTCGACAACGTCATTGTCGAGGTCGACAGCAACGAGATCCCGGTTATGGACGGGAGCGCGCACGACTATGTCGAGGCGATCAACGCGACCGGCATCACCGAACTCGCCGAGCCGCGCTGCTACATCAAGGTCGTCAAACCGATCCGCGTCGACATGGGCTCGTCCTGGGGCGAACTCATTCCCTATGAGGGCACGCGTTTCGAGGTCGAGATCGATTTCGATTCCAAGGCGATCGGCCGCCAGGTGTTCAAGTCGGACCTCTCCGCCGAAGTCTTCACCCGCGATCTGAGCCGGGCACGCACCTTTGGTTTCATGAAGGATGTGGAGCGGCTCTGGGCGGCAGGCTTCGCGCTCGGTTCCTCGCTCGAAAATTCCGTCGTCATCGGCAATGACAACCGGGTCATCAACCCCGAAGGCCTGCGCTACGAGGATGAGTTCGTCCGGCACAAGACGCTGGATGCCATCGGCGACCTGGCGCTTTCCGGCGCGCCGCTGATCGGCTGCTTCCGCTCCTATCGCGGCGGCCACAAGCTGAATTCGCTGGTGCTCAAGGCGCTCCTTTCCGACCGCAGCGCCTTCGAATTCGTCGGTGCCTCAGGCCTGCGTCCGCGTGTTCGCCATGCCGAGCTCGTCACCGTCGGTGCGCCGGCCTACGCGCCCGTCGCCAACTGATCCCCGACGGGATCAACACCCGCACCATTCTTGCCACAGTTCCATGCGAAGGCAGCGCCGGCCGGGCGCCGCAGGAAGCCGTTGAAGAGGTAGCGGGAACCGTGTTTCGCCTCTGGCGAAACGCAACTTTTTTTATTAAAGATGACGGTCTTACCGGGGCTTCGCGCTCCGCGGGGAGTTGAGACGAAATGGTAGCCACTGGCCGTACAACGACACGCCGCATCCTGCCGGCCCTTCCGGGCCTTGCGCGGGCGGCCTCGCTCGTCGGCCTTTTGGCGCTCGCGGCCTGCAACACGTCGGAGACCAGTTCGAGCGATTTCGTCGACAATATCGAGCCGGCCGACAAGCTCTACAACCAGGCGCTGGCCGATCTCGATGACGGCGATCTGAAGAATGCCGGCAAGACGCTCAACAAGATCGACCAGCAGCATCCCTATTCGGAATATTCGCGCCGCGCGATGGTCCTGCAGACCTTCCTGCACTATCGCCGCAAGGAGTTTGACGAGGCCATCAATTCCGGCAAGCGCTATGTCTCGCTGTATCCCGGCGACCGTGATGCCGCCTATGCGCAATATCTCGTCGGCCTTTCCTATTTCCGGCAGATTCCCGATATCGGCCGCGACCAGACCATGACCGGGCGCGCCTACAACTCGATGAACGAGGTCGTCGAGCGTTATCCCGAGAGCGAATATGTCGAGGACGCCAAGGCAAAGATGCGCGTCGCGCTCGACCAGCTCGCCGGCAAGGAAATGCTGACCGGCCGCTACTATCTCGAGCGCCGCGAATATCTGGCGGCGATCAATCGGTTTCGCCGGGTCGTGGAGCGGTTCCAGACGACCCGCCACGTTGAAGAGGCGTTGGCGCGCCTGACCGAAGCCTATCTGGCGATGGGTGTCGTAACCGAGGCCCAGACGGCGGCGGCCGTGCTCGGGCACAATTTCCCGGAAAGCGTCTGGTACAAGGACGCACTCGCGCTGCTGCGCAAGCAGGGTGCTGCGCCCCAGGACAATGGCGGATCCTGGATGTCGCGTTCGTTCGAGAACGCGCCGCAGGTCGAGACCGCGCCGCTGCAGTCACGGACCTCGGAGGATTCGCCGGTCCTGATCACGCCGCCACAGAGCGGCTAACCCCTCGGCGCGGACATGCTGATCCAGCTCTCGATCCGCGACATCGTTCTCATCGAACGTCTCGATATCGATTTCGCGTCTGGTCTGTCGGTGCTGACCGGCGAGACGGGCGCGGGCAAATCGATCCTGCTTGATTCGTTGTCGCTGGCGCTGGGTGCGCGCGGTGACGGCTCGCTGGTGCGTTCGGGCGCCGACCAGGGGCAGGTGACGGCCGTCTTCGAGCCGGAACCCGATCATCCGGTGCGTGCCGTGCTCGCCGAAAATGCGATCGATGCCGAGGGTGGCGTCATCCTGCGCCGGGTCCAGGGCGCGGACGGGCGCAGCCGCGCCTTCATCAACGATGCACCGGTTTCCGTGACGCTGATGCGCCAGATCGGCCAGACGCTGGTCGAGATCCACGGCCAGCACGACGAACGGGCGCTGGTCGACATCAATGGTCATCGCGCGCTGCTCGACGCCTATGGCGGGCTGGAGGACGAGGCAGCCGACATCGCCTCGGCCTGGAACCGGCGTCAGAAGGCGCGCCGCGAACTGGACGAGTTGCGCGGCGAACTGGAACGCGGCGCGCGCGAGGCGGATTATCTGCGCGCCAGCGTTGAGGAGCTGAACCGCCTTTCCCCCGAGCCGGGAGAGGAGGAGAGCCTGGCGGAAGCGCGCACGCGCATGATGAAGGTGGAGAAGGTTGCAACCGACCTCAACGAGGCCGTCGAGATCCTGAGTGGCGGTGCGTCTCCCATCCCGACGCTTTCCAATCTGCTGCGGCGGCTGGAGCGCAAGGGCGGGGAGGTGACCGGCCTGCTCGACGAAGCGATCAACCATCTCGACCGTGGCATTGGCGGCCTGCTCGATGCACAGGCGGAGCTGGAACGGGCGGTGCGCGACACCGAGTTCGATCCGCTGGAGCTGGAACGCGCCGAAGAGCGGCTGTTCGCGCTACGCGCCGCTTCGCGCAAATTCTCCGTGGCGGTCGCCGATCTGCCTGACCTCGCGGTGCGCATGGCCGACCAGCTCTCGCTGCACGATTCGGGCAGCGAAAGGCTGGGCGAACTGGAAAAGCGCGTCGAGGCGCTCGACGCAGAGTATGCGCGGCTGGCCGGCGAACTGACGCGCAAGCGTGCGCTGGCGGGCGAGGCGCTGGAAAAGGCGGTGGAAGCGGAACTGCCGGCGTTGAAGCTGGAGCGGGCGAAGTTCATCGCCCGTATCGAGACCGACGACGCACAAGCGGGGCCTGCCGGCTTCGACACGGTCGAATTCTGGGTGCAGACCAATCCCGGCACGCGCCCGGGTCCGCTGATGAAGGTCGCCTCGGGCGGCGAACTCTCACGTTTCCTGCTGGCGCTGAAAGTCTCGCTCGCCGACAAGGGATCGGCGCCGACGCTCGTCTTCGACGAGATCGATTCAGGCGTGGGCGGCGCGGTTTCTGATGCGATCGGGCAGCGGCTGAAGCGGCTGGCGGGGAGGGTGCAAGTGCTCACGGTTACGCACGCGCCGCAGGTCGCGGCGCGCGCCGACGAGCATTACCTGATTTCGAAATCGCCGACCGGGGAGGTCGAAGGCGGCGAGGAACGGGTGGTTACGGCGGTGGAAGCCGTCGCCGGCGACCATAGGCGCGAGGAAATCGCGCGCATGCTGGCCGGCGCGACCGTTACGCAGGAAGCGCGTGCGGCCGCTGAGAAATTGATCGTCGGCGCGGCGTCCTGAGCCTGGCGGGCGTTACCCGGTGTTTTCCGGAGTTTCATGCGCGAGCATTTCGACCTTCGGCATCTTGACCATGATCCCGGATGTGTTGCCGGAGAATTCGACATTGACATAAAGCGCGGCGGCGACGATCAACTCCGCGACCAGGATGCCGGCAATAAACCAGTTTACGGTCGAAGTGCCGCGCAAATCGACTGTGGTGCCACGATAACAAATGTCGGACATGGTTGTTTCCTGGTTGGCTTGTAGCGGCATTGTTTTCAATATTCTGTCGCTGAATTTCGATAATTGAATCCTTAAGTAACGCCGCAATGGCGGTATGGTTCCATTGCTGCCGTGCGACGGCTGGCGTCACTTCGGTTACTTGCCGGCAATTGCGGCCCTCTTTGAGGGCAACACTCGCTGAAAAAGGGCGCTGCGCCGGCGTTGGTCTTCAACGCTATCGGTTCGTGCTCATGCCGCCCGGCGCGACGGTAACGCAGGAAGCGCGCGCCGCCGCCGAAAAGCTGATCGTCGGCGCCGCTTCCTGACCGGCCCTTACTCGGAAGGTGCCGGTGCGGGTACCTCGACCTTCGGAACTTCGACCGTGATGTCCGCCTTGTCGCCGGTGAAACCGCCATTGACGTAGAACACGGCAGCGACGATCAGGACCACTACCAGAATGCCGGCAAGGAACCAGCTTCCGCCCGAGCCGCCGCGCTCGACGACGGTGGTTTCGCGATCATGGATATCGGACATGGTGGGTTCTCCGTTCGTTTGTTGATGTTGTTGTATTCTCGCATTCGAAAGGAGAGGAAACGCCCGAACCCCGGCAAGGTTCCGGCGGGCGAGTTACAGACATTTTCTTCGTGTCTTGGGTCCATGAAAAATAGCCGTCACCTCAGGGGTTACTGACTGTCAATCGATCGTCGCCTTGTGCAGTGCACTACCGGTTACCGATATTCGGTCTCTCGCAACGACCCGTGTCTCCTCCCAAGACAGGTCGCCATCACGGCACAGCACCAAGGAGTTTTTTCACATGTCATCCAAACCGAAGGTCGGTGTCATCATCGGCTCGACCCGCCCCGGACGCTTTGCCGACAAGCCGGCGCAATGGATCGCCGAGCGCGCCAAGGTCACCGGCAAGTTCGATGTCGAAATCGTCGATCTGCGCGATTACGGTCTGCCGCTGTTCGAAGAGAAATTGTCCCCTGCATGGGGCCCGTCCGAAGGCGCGGCTGCACAGGCCTGGCAAAAGAAGATCGACAGCCTCGACGGCTACATCGTGTTGGCCGCTGAATACAATCGCGGGCCGACGGGTGCGCTGAAGAACGCACTCGACCATGCCTACAATGAATGGAACCGCAAGCCGGTGGCCTTTGTCGGCTATGGCGGTGTGGGCGGCGCACGCGCCGTCGAGCAGCTGCGCCTGATCGCCATCGAACTGCAGATGGCGCCGATCCGTGCCGGTGTGCACATCCTGCTCCCGGACTTCATGGCGATCATGCAGGGCGAAAAACAGCTCGGCGAGATCGACCACCTCAACCAGGGCGCCGACGACATGCTGGCGCAGTTCGACTGGTGGCTGAAGACCCTGACCCTGGCGCGCAAGGGCGAGGCCGAGGCAAAGGCCGCCTGATAACGGCGAAGCCGTAATCCTGGCAATAGTCGCGAGGCGCTTTCGGGCGCCTCGTTTTCTTTCGCGTCAGGGGAGCATTCTGCGTTCCCTCGCGCCGGCAACCGTGCCATCCTGCCCGTCACTGATCATGATCGCCGGGGGCTTGCCATGACACGCGCCATGCGCACCGCAATGCTTCTCCTGTTCGCTGTCATCGTGTTGACGGCTGGATTCGGGGCAGCTGATGCCAAACTCGTCGTGCGCGAGCGTATTGTGACCTATCCGATCAAGGGCAGGACCGGTATCGAGCTCGGCAAGGCGATGGTCGTGCTGGGGCCAAAGCACACCCATATGCGCGGTGCCGTCGCGACGACGGCGACGAAGTTCGAATTTCTCGATCCGGTGCTCCGGGTCGAGAATGGCCGTTGCGTGGTGAAGGACGTGACGGTGAAGCTCACCATCACCTATCAGTTTCCGAAGTGGACCAACGCCTCGGTATCGAGCACGAAGCTGCGCCGCGCCTGGAAGACCTTTTATGCCGAGTTGAGCCGGCACGAGAAGACGCATGGCCGCATCGCGCGCAAATACGGTGCGCTGGTCGAGCGCGAATTGAAGCGCATGTCCGGCACGCAGGTCTTCGGCTGCCGCGATTTCGGGCAATGGTCGAAGCTAAGGTTCGCTTCGCTGGCGGCCCGGCTCAAGAACGAGCAGGCGGCCTTCGACCGACGGGAAGAGCAGCGCAACAGCAAGATTTCACGATTGCAGTTATCGCTTTTCAAAACCAGATAGGCTTGCCTTCCGGGATCAGCACTGACCGGCCTTGTCAGAAGCGTCGATCTTCGGGCTGGTTATCCACGTCGATGCACCGGAAACTGGTATCGCTTAGTGACGGAATTGCTCTAAATTCGGATGCACAAGTTCACGCATTCCGGCCGCTAGCATGTCAGATTCCACCGCCTTGAAAACGAAGCCCGTCGATGAATTGACGCCCGATGAGGCGGCGGTAGAACTGGCGCGGCTAGCGACCGAGATTACCGGTCACGACGCGGCCTATTACGCCGAGGATGCACCAAAGGTCAGCGACGCCGAGTATGACGCGTTGCGCCAGCGCAACATCGCCATCGAGCAGCGCTTTCCCGATCTCGTGCGCGAGGATTCTCCCTCGAAGAAGGTCGGCTACGCCGTCGCCTCGAAATTCGACAAGATCCGTCACCGCGTGCCGATGCTGTCGCTCGACAATGCGTTTTCCGACGAGGACGTGGTCGACTTCGTGGCACGTGTGCGCCGTTTCCTGAAGCTGGAACCGGATGCCGAACTTATCCTGACCGCGGAGCCCAAGATCGACGGGCTGTCGCTCTCCTTGCGCTATGAGAATGGCAAACTCGTCTATGCGGCGACGCGCGGCGACGGCGCGGAGGGCGAGGACGTTACCGCCAATGCGCGGACAATCGACGACATTCCCGAAACGCTTTCCGGTGATCCGCCCGACATCCTGGAGGTGCGCGGCGAGGTCTACATGACCGCGGCCGATTTCGAAGCGCTGAATGCGCGCCAATTGGCCGAGGGCAAGCCGACCTATGTCAATCCGCGCAACACGGCGGCCGGCTCGCTGCGCCAGCTCGATGCCGGCGTGACGGCATCGCGGCCGCTGAAATTCTTTGCCTATGCCTGGGGCGAAGTGAGTGCGATGCCGGCCAGCTCGCAATTCGAGATGGTGAGCAAGCTTGAGGATTACGGCTTCACCATCAACCCGCTGATGAAGCGGTTTTCCAGCGCTGCTGAACTGATCGAGCACTACCACCATATCGAGGAGGTGCGCGCGACGCTGGGCTACGACATCGACGGCGTGGTCTACAAGGTCGACGATCTGGCGCTGCAGACCCGGCTCGGCTTCGTCTCGCGCAGCCCGCGCTGGGCGATCGCGCACAAATTCCCGGCCGAGAAGGCGATGACCATTCTGGAAGCCATCGACATCCAGGTCGGGCGCACGGGCGCGCTGACCCCGGTGGCGCGGCTGAAGCCGGTGACCGTGGGCGGCGTGGTCGTCGAGAACGCGACCTTGCACAATGCCGAGGAGATCGAGCGCCTCGGCGTGAAGATCGGCGATACGGTGATCGTGCAGCGCGCCGGCGACGTCATTCCGCAGGTGCTGGGCTATGTCGAGGATCGCCGGCCGGACGACGCCAGGACGTTCGAGTTTCCGACGAAATGCCCGTGCCCGCTTGAGACCGACATCGTGCGCGAGGAAACGGCCGGCGGCGTGGAGGGTGTGGTCCGGCGCTGTTCGGGCGAATTCGCCTGTCCCTACCAGCGCAAGGAGCACCTCAAGCTGTTCGTGTCGCGGCGCGCCTTCGACATCGACGGGCTTGGCGAGAAACAGATCGAGTCGTTCTACGACGACGACATGCTGCCGATCCGCACGCCGGGCGACATCTTCACGCTGCGCACGCGCGACGAGGCCAACCCGCTGCAGAAACTGAAGAACCGCGACGGTTATGGCGAGGTTTCGGCGGGCAAGCTGTTCGACGCGATCGATGTACGCCGCGAGATCGAGCTGGAACGGTTGATCTACGCGCTCGGCATCCGCCATGTCGGCGAGGCGACGGCTAGGACGCTGGCGCGCGCCTACGGTTCCTGGACGGCGTTCGAGGAAGCGGCGCTGAAGATTGCCGATGGCGACGAGGCGGCGCGCGAGGAGATGGACGCGCTCGAAGATATCGGCGAGGCGGTGATCGTTGCGGTGGCACGCTATTTCGCCGAGCCGCACAACCGCAAGATGGTCGAGGATCTGGTCGGCCAGCTCACGACCATTATCGAACCCGAAAAGCCGGCTTCCGATTCACCCGTTGCCGGAAAGACGGTGGTCTTCACCGGATCGCTGGAACGGATGAGCCGCGACGAGGCCAAGGCCATGGCCGAGCGGCTGGGCGCCAAGGCGTCGGGTTCGGTCTCGGCCAAGACCGATCTCGTCGTTGCGGGCCCCGGTGCCGGTTCGAAGCTGAAGAAGGCCGCCGAACTCGGCATCGAGGTCATCGACGAGGATGCGTGGTTCGACCTTGTGGGCGAGAAATAGTGCATTGATGACCCGCGGGCCGCGTCATTGAAGCGTGCAACAATATTTCTGCACTGACTTTCAGGGCGTCGTCGCCTAAAAGACCGGTTCGAAATCGAAAGCAATCCCCATGGATGAGGAAATCAAGGGCGGCCTTCGCGTCGCCGTGCCGGTCATCGTCTCCGTGCTGCCCTTCGGCCTGCTGTTCGGGGCGCTCGCCGTCGACAACGGGATGAGCGTATTCCAGGCGGTGCTGATGAGCGCGACCCTGTTCGCCGGGGCGAGCCAGATGGTCGGCCTTGAGCTGTTCGGCCAGACGATCGCACCCTGGCTGGTGGTGTTTTCGGTCTTCGCCGTCAATTTCCGCCATGTGCTCTATTCGGCGGCGATGGGGCGGCATATGGGGCGGTTCACGTTAATGCAGAAGGCGGTGTCCTTCTTCCTTCTGACCGACCCGCAATATGCCATCGCCGAGGCGAGGGTCGAATCGGGCAAGCCGTTGACCTTCCGCTGGTATTTCTCGGCGGGCCTGACCCTTTACATCGTCTGGATCGTGGTGACCTGGATGGGCGCGCTGTTCGGCCAGCTCCTGCCGGATTCGCATGCGCTCGGCCTGGACTACCTGCTGACGATCTATTTCCTTGGCCTCGTCATGAGTTTCCGCAAACGCGCGCTCTGGCTTCCGGTGGTCGCGGCCAGTTCCGTCGCCTCGATCATCGCCTGGTATCTGGTCGGCTCGCCCTGGCATGTCTCGCTCGGCGCGCTCGCGGGCATTCTGGTGGCCGTGGCTGCGCCGCTCGGTGATGACCCGGACGACGCGTTCGGGCAGGAAGACGGGATCGGCGAGGGGAGGGCCGGGCAATGAGCGACACCGAAATGACCATGGTCATTCTGGCGGCGGCGGTTGCGACCTACATCACCCGGATCGGCGGCGATCTCGTTCTGTCGCGCTTTCGCGTCATCCATCCGCGCGTGCAGGCCGGACTCAACGCGGTGCCAGCGGCGGTTCTGGCGACCATCGTGGCGCCGGCTGCCTATCAGGGCGGCATTGCCGAACTGGCGGCGCTTGCCGTTGCGGCGCTCGCCTCGCTGCGATTCGGGCTGACCGTGCTGTTCGCGGCAGGTGCCGCGACGCTGATCGCGATGCGGGCGCTGGGGTTCTAGCGTTTCAGCGGCGCACAGGCGGCTTCCAACCAGACCAGATCCTCGCCATCCAGATGCGGCGCCAGCCTTCCGCGCACGGCCTCGTGATAGGCGTCGAGCCAGGCGATCTCGGCTGGTGTGAGCAGCGAAAGGTCGATCAGGCGGCGGTCGATGGACGCGAAGGTCAGCGTCTCGAACTCCATGAAGCCTTCGCCCGCCACCTCGCTGTCGCGCACCAGCACCAGATTCTCGATGCGAATGCCGTAGGCGCCTTCGCGGTAATATCCGGGTTCGTTCGACAGGATCATGCCGGGCTTCAGCGGCTCCATGCCGCGTTTCGAGATGCTGGCCGGTCCCTCGTGCACGGACAGATAGGCGCCGACGCCGTGGCCCGTGCCATGGGCATAGTCCTTGCCGCGCTCCCACAGCGCACGCCGTGCGAAGCCGTCGATCTCGATACCGCGCGTGCCGTCGGGAAAACGTGCCGTGGCGATGGCGATGTGGCCCTTCAGGACGAGGGTGAAATCCTCGGCCGCACCGGCCGGCGGTTCGCCGATGGCGACTGTGCGGGTGATGTCGGTGGTGCCGTCCTCGTACTGGCCGCCGGAATCGACCAGATAGAGCGAATTGGCCTCCAGCGTGCGGTTGGTGTCGGTGGTCACGCGGTAGTGGACGATGGCGCCATTGGGGCCGGCGCCCGAGATCGTGTCGAAGGAGATGTCCTTCAATTCAGAATTCATTTCGCGGGCGGTGCCGGCACGGAAGCCTTCGAGGCTTTCAGCGACTGAGATCTCGTCGGTCGTGCCGGGCGCCTGCCGGTCGAGCCAGGCCAGGAAGCGGGCGACCGCGACGCCGTCGCGTAGATGCGCGGCGCGCGAACCGGCGATCTCCGCCTCGTTCTTGATCGCTCTGGGGAGTGTGGCCGGATCGCGTTCCTCGACGATCTCTCCGCCTGCCTCGGCAATCGTATCGGCGATGGCGCAGGCGACCAGCGCGGGATCGCACAGGAAGCGCTTGCCGGCGGCTGTTTCGGCCAGATGCGCGAGAAGGGCGTCGGGAGCGGCGATGTCGGCCACGGCCTCGATGTCGGCGCGAACCGCTTCACCGAGCTTGTCCGGGTCGATGAACAGCGTCGGGCGGCCCTCGACCGGCACCGAAGCGCTAACGCGTTGGCGACCTTGAAATCTATTAGCGAGATCCTCAGCGATTTAGACGAAAAATCTTCCGCATGGGTCAAAAAGAATGTTCCGAAGGCGGCCACCGATGGTATTGCGCGAG
>JBHIWT010000085.1:0-13810 GCA_041987265.1 Hyphomonadaceae bacterium
GCGGACCGGTACTGTTCGGTTTCGCCGCATCGATCGTGTTCGGGATCGTGATCGGTACCTATTCCAGTATCTTCGTGGCGGCGCCATTGCTGCTTCACCTGCCAGGTCGTTTGCCAGGCGAACGGGCGACCACGAACGAAGCTGCGGAGGCTGGGGCGCCGGCAGCTGGCTGAGGCGATTTTACTTGCGGGCAGGCCAGTAGGGATCGCGCACAACCTGCCTGAGCACCTTGCCGGCGGCGGAACGCGGTAGTTCGTCGACGAAGTCTAGTGAGCGCGGTTTCTGGAAACCCGGAACCCGCTCCGCAACAAATGCCAGGATCGCGGTCCTGGTAGCTTCATCCGGTTGGTAGCCAGTCTTGAGTTCGACGACCGCCTTGATTTCTTCACCCCATTCGTCATTTGGCACACCAACGACAGCAGCGTCAGCGACGGCGTCGTGTTGGATCAAGACTTCGTCGATTTCAGCCGGGTAGATGTTAACCCCGCCAGATATGATCAGCTCTGCCGAGCGACCGGTGAGGAATAGGTAACCGTCTTCATCGAGGTATCCCATGTCGCCGAGTGTGAAGTAGTCGCCCTTGTAGGATGACTGTGTCTTCTTTTCATCTTTGTAATAGACGAACCGACCGACGTCGGGAGCGCTGATGAAGATGGTTCCAGTTTCTCCCGGCGGCTGGTTGTTTCCTTCGGCGTTGCGGACTTCGATGGCTACGCCTTGCACTGGACGCCCTACGGATCCCGGGCGCTTGAGCCATTCCTCTGGCCCGATGAACACGCCGCCACCTTCGGTGGACGAATAATACTCGAAAACGATTGGGCCGAGCCAATCGATGATTGCCTGTTTGACGTGCGCAGGGCAGGGGGCGGCGCCGTGGAGCACCCACCGCAAGGAAGACAGGTCGTACTTGCGGCGGATGTCTTCCGGTAGTTGCAGCAACCGATGGAACATCGTCGGCACGACATGCGTGTGGGTGATGTGTTCTTCCTGGATCAGGCGAAGTGTTTCCAACGCATCCCATTTGTCCATCAGGATGCATTTTACGCCCGCGTTGAGCGGGGTCATCATGTTCAGGGCGAGCGGAGCTGCGTGATAGAGCGGTCCGGTGACAAGAGAAGCGTCCTTGCCGGGAACAAAGCTGGCGGTCTCCAGGATCGTGGCTGTCAGTTGGGAGGGCGCCGGTCGAGACGCGCGATAAACACCTTTGGGCCGCCCCGTTGTGCCCGAGGTGTAGAGCATCGATGTGCCCATAACGGGATCGGCTATCTGTTCCGGAGATTGCGCGCTCAATTCGCGATCGTAGTCGAGAAACTCCTCGATCGATCCGGCGAAAGCTAATTTCAATTCAAGACGTGGGGCCAGGCGGAGGGCCTCGATACCCTCCTTGGCAAATCGCGAGGAGGCGACGAGCGCACGTGCGTCGCAATTGTCCAGAATGTAGCCGATGATCTCGGGTTTCTGGTGCCAGTTGATTGGTGTGAGCCGCAGTCCCGCCCGTTGGCATGCCGCCCAGGTTTCTATGAATTCCACGGAATTGTGCGCTAGCAGGGCGACGGCGTCACCGACCCCAAGGCCCGCTGCGCGGAAGCGACTTGCGAGCTGGTTGGCTCGTTGATCGAGTTGCGACCACGTCCGGGTTGCGCCATCCGCCGCCTTGATCGCCAGCTCATCGGGGGCATTTCTGGCGTACACGGTGATCGCCATGCCGGCGCCAACGAGTTCTTCGTCCGACATTCCTCCGATTTGATGCGTCATCGTGGTTTCTCTTCGCACAGTGCCGCCCGTCGCGGGCGGGTGGTTCTATTGGTTTGCCGGGTTAAAGGTTTCGCGCAGTTCGCGCTTGAGCACCTTGCCGATTGCAGAGCGAGGAAGCGCATCGACGATACGGATGTGTCTGATCTTCTGCATTCTACCGAGATTCTCGTTTGCCCATTGCTGCAGGCTGTCAGGATCCGTCTTGCCGCCCTTGCGGAGGACTACGAAAGCTGCGGGCGTTTCGCCCCATTCGCGCGACGGTACACCGACGACGGCGCACTCGCTGACATCGGGATGAGTAGAGAGCGCCTGTTCCAAGTCGGCGGGGTAAATATTGAAACCGCCCGAGATGATCATGTCTTTCTTGCGATCGCCGAGAATCATGAAGCCGTCAGCATCAAAGCGCCCGATGTCGCCGGTGCGAATGTAGCGTTCGCCTTCGGGACTGAACCATTCCGCCTCAGCAGTTTTCTCCGGTTGATTGTGATAGCCGGTCATCATGGCAGGTGAGCGGCCGACGACTTCGCCCTGTTCGCCGAACGGCAATTCCTGGCCGTTCTCATCGATCACCTTGACGACATGGCCTTCAGCTGGTTGGCCGACGGTGTGCAGTTTGTCCGGATGTTCGTGCGCAGCGAGCACGCAGGTGCCGCCGCCTTCGGTCATTCCATAGAATTCAACCAGCCCTCCTGGCCAGCGCTTGAGGATGTCCGCCTTGAGCTCGGCTGCAAAGGGCGCACTGGTGCAGGTTTTCATCTTGAAGGCAGAAAGGTCAAAGCTGTCGAATTCTTCAAGGTCCATGATGCGGCGATACTGAACCGGGACCAGCATGGCGTGAGTGACGCGGTTCTTCTCGGCAAGTTTGAGAAATTCTAGCGCATTGAACTTACGCATAAGGATCAGCGCCCCGCCGCGCGCTAGGGTTGGGATGACACTGACCAATGTCGTGTTGGAGTAGAGGGGTGTGGAGGCCAGCGTGACAGTGTCCGCACCGTAGCCCTGCGTCTGCGAACGGCGGATGTGACCCCAACGCATCTGGTGGGACTGGACGATCCCTTTCGGGTTCCCGGTGGTTCCTGACGAATAGATGAGATTGAATGGCCAGGACGGGTCGATTTCCACCGGTTCAGGTTTCGCACCCGGCGGGGCCAGCCAGTCGTCAAATTTCGTGTGCTCGCTCCCTTCCAGACTGATCCGGGAGGCCTTGCTTGCGGGCGCGCCAGCTTTGTTCAAGGTTTCGGTCGTCGCAGTGTCCAGGAAGAGCAGTTGAGCGCCGCAGTCGGCTATCATGCCGTCGAGTTGTGCGGGGGAGGCGGATGGCGATAGCGGACAGGCGGCGGCTCCGACCCGCAGCGCCGCCATGTAGAGCACGATGTAGTCCGTAGAAGACGACGCGCAGATCGCCACGACGTCCTTGGGTTTGACACCGTCGCGTTGCAGCGCCGCCGCCGCGCGATCGATGCGTGCATCCAGGTTAGCGTAGCTCAACCAGCCATCGCCATGCGTGAGCGCCGGTTTATCGGGGCCTAGCTGCGCATGCTCCCGGATCAGGTCCGGCAGCGCCATGAACTCGCTTGTGTCGATCCGTTCTGACAGATTCATGCGTTTGGCTAGCCGCTCTTATTTGCCCGCAAAGGCCGGTTGTCGCTTCTCGCGGAACGCCTTTCGGCCTTCGAGAAAATCCTCGCTGTCGAAACAGCGGCCGATCGCATGCTGCGCTTCGGCCCTGCCGTCGCCCTCGATGCGGCTGAGTGCGCAGGCCTTCGCCGCCGCCAGGGTGAGCGGGGCCAGGTGCGACATGTCTTTTGTGAGCGTGTCAATTCGCAAAGTGAGCTGGTCCTTCGCGACAATCTCCTGAATGAGGCCCATGCGTAGTGCGTCCTCTGCGGTAAAGGACTGCGCTGTGAGAACCATGTGGGCGGCGTTGCCCGGACCAACCAATCGTGAGAGCGCCTCGTAGTTTTCCAACTCGTATCCCAGCCCTAAGCGGGCGGCTGGTACGGCAAAACTCGAATCGTCGGTGGCGATGCGAATGTCACAGGCGCAAGCCAGGACGATGCCGCCGCCGATACAATAACCGTTTATGGCTGCGATGACCGGTATGGGCGTTTTGCGTATAGCTCTGGTGGCGGCGACTACATGCCGGGTGAATTCTTCGTTGGACTTCGCGTCGCAGCGCACTTCATCGAACTCAGAGATGTCTGCGCCGGAAACAAAGGCGCGATCTCCGCCCCCTTGAAGCACGATTGAGCGTATGCCCGGCGTTCTGGATAGCGCATCGATCGCGACGGGAATCGACTTCCACATGGCGAGATCCATCGCATTTCTGCGCTCTGGACGATTTATGACGACGCGCGCCGTTGGCGTGCTCGGGTCGACGGATATGTAGGGCGATTGCGCAGGCACGCTTGATTGTCTCCTCCGCCAGTTCTAACCGGACGCGCCCGTAAATCGGCGGGTTACTGGCCGGATGATGTTGTTGCAACTTGGCTTTTTGGACCTAGCAGGGTTAGCCTTCCGGGTGAACGGCTTTGTTGGGGAGGCGTCCTAGGGAACAAGAGGAACCTGGTACGGGATGAGTGTTGCTGCGCCCGGTCTGGCAAACGATCTTGATGTACTGACTTTCGCGCTCAGGGCCGTGCAGTCTGGTCAGCGGGTGGCGCTGGCCACGATTACCGGTGTTGAAGGTCCCTTTTCCCGCCCCGTCGGCGCCCAACTCGCGATTGTGGAGAACGGATCTTTCGTTGGAAGCATTTCGGGAGGGTGCCTCGAGACCGCTCTGTGTGAGGAGGCGCGCGATGCGATCGCGGCCGGGCGAAACAAGAACCTTCGCTATGGTCAGGGGTCTCCGTTTGTTGACGTGCGGCTGCCTTGCGGCGGAGGCGTCGATGTTTTTGTCGATGCTCATGTCGATCAGGATGTTTTGGCCGCAGCCGTCGAGGCCGGCATTGGCCGGCGAGACTTCTCACTCGTGATCGACACCGGCAATGCTGGAACCGCGATGCGGTTCCAATCAGGTATGGCGAGCCATGGGGAGGCTGGCGCATTCGTGAGGGTGTTCCGGCCGACCGTGCGGCTGGTCATGGCGGGGCGGGGCTGGGAGATTGTTGCGTTGAGCCAGCTCGCCGACGAGGCAGGCTATGAGGTGTGTGTACTTAGCCAGGAATCAGCGACGCTTGAGTATTGTCGTCCGTTTGCGCGGGAGCTGATTTCGCTCAGCCTCCCTGATCGTGCTCCGGAGTTCGACCTGGATTCGTCTTCAGCCTTCGTCTGTCTGTTCCACGAGCACGAATGGGAAATCCCGCTACTGGAGCGTGCGTTGGAAAGCACGGCGTTTTACGTCGGCGCCTTGGGGTCGAAAAAGACCAGCGCCGAGCGCGTAGAGCTGTTGAAGGCGAAGGGTGTGCAAGCTAGGAGCCTTGATCGTTTGCGTGGACCGATCGGGCTGTTCCACGCGCAGTCTCCGCGCGCCCTGGCGGTCTCGACGCTGGCGCAAATCATGTCCGAAGTTTCAAAGTAAGTCTGGTTCTTCATGCAAAGCCCGGGTGACCAAACGGTTGCGATCCTGTTGGCGTCGGGTTTGTCTCGGCGGTTCAAACGGCGTGACAAGCTGCTGGAAGATCTTGGCGGGAAGCCGCTGGTCGAGCACATGGCCGGGCGTCTTGCTGATATTGATTTCCGCGCCCGGGTGGCCGTGTGCCCTTCGCGCAATTCGGTGCTTCGTAGTCGCCTGGAGGGACGCTTCATCATTGCGCCCAATGCGAGTCCTGAAGCGGGCTTGGGAGTGTCGGTTTCGGTTGGCGTTCGGGTGGCGATGCAGTTTCGGCCGCGATCAGTTCTGTTGTGCCTGGCTGATATGGCCTTCATAGAGCCAGCCACGATCATCAACATGTTGGCGCATGCAGACGCGAACGATGAGTTGGACGTGGTGCATTCGGGGAAACAGGGGGAGGGCAGGCCGCCTGCTGTGTTCGGACGAGCGTGTTTTGAAGCGCTACAGGTGCTGACGGGTGATCAGGGGGCTGGAAAGATTGTTCGCCGGCCGGACATTCGTAGCGTGGGGCTCGGCCTATCAGAAACTGAGCTGTTTGACGTGGATACCCAGTTTGACCTTGAGACAGCTCGTGAACAATGGCGGGTTCGCGAGCGGTGCCTTGCGGGCGCCGGCGGATCCACGAGGATGGGTTGAGTGGGCTGGTGCCGCCGGTGAGAATTGAACTCACGACCTCGTCATTACCAATGACGCGCTCTACCACTGAGCTACGGCGGCGTTCCAAGAGTGGAGGGCCGACCGAATACCGGATCGGATCGGCTTAGGAAAGGCCTGTTTTTGAGGTTTGAAGATGGCCGCTGACAAGCAAACGGGACGTAGAGGCAAGACAGAAGAGCAGAGCCGCGAAGAACGGCTTGCCAAGGCGTTGCGGGACAACTTGAAGCGCCGGAAAGCTCAGCCCGCTACTCCGATCAAGCCAGAAAAGCCTTAATTCACACAGCTTTTGGCCTAGCTCGGCTTTCAGTAGCAATTGTTTGCGGCAAGAAGGCTCACATGGATCGACTGACAATTACAGCAAACGGACCATTGTCCGGAAGGTTGCCGATCGCTGGCGCCAAGAATTCGGCTCTTAAGCTGATGGCTGCGAGCATCCTGACTGATCAGGAAGTGGTGCTTCAGAACCTGCCGAATCTGGCTGACACAAGATTCATGGCTCGTTTGTTGGAGTCGTTGGGTATCGAAGCCTACTGGCCAACCGGTAGCAATACGATGCGGATGCGGTGCGCTGAACTAACTTCGACCATCGCGCCGTATGATCTCGTTCGAAAGATGCGGGCGACGTTCAACGTCCTGGGCCCGCTGCTGGCGCGGGTCGGTCATGCGACGGTTTCGGTGCCGGGCGGCTGCGCGATTGGCGCCAGGCCGGTGGACCTCCACCTGAAGGCTTTCGAGGCCATGGGTGCGGATATTGTGATCGAGGAAGGGTATGTGAAAGCTGCGGCGCTACGGGGATTGCATGGCGCCGACATCACTTTCCCATTCCCTTCGGTTGGAGCTACCGAGCATGCGATGATGGGGGCCGTCCTGGCCAAGGGCGCGACGCGGTTGCAGAATGCGGCTTGCGAGCCGGAAATCGTCGATATCGCCAACTTCCTCAACACGTTGGGGGCGAAGGTATCTGGGGCGGGCACACCGTGTATCGAAATCGAAGGTGTAAGCAGCTTGTCGGGCGGTGAATACGCCACGATGGCCGACCGGATTGAGGCCGGAACGTTTATGATCGCCGTGGCCGCTACAGGTGGCGACGTCGTTCTGGAGGGGGCGGATCCTGCCTGTCTTGGGGCGTTGATCAGCGCGCTTGGGCAAGCGGGGGTGAGCGTCGAGACTGTTGAAAACGGTGTACGCGTGCAGCATGGTGAAGGCCGCTTGTCGCCGGTAGACTTGGACACGCGCCCCTACCCAGGCTTTCCGACCGACCTTCAGGCGCAGTTCATGGCGTTGATGACGGTGGCGGACGGCGTGAGCACGATCCGGGAAAACATCTTTGAAAACCGCTTCCTACACGCGCCGGAGCTTAATCGTCTTGGTGCTGATATTGCGATCCGTGGGTCGGAGGCCGTGGTGCATGGCGTCGAGCGCCTGCGTGGCGCACCGGTGATGGCGACCGATCTTCGCGCGTCTGTCAGTCTGGTGATCGCTGGATTGGTGGCTGAAGGAACCACGACCATCAATCGGGTTTATCATCTGGACCGGGGTTTCGAGAAGCTGGAGGCCAAGCTCAACGCCTGTGGCGCTAGGATCGAGCGGTCGTCAGATTCGGACTAGGCGCGGCGTACTCGTCGCGCAGACCAGCACTGTCGCCGTGGTTCTACTGCAACACCCGGAAAGCAGATGGGAATCTTTGTGCTGCAATGCAGCGCAGGGTGCGTATAGTCCGGCCTAGGGCGGGGCACCGTTTGGCTGCGTGCGATGTGATGAAGCTGGAGCGTTTTGATCAGTCTCGCGCAGGTTTTCGCGAGGAGTTTGGTGAGTTTCTGGGGCGCAGACGCCAGGGCGCTCAGCCGAGCATTGACGCCGCTGTCGCGGCGATCGTTGAAGACGTACGCGAACGGGGCGGCAAGGCGGTCGCCGAACACACGCTGAAGTTTGATAGTCTCGAGATCAACGAGCGTTCGCTCGGCGCTGAGCGATTTGATCTGGCTGGTCTGGCGGAGGCATGTCCGTCTGACGTTCGCGCTTCAATTGATCACGCGGCAGAGCGCATTGAAGCATATCACAAACAGCATTTTCCGCATGATGGACGGGCCGAAGACGCCGGTGGAATAGCGCTTTCCTGGCGGTGGTCACCCGTGGATTCGGTTGGCGTCTATGTGCCCGGCGGCAGGGCAAGCTATCCGAGCACCGTATTGATGAACGTTGTGCCGGCGAAGGTCGCGGGAGTGGGGCGGGTAGTCATGGTCTCGCCGGCCCGTGACGGGGCTGTCAGTCCCGCGGTTGCCTATGCAGCCGTCCGCGCAGGTGTGGATCAATTCTATCCGATTGGCGGCGCACAAGGGGTCGCTGCGCTCGCGCTTGGCGCGGGAGAGTTAGCTCCGGTCGACAAGATCGTCGGGCCGGGGAACGCATATGTGGCCGCGGCCAAACGGATGGTCTTTGGGCTCGTCGGGATCGATTCAATCGCTGGCCCCTCGGAGCTCACGGTGGTTGCGGGAGAGGAGAATTCAGCGGACTGGATCGCAGCCGACTTGCTGTCCCAGGCTGAACATGACCCGTTGGCTCAGTCCATCTTGGTGACCGACTCGCCCGGCTTGGCAGACCGTGTCGAAGCAGCGTTGAAGACGTTTGTTCTCGAGCTTGGGGCGGAGTCAGCCGCATCAGCATCGCTGGCGACGTATGGCGCCATCGTGCTCTGCGAGCGATCGGCTGCGGCTGATGTCGTCAACCAGATCGCGCCGGAGCATGTTGAAGTCTGCATTGATGAACCCCAGCGTGTCGTGGATGGAATTCGTCACGCAGGAGCGATCTTCGTTGGCGCATGGGCGTGCGAAGCCTTGGGAGACTACGTCACAGGTTCAAACCATGTCTTGCCTACTTCAGGCGCGGCGCGTTTCAGTTCGGGCCTGTCGACTAGCGATTTCATGAAGCGAACATCGGTTCAAGTTGTCACTCGAGAAGGATTCGACCATCTCTCTGTGTCCGCCGAAACCCTTGCGATGAACGAGGGTTTGCCAGCGCATGCCTTGTCTGTCCGGTTGCGGCGAGAGCGGCGATGAGCGGTGTGTCGACCCTCTGCGCGATCGAGATTGATGAGGCCAGCCTTGCGCCCCTCAGTCCCGACGCCGAGCATGAGCGGAAAATCGCTATCTTCGATATCCTCGAGGAAAATTCTTTTGGTCTCGTTGGCGAGTCGGGCGGACCTTACGCGCTTAAGCTGTCCCTGATTGAGAACCGTTTGTTGTTCGACGTGACTGATGAGGGTGGTCAGCCGGTCCGGCAATTTCTGCTGTCGCTCACTCCGCTGAGGCGAATCATCAAGGACTATTTTCTGATCTGCGACAGCTATTATGACGCCATACGCTCTTCTACGCCGGCTCAGATTGAGGCGATCGATATGGGGCGGCGGGGGTTGCATAATGAAGGTTCGGAGCTGCTGATCGAGCGGCTGTCGGGGAAAGTCGAGACTGATTTCAGCACGGCGAGGCGTCTATTCACCCTTGTTTGTGCGCTTCACATGCGAAATTGAGGCTGTGGCAGTCGACGGCGGACTGGTAATGCATATATAGGGACCCGTTTTCTGCGGCCCATGAGGAGTGAATGGCGAAAGAGGAACTGATCGAATTTGAAGGCACAATCGTCGAATTGCTGCCGAACGCCACGTTTCGAGTGAAACTGGCGACCGATCATGAAATCATCGCGCACACAGCCGGCAAGATGCGGAAGAACCGCATTCGTGTGCTGACTGGTGACAAGGTTCTTGTCGAGATGACGCCGTACGACCTTACCAAAGGCCGGATCACCTACCGCTTCAAGTGAGTGAAACTGGTGCGCATGCCGGGCGGTTGGTGCTCGCAAGCGCCAGCCCGCGGCGCCTGGACCTGTTGCGACAGGTTGGCTTTGCGCCGGCCCATGTTGTCAGCTCCGACGTCGATGAAACGCCTCTAAAGAACGAAGCCGGCGAGGTGCTGGCTCGCCGCCTGGCCGACCTGAAGGCCGACGTTGCAGGCCGGTCATATCCGGATGACTTCGTTCTGGCTGCGGACACGGTTGTGTATTGCGGGCGTCGCCTCTTACCGAAAGCCGAGACGGCCGAAGTGGCCAGGTCGTGTTTGGCGCTGCTTTCGGGGCGCGCGCACAATGTCGCTAGCGGCGTAAGTGTTCTGGCGCCGGGTGGGCGGCGCGCACGCCGAACGGTGGTGTCGCGGGTAAAGATGAAGCGGCTCTCCCACGAGGAAGTTGAGGGTTACATCGCTTCGGGCGAGTGGCGCGGGAAGGCCGGCGGCTATGCTATTCAGGGGCGCGCGGGGGCGTTTGTCACTTCCATAGCCGGTTCATATTCGTCGATCGTTGGCCTGCCGCTGTACGAGACTGTGCAGCTTCTCGTTGGGCTGGGCTACAAGCCTTCCGAGCGATGGCGGAGCGGGAATGATTGAGGCGCGGCTGTTTGAAGACCTCGCCGTCGGGGAAACCAGCCGGGTGCTCGTCGATGAGTCTGACAGAGCCTTCAGAGCTGATGTTGAGCGGTGGACCGAACGGGGTCGTCGGCCAAAGGTTGGGGAGCGTTGGGCGGCGCGCCTGATTGAGCGCTCGATTGATGGCGAATGGTTCGTCGGTCTTGGCGCCGGGGGGCAGGGTGTATTGCGCGCGCGCAAGTCGTCTGCGCTGATACAGGGCGCGCGGGTGGCGGCTACGGTGCGGTCAGAAGCGCATGGCGACAAGTTGGTTGTGCTTGATGCTGAAGATGGATCAGACGCGCCTACGGTCGAAGGGCGGTTGGCGGACGCAAGTCCGGATGCGTTCATAAGGGGCGTCCGTGTTGTAGACACGGTTTCGGGTTCTGAGGCGCGTGCTGTCGTTAACGCCGTGATGGAAGAGGGGCTGGCAGATAGCGTAAGGTTGCCGAGTGGCGGCAGTGTGTGGGTAGAACAAACCCGCGCGGTGTGCGCGTTAGATGTGGACCGGGGTGCCAGCGATCAGCCGGTTGCGGGGCTCAATCTGGAGGCGGCAGAGGAAGCGGCGCGTCAGATCGCTCTTCGCGGTATCGGCGGACTAGTGGTTGTGGATTTTGCCGGGTCTCCGCGCGGCGCAATCGGCGGTGATTTGTCCAAAGTGTTCGAGCAGCAGGTTCGCCGCCTTACGGCGCGCCGTGTCGACTCTCTCGGGCTTTCGCGGTTTGGTCTGCTGCAGGCATCGGTACCCCGGGAGCGGAGACCTTTGGCTGACGCGATTGGCTGCGCGCCTGAGGAACGTGAGGCGCTGAATGCCCTGCGCGAGATTGAAACTATGGGTCTGGCCCGGCGTGGCGCTCGGATAGGGGTGACAATGTCGGTCCCCGCTGAACGCTGGCTTCGATCAGGATTGGCGTCGTGGGAGGAGGAAATGGGGGAGCGGATCGGCCGACGTTGGCAATTGGCCACGGATGACCGGCCGGTTGGCGCCGCCGATATCCGGGCTATTGAGTGAGCCATGATCAGAAAGTGTCCTATATGCGGGAAGCCGGAAGACCCGGCGTTGGAACCATTCTGTTCGAAGAGGTGCGCGCAGGTGGATCTTGGCCGATGGCTGGGCGACGGTTATTCGATCGCCGGAGAGCCTCTGGAAGACCTGCCACAAGGCGATTTAGGCCAGGCTTCATCGGGCCCAGATGATCGTTCAGATTGAGAGATCCCTGGCGTGAACAAAAGGCGTGGACACTGGCGAGGGCTTTTCCTATACATCCGGCCTTCCAAGAAGGCCCCTATGCCCGGGTAGCTCAGGGGTAGAGCAGCGGATTGAAAATCCGCGTGTCGGTGGTTCGATTCCGCCCCCGGGCACCATTCATCAGATGGGTCCTGAGCTTTCTAGATTTCGGGCAGGTAAGCGCCTGTCAGAGGCAGCCTGCTGAAAAACATCAGTGCGCCGACGGCGGCAATCAGGCCGGCTGCGGGCACGGTTGCGTAGGCGCGCAACTTTTGACCTTGCCCAATGGTGGTGAGGGCGATCCTGAGGATGATCGTCAGCACGCCGACGATCGCGATGACAACGAGTTGCCCGAGCTCTACGCCGAGGTTGAAGCCGATCAGACCGGTGACGAAGTCGGCGCCTTCGAGATAACCGCGGATGACGCCGGCGAAACCGAGTCCGTGCAATAGCCCGAAACCAAGCACAATCGAGGTCTTCCAGGGTGTCCTAACCTTGCGGAGAATGGCGGCCACAGCGACGACCACAATCGAGGCTGCGATCAGCGGCTCAACTACGCCGGGCGGCGGTTCAATCACGCCGTTTACCGCGAGCGCAAGGGAGACCGTGTGGGCGAGCGTGAACGCAGTGACCTGAAGAAGCAGGGACCGCCAGCTGGTGGACGCGAGGTACATGGCGGTGATGAACAGGACGTGGTCCAGCCCCAGAGGCAGGATGTGTCGAAACCCAAGCTCGATGAAGGTGAGGAGGTTGTCGATCCACATGTGGCGCTCCTCACAGAGTACTGGCGGATGGGGAGGGATTCGAACCCCCGGTGAGCGTCAACCCACGGCGGTTTTCAAGACCGCTGCCTTAAACCACTCGGCCACCCATCCGCGAGCGACCTAGTTATTCGTCATTGGCTGCAAAGAAAATGGTTTCCTTGAATTTCGTTCAAATTGATCGCGCAGGAGGGAAGGGCGTCCATTTGCGCGGTGTTTGTGTCGGTATGCGTCCAATCAGGCGCAGATTGATTGAAACTTCTGACATGGCCGTAAGGAATCGCGTCATCCGCTCGGATTGTTAAAAATCGAGCGATTTGGATTCACCATTTCCGGAGAAATCGCCGCTACGTTCTGATGATCGCCAGAAGAGCGATAGCGGCTTTGAGCCGTCCAAAATGGATGATGGTTGATGTCAAACGTGCGGAAGCATTTGTCGGCAGTGTGCCTGGCGGCGCTGGTTGCCTCCCTTGTTAGCGGTCAGACGGCTGTAGCGGAAAAGACCCGTAGCGCGGCCCCGATCGTCTTTGCGGAGGCAAGCGGAACTGTTGTGACTGCGGCTTCGGCTGTAGGAAGTCCGATGGACATCCGTCCCGGCGCGGTTGCGGCGGCGTTCAACCCGGTGACGACGGCCACCAGCTCTTTTTCGCCGCGCGAAGCGCTCACTTCCAAAGGTTGGTCGCGGCCTTATGCTGGCCCGCCGTATCAGGTCAAAGGCAAGTGGTTCGTCCCCATGCACGAGCCGGATTATGACGAGGTCGGGATCGCGTCCTGGTACGGACCCGGCTTTGACGGCGAACTGGCGTCTTCCGGCGAAGTTTTCGATCAGGACGCTCTGACGGCTGCGCATCCCACCCTGCCAATTCCGTCTGTTGTGCGGGTCACCAACCTTGAGAATAACCGCAGCGTCCTGCTGCGTCTGAACGACCGGGGCCCGTACATCGATGATCGCATCATCGATCTGTCGCGCGGTGCGGCGGACGTTCTGGATGTTCGCAGGAATGGTACGGCCAAGGTTCGGGTTCAGTATATCGGCCCGGCGCCAACCGATCAGAATGCTGAGCTTGACGAACGGATGTTCGCCTCTGCCCCGGCTGCGCCCATGTCGCAGCACCGCGCGCCGGCGGATAGCGTCTGGGCTGCCGAACTTCCCGCGGCCAGCGGGATGCCTGAACGGCCTGCGTCTCAGGCTTCTGCGGAAGCTTATGGTGACCCTGATTTCGCACCGGCGCCTGTTGCGGGGCCTGTTCCCCTAGGCGTGGCTCGCAATGGGTATGCGCTACAGGTTGGTTCCTTCTCGGATCTGTCGAACGCGCACAAGGTGTTGTCATCGTTTGGCGATCTCGGCGAAGGTTATGTTGCGTCTGCGGTTGTAAATGGCAGCCAGTTTTATCGTGTCATGCTG
>JBHIWT010000086.1:0-13805 GCA_041987265.1 Hyphomonadaceae bacterium
GGAATCCAGGTCAGCAGACCATCGAGGCCCACGCCGAAAGGGCCCACGCCCACGACATTGTCGGAGAGCTTCTTCACCCGCTCCACATTGGCGCGGATGTTGTGCAGTTCGACGTGCGATTTCGCGAAGATCACCAAAGGGCTCCGGGGCGCAGTAAACAGGGTTCAATCTGCCTTAACCCTGGCCGCGCCGGAAGGGCCGGCGGGCCAGATTCCCGCGTTGCGCGAACGGCGTGATCGAAAGTCTCGCGCGCGGAGGGAGCCCCTCGCGAAAGGCGACGTTTGCGCCTAAGTTAACCCTATCGCTCGCCAGGATTCCCGGATGCTGATCACGACGACGCCCTTTGTCGAAGGCCGCCCCGTACAAGAGTACAAGGGCGCGATCTACGCCCAGTCGATCCTGGGCGCGAATGTGGTTCTGGACCTGATGGCGGCGATCCGCGACTTCATCGGCGGTCACTCCAAGTCCTACGAACGCGTCCTGGCCCGCGCCCGCGACGACGCCATGAAGAACCTCATGAAAGAAGCCGAGAAGCTGGGCGCCAACGCCATCCTGGCCGTCGACCTCGACTACAACACGGTCGGCCCCAACGGCTCGATGATGATGGTTTCGGTTTCCGGGACAGCCGTCGTCCTCTAATCGGGGGACGTGAACCCCGCGCTCGACATCGACACCCTGGAGCAACGCCTGGTCGCTGGCGACCGCGCAGCGCTGGCGCGCGCCATCACCCTGGTCGAGAGCCGCCGCGCCGACCATCAGGCCGCCGCGCGCACGCTGCTGTCGCGGCTGATGCCGCTGACGGGCCAAGCGCAACGCATCGGAATCACCGGCGTGCCGGGCGCGGGCAAGTCGACCACGATCGAGCGGTTCGGCTGCAATCTGGTCGAGGCCGGACACAAGGTGGCGGTGCTGGCGGTCGATCCTTCGTCGGGCCGCCACGGCGGTTCGATCCTGGGCGACAAGACCCGGATGGAGCGACTGGCTGTTGATCCAAACGCGTTCGTGCGTCCCTCGCCTGCCGGCGACTCGCTCGGCGGGGTGGCGCGCAAGACGCGGGAAAGCATTCTGCTTTGCGAGGCGGCGGGTTTTGACGTCATCCTGGTTGAGACCGTCGGCGTCGGGCAGTCGGAGACCGTTGTCGCCGATATGGTTGATTTCTTTCTGGTGTTGATGTTGCCGAACGCTGGCGACGAATTGCAGGGCATCAAGAAAGGCGTGCTGGAGGCGGCCGACCTGATAGCAATCAACAAGAGCGATCTGGACCGGCAGGCGGCTGAGCGAGCTGCGCGTACCTACGCTAACGCACTGCATATCCTTGAGCCGATCGACCCGGACTGGCGGCCGCCAACCATGCTGATTTCCGGCGCAACGGGCGACGGGCTGGATGAATTGTGGTCGGCAATCGCACTTCACCGCGACAAGACCGAAGCTTCTGGCGCCCGCGCTGCGCGGCGGTCTGATCAGCAGGGTCGCTGGTTTGACTCTCTCCTTCTGGATGGTGTGATGCGCGCCGTCTCGCAGGAAGCCGAACATGGCGGACAGATCGCGAACCTGCGTCAGCGCGTTTTGAGCGGGGAGCTACCGGCGTCAACAGCGGCCGAAAGGGCATTGGCGGATGTCTTTCCTGCTAAATAGACAGGTTGAGCGAGTGAGCCGGCGTTTTCTGGCCGGGACAGTGATTGCTTGTATATCGGCATTTGGCGACGGCGTTTTAGCCGAACCGCCGCCGCGGCCCATGACCTTTGCCTGGCATGCTCTCAGTGACGGCGATTTTGCAGTCGTCGGTAGCGGAGAAATCTCGCCTGATACGAACACGGCGTTCGTCAACTTTCTCTCCAGCCAGTCGCGAAGCGCATCAGAATTGATCCTGAGTTCTGACGGCGGTGATCTGGCCGCAGGACTGGAGTTGGGGCGGTCGGTCCGTCGCCTGTCTCTGGCGACCGTCGTCGGCGAACCATCGGGGGTAGGATCAAATGGCTCCGAGCTTCTTGCATCACGCTGTTCAAGCGCATGTGCGTTGGCCTTTCTAGGCGGGGTTGAACGGTCGGTGACGCCGGGATCGGAATATGGGGTTCATCAACTGCGCATGGACTGTACGGAACGCTGGCAGGCGTTGGATAACTATCCGTGGCTGCCCCTGCCCGGTGTTCGGTATTGCCCCCGGTTTGATGACGCGATGTCTGCGTTTCAGTCCGCGCAAGGCGACGTGTCCGCATATCTGGATGAAATGGGAGTAGATCGTAAGCTGTTCGCCCGGATGGCGGACATTCCCGCTGTCGAGGTTTCGTACCTGAGCGAGGAAGAACTGTCTGAGTTTGGTGTCGTGACCGTGGAGGCCGGCCGCGCCGAACCTTACTAGCGGCTGCGGGATTGCGGCTCGAGGCCGCCAGCGAGCGTTTTTGCCTGATCCACCCAGTTTTCGCGTTCGATCCTGCCTTTGAACGAAATCTCTGAGTTCACCCAGGCGATCTCGTTTTCGGTCCAAGCCGCGATCTGGTCGAAATGGTAGATTCCGAGGCCATTGAGCAGTTTTTCGATCTTGGGTCCAACGCCGCCAATCTGCTTGAGGTTGTCTGCCTTGCCGTTTCGGGGCGCTTCAAGCGTTGCTGGCTTCGCACCAACGGACTTCTTCGCCGCCTTCTTGGTCGTAGTGGTTTCCACCGAGGCAATTGTGAGCGATCCGCCCTTTGACAATTCGTCTTCGAGATAACGGACACGACCTTCGAGATAGCGATTGCGCCAGACCAGGCGCGTGTTTTCATCATCCTCTGCGGCAGGCGGCGCCGCATCGGGGGCAATCGCCTCTTCGGCGTCGGCGAGCTGCTTCTCCAAGAAGCGCACGCGCGATTCCAGATAGCGATTTCGCCATTCAACCGAACCTTCCTCAGGCTCGCTGCCGACAAATTCTCCTGCTGCGCCGGCGTCCAGTCGTGATCGCAGCGCGGCAACTTCATCGCGTTCGGCCTGGAGCTGAGTTTCCAGCTCAGCGAAGCGCGCGCTGGCTTCGCCCGCGTCGAGCATGCCAAGGGACGTCGACGCTGAGGGCTGCGCGCCAGCATCCGCCCTGCGGAGATGGCGTATCGCCCAGCCAATCAGACCGCCAAACAGCGCTGCGATCAGGAGGGCCAGCCACATATGAGCCAGGAGCCAGGTCATTGGGTTTCCTCCGCACTGGAAACGGTAAACTCGATCCGTCGGTTCTGGGCGCGCCCCGCCGCGGTGCGATTGCTCGCAACCGGGTTTTCCTCGCCATAGCCAACAGCGGTCAGCCGCTCCCGTTCGATTTCTCTGGTGATGAAGTAAGCAAGCACGGCTTCCGCACGCTCGCGGGACAGCTCGCGATTGTCGGCGGCACGGCCGGTCGCGTCGGTATGGCCCTCAATGGCGATCCGGAGACCCGAACAGCGTCTTGTGACCGCAATCAGCTTGTCGAGCGTTTCACCGCTCTCCCGGCTGATACGGGCCAGGCCTGTTTCGAAGAGGATGTCGTTGCTTGACATGATCTGCGTGAACGCCTCCTGACAAGAGGCTTCGCGCTCCGCTGCGTCTGCTACGTCCAGGTTGACGCCGGCGAGTTCGGTGATTTCGGGGGCGATCTCACGAACGTTGTACAGCACCGTGTAGCTGTCGGACATGTTCTCCATGTCCTCACGCAGGAAGCTCAGAACGCTGCCGGCTGCGTTGCCAGAGATACGAATGTTGTCAGCCAGAACGTCTATCTGGCCTGACTGGAACCGGGCGAAATGCGGAAGCGCAACGCTGATCCGGTTCATCCATGGTCCGACTGTACCAACAGTGGTGTTGTCGCCGAAGTCCGCAGAGAAAAAATCAGTTGCGATCTGAGCGAGAGCTTCCTGGTTCTCTGCTGACGCTACCTGACCGGTGAAACGGAGTTCGCCGTTGGCGAGGCGGGCCGACCATTCCGCTGGTCCGCTGATGAAGGCGTTGACGCTTGCGCCGGTCTCGATGGCCGCCAGTTCGTCGCGGACAAGCTGCGCTTCCTCTTCCTGCCCCGTTGAGCCGGAAACAATCAAATCATGATCGCTGAGTTCCGCCGAGCCACGCTCGAGGCGATGAAGAGCGGTGATCCCAGCAATGGCGGTCGCCGACCAGTCGACGCCTTCCGGGGCGCCGGTGGCAAGCGTCATGCGGCTGATGACATTCGGTGCGCCGAAGAGGCTGCGTGCGGCCATTTCGATGTCGGTCAAGGAAGCGCGACTTGGCGCGACGCCTTCCAGAGTGATCTGGCGATCTTCCCGGATGGCGCCCCATGCGAACGGGGAAACGAGCGGAACCACGTCTGCGTGGTTGGCTGTGACCTTGGTAACGCCGCCGGATATGACGCCCCCCTTGCCAAGTGAGCCCCGCACGGCCGTCGTGGCGCTAGCCAGAGCCGCTTCGCTGGGGGCGGCCCCCGAGAGATCAATCCGCTGGCCATAAGCGCGCGCGCTTGCCCAGCCATGATCGCCGCCTGCCAGTGCCGTACGCGCCGCCTGCTGGACCTGCGCCTCAAGTTTTGCGTGGGATTCCGGGCCGAACCACACAGTGATCAGACCTGTCAGCGCGAGCCCGATCACGCCGATCCAGAAGACCAGACGATCCGAAGCGAGCGCAATATCGTGCCCGCTTCGGCCCCGGCCGAAAACTGATCTCCAAATACCCGTCATGATCGTGTAGTCGCTTTCCTCCGTCCCTAAGGATACATATGCACAATCAGCTTGTCAGGTTCGAGGTCCAACGGGCGTAGAATCGCTCAATTCCGTCCAGTATGCATTCCAATTCCCCCCCAACACGATCTGTACGTGGCGAGTTCGAGCATATCACGAGCACGTCGAACGAACTGATCAAGACGATGCGCTCGCTTGAACGCAAGCGCGCCCGGCGTGAGAGTGGTCTTTTCGTCGCTGAAGGCGCGCGGCATGCCGAAGAAGCACTGCATTTCGGCTGGGAGCCGGTTGCGGCGTTAACCAGCAAAATCGCTACGGAGCGGGCGAACGCTCAGTCCTTGCTAGTGGCGATGGCCGAGAAAGGCGCGCGCGTGGTGACGACATCCGATCGCGTACTTGGCGCGGTCGCTCGCAAGGACAACCCGCAAACCATGGTAGCGGCGTTTCGACAGAAGCCGCTGGAGCTTGGCGCCTTCCGGACAGAGGGCAAGCGTCGCTGGATCGCGCTCTACGAAGTTCGCGACCCCGGCAATCTTGGAACCATCATCCGAACCGCCGATGCAGCCGGTGTCGACGGCGTCATCCTGATTGGGACGTGTTGCGACCCCTACTCGCCTGAGGCAGTGCGCGCCAGCATGGGCTCGCTGTTCGCTACGCCCATTGCCGAGACGTCAGTCGAAGACTTCTGGAACTGGGTCGGAAAGACAGAGGCGGAAGTTAACGCCGCCTCGATGCGCGGTGTTGTCAGCGGCGAGCCATTCCTTCCTTCGGAGCGCAGCGTCGTGTTGATGGGCAACGAACAAGCAGGGCTGCCGGAAGCCGTTGAGGCGCGCTGCGACCGACTTGTTCGGCTGCCGATGCAAGGACGCGCCGATAGCCTGAACCTGGCGTGTGCTTCCGCGATCATGATCTACGATGTGTGGCTGGCCCGTGGATTTGAGGGCGCGGATAAATGAGCGCTGAAGACTTCAGATTGCTCGTCAGCAATGACTGGACGGATTACGCCCTGCTCGACTGTGGGGATGGCCGCAAGCTTGAACGGTTCGGCAGCGTCACCGTCAACCGGCCTGATCCGCAGGCCCTGTGGTCGCCGCAGCGAGAGATTGCCAGTTGGCGCGCAGATGCAGAGTTCAGTTCGAAGGCCGATGAGGACAAGGGCCGCTGGCATTTCCCTGGCGCGCCGCCGCCTGAAGAATGGCCGTTGCATTGGGACAACATCAGGCTGAAGGCGCGCTGTGCGTCGTTCCGGCATATGGGCGTGTTTCCAGAGCATTCCGTGCACTGGCGCTGGGTCGGTGAGCGGATCCGTTCGGCGGGGCGGCCCGTTCGGCTGCTTAATGTGTTTGGCTATACCGGCATGATGTCGCTGGCCGCGGCGGCGGCGGGAGCCGATGTCGTTCATGTCGACGCCTCGCCGAAGGCGATCGCGCAGGCGCGGGAAAACCAGGAGGCTTCCGGGCTGAGCGACGCGCCGATCCGCTGGATCTGTGATGACGCGATGAAATTTCTTGAGCGCGAGGTGCGCCGCGAGCGGACCTATGACGCGATAATCTTCGATCCGCCAAAGTATGGGCGTGGGCCGAAGAATGAGTTCTGGCGGTTCGAGGAGGATTTCGGCCGCTTGCTTGAGGTTGTGCGGGGGCTGCTGAGCGATCAACCGCTGTGTGTGGTCGCTACGGTTTACGCCGTGCGCTTGTCCTATGTAGCCGTGGCGCAGGCGCTGGAGGGCGCGCTGGACGGGCTGGGCGGCGCGATGGAATGCGGCGAGATGGCGATCCGCGAGCAAGGCCGGGGCAATCTATTGCCGACCGGGCTCTATGCGCGCGCAAGCTGGAGCTGACGGGCTTCCCGCCTGGCAGGGGCAGAGGGACTCGAACCCACGACCCTCGGTTTTGGAGACCGATGCTCTACCAACTGAGCTATACCCCTGCGCGGGAGCAAGGGGGATACGCGAAGCTGGCGGCTTGTTCAAGACGGGTCGGCATGGGGCCGGCAACTGGCCTTTCGCGGTGGGTTTGAGCGCGCGCCGGGTGTGCTGTATGGGGGCCGGAGCGTGAAACGGGAGAGATTTGTTGCCGGAACCGATTTTGATCACCGAAGGGGAATTTGCAGGTTGGAAGACCTGGCCGACGGACAAGTTCGAGAGCAATACCGGGCCATTCTACTTCCGGACCGATGAGAATGGCGACGCCGTCACCGCCTTTCGGCTGGAGGCGCGCCACATGAACGCCAGCGGCGCCGTTCATGGCGGCTGCCTGATGACGTTTGCGGACTTCTCCTGCTTTGGCATCGCCGATGCGGATATCGACGGGCGGGCGGTAACGGTGAACCTGTCCGGCGACTTTCTGAACCCCGCCTTTGAGGGCGACCTCTTGGAGGCGCGTGGCGAAGTGACCAAGGCGGGCGGACGCATCGTTTACGTGCGCGGCCTGATTTCAGCCGGCGACAAGCCCGTACTGAGCTTCACCTCTGTGCTGATGCGCATGAAGTCGTAGGCCGGCCCGCACAGCCGGCCCTGCCCGGGGGCGCGCTCCGGATGGACTTCTAAGACATGCCAGGGATGGCGGCGACGCGTTCACGCCAGGCGTTCAGCGCCGGGCGGGTTTCCCACGGCTTGAACTTCACGATGCGGCCGAAGCCGAACCCGACGTGCAGAGTGATATCCGCGATAGTGAAGCGGTCGCCTGCGACGTAGGGAGATTCAGACAAGCGGGTTTCGAAGAAATCAGCGGCCCGTTCTGCCTTGCCTTCGCAACTCCTGGCCCATTCAGGGACTTGCGGCACTTCGAGTTCGGCCATGGCCGGATGTGTGTTGCGGAACCAGCCGGCGATGGCGACGAGATAGGTCAGTTCGACCCGGCGGTCCCACATTTCAATGACGGCGCGTTCCTTTGCATCCGTCCCCATCAAATTGGGCTCGGGGAAGATGCTTTCCAGATAGCTGCAGATGGCGCGGCTTTCGGTGAGCGCAGTTCCATCGTCCAGCACCAGCGCGGGCACGTGGCCGAGCGGTGAGATGGCGAGATAGTCCGGCTGGCGGTGGCGTTTTTCGATGATCGAGATCTCTTCCTTCTCGATATCGTCCCACTTGCCTTTGGCCGAGAGGAAGTATTTGACGCGATCGGGGTTGGGCGCGCGGTCGGATGTGTAGAGTTTCATTTAGCGGGCTTCCTCCGGTGATTTCGTTTTCCAGCCACCTTAGCGCCGCGCGGACGCCGTTGGATAGGTTTGGCCGGTCTGGATGGTCTGGGTGATCTGGACGGTTCAGGCGCCGTCGCCATTGCGGCAAGTGGCGGATGGATGCTGGCGAACGCGGAGGCGAGATCGTGCGGTGAAACTTCCGCGACTTCGCCAACGGGCAGTTCGCCCAGCTGGATGGGGCCGTAGGCTGTGCGGATCAGGCGCGAGACTTTCAGTCCGAGGCTTTCCAGCGCGCGGCGTGCTTCTCGTTTCTTGCCTTCTGTGAGGGTCATCTCAATCCATGCGTTTGCGCCAGTGCGTTTGACGAGGCGCGCGCGGATCGGTCGGTAGGTGACGCCTTCATGGGTAATGCCTTCGCTCAACGTGTTCAGCGCCGGCTGATCGACGTTGCCAAAGGCGCGCGCGCGATAGGTGCGTTTGATACCGGTGCTGGGGAGTTCGAGCGCGCGCGCGAGTTCGCCGTCATTGGTGAGCAGAAGCAGGCCTTCGGTGTTCAGGTCGAGGCGGCCGATGGTGACGCAGCGCGGCAAGTTCTTCGGCAGCGCGCTGAAGACCGTAGGGCGACCATCGGGATCGGTATTGGTGGTGACGAGGCCGACCGGTTTGTGAAAGCGCCACAGGCGCGTCTGCTGCGGGGGGCGGACAGGCTTGCCGTCGACGGTGATGGTTTCGGCGCCTGTAACCTTGAACGCCGGAGACGAGAGCTTCTCGCCGTCGACGATGATGCGGCCATCCTCGATCATGCGTTCGACTTCGCGGCGCGAGGCCACGCCCGCCCGGGCGAGGTATTTGGCGATGCGCTCGCCGGCTGGTGTGTCGGTCATGGCAGGTCCGTCTCGCGACGCTCCGGGTGGCTTGACCGGACCCTAGCCCATGATGAGCGGCAGGAGGAGAGCTATGCCGAGGGTAATCTCGAAACCGACATTGAAGATGTTCAGGCGGGTGAGCGCGCCGTCGGCGAAAAGTGAGATCGTGCGGCCGAAACTGGCGCCCAGCCATGCAGCGCCAAGGACGGCGGCGGCCATTGCAGCGCCCGGCTGGGACGTGATCAGGGCCCATGCAGCGAAGCCGTGGCTGGCGGCGAACAGACCGCCGAAACTGGCGCGGAATTCCGAGCGCCCCTCGACCAGCCCTTCGGTCGGGGTGAGCCGCACGATGCCGGCGATCCAGCCCGGATTGACCAGCCCGTACGCGCCCATGCCGCCAGCGAGCGCGCAGGCCGCGACGGCAAGTATGTCGAAAATCGTCATTGGCGTTGCTCCTACCGGAACAATACGCCCCTCGTGGCGCGCTGGATCAGCAATGTGATCCCGAACAGGACAACCGAGAGGGCGAGGATCGCGGCGGCGATGATGAGCGGGTGATTGAAGTTCTCGCGCTCTGAATAGTCCATGATGTGCAGCGCCCAGAGGAAGTCGTAGGTGCGCCAGAGGTCGGTTCGGACGGGACCGACGGCGCCGGTGGATGCGTTGACATAAAGGGTCGGGTTTCCCTTCCCTTCGAATGTTCCGGCCCAGATCTTTCCGGTCTGGCCGGTCTCGCGCGGCGCGTCCTCGAGCAGTTCGACGGACGTGAGCGCGCCCTCTCCACGCCATGCGGCCTCAAGGATGTTGCGGGCGGTTTGCTCCTGAATTGGGGAGACGATGCGGCCGCTTTCAGCGGAAACGAGGAAGACGCCGATTGCGGCGCGCACTTCGTAGACCGGGTCGGGACCGAGGTTGCGGAGCGTTGCTGTGGTGGGGCGGTCTTCGGCGACTTCTTCCAGGGCCTGTTCGAGCGTGATGTTGACGCGGGAAAGATCGACCGGGGTTGCGTCCGGTTTGACGAAGAGGTCGTCGCCGCGGATGCGTTCGATGGCGAAGACGGTGAAAAACAGTCCGGTCGCGGTCCAGATGAGGAGCTGGGCGGCGACAATGAGGCCGAGCCATTTGTGCAGGCGGCCGATCCAGAAGGCGAAGTGAGCGCTTGTCATGATCTGCGCGATACGCTGCGTGCGGGCGGCGGGCAAGCGCCGGCGCCTCCGGCATGGGGTGCATGCGGAGCGATGGAGTCTGGTGTCGGGAGGCCTGGGATCAGGCTGGGGTTGAGTTTGGGGACCTTTCGGTGTGCGGACGGGCGTTGGGCCTTTGGGGGCTGGCACGTCCGGGATCCTGTCGCGTCCGTGCACGGGCGATCGAAGCGCAGCGTCCGATCCGGCCGGTCTGAATTCCCGCCTTCGCGGGAATGAGCGGGCGATGGGAGGCCCGCGCTCTGCAGGCAAACAATGCGGGTGGTTTTGGGCTTCCAGTTTCCTGGGGGGCCTCACCGGAACCGACATGCCTGTGCAGGCGTGACAGGAGGTTTTGCACAAGCTCTGCGCACGCGCATGCGAACGCCGCCAGCAAGAGCTGGCTGAGCGTGATTATGGGCGCCGTCACTTCCCGATGCGTTGAGATACGCGCTTGTGTCATTCGGGGAGTATGGGCCGGCGAGATGGGCTGTTGGATAGGCCCGCGCCGAGTCCTGAAAAATCAACGTGGCGATGGGATTGTTATCTGCAAATCGTAGGGGATAGCCATCTCCACTTCGAGCGGACCGGAGGGTCGCGAAATCAGTTTTGCGCCGATGCCGGTGACCCTGGCTTCAGCATTCTGCCCCATCGTACGGGAAACGCTCGCCAGATCAGCGGCGATAGCCTCAAGAAGGCCCTGACGGTGCGCAGCAGGGTTCTCGATTTCTAGGTATTGCTCATCGCCCACCAGCGCCTCGGTTCGCCCTTGAAGCTGGACGCCGTTAACGAAGCGCATCGCGCGCTCGCGCACATCATTGAACGTGTCACCATTTCTGACCCGGACTTGCAGGACCAGAGGAATGCTGGACCGATCCGTATTCCTTTGCTCGCGTAGCAGCTCTTCGAGCGTTACCGTTTCAATCGCCGCATATTCTTCCGGATCGCCTGCGCGCAGGGCGACATCGTCGGCGCGCTGAGCCGCGCGGGTGACATCAGTTAGCATGCGCGACAGTTCAGTCTGCCGGACCGCGGCATCGCGAGAGCCGCTTTCGTAGGTCAGCGAGAAAAGAACAAAATCGGCGCGGACACGGATCGTGACGTATGGGGAGGGGCCGTAATCTTCCTCAATCATCGAACCGGTTACGACAATGGTCTCCCCCGACTGGGCGAGAGCGCCGGGCGCGAACATCAATGCGATGACGAATGCAATTGACCTGACCGTGTTGAACATGCCGGCCTCCTCAACCCGCTGGGTGGCGAGGATGACATGCCTCTTCAATACGGCAAAGCGCCCGAGACCTACCAGCGCACGCCTTCGGTCTTGCTGTCGTCGTCGACTTTGCTGGCGTAGGTGTTGTCGCGGTATTTCTTGATCTCGTTGCGGGCGATGGCGCGGAGGTGGACTTCATCCGGGCCGTCGGCGAGGCGCATGGTGCGCATGGAGGCGTAGCGTTTGCCGAGGCCGAAGTCGGTGGTGACACCGGCGGCGCCATGGGCCTGGATCGCTTCGTCGATGATGCGGCAGGCCATGCGTGGGCCGGCGACCTTGATCATTGCGATCTCGTTTTTCGCGACCTTGTTGCCGACCGTGTCCATCATGTAGGCGGCCTTGAGGCACAGGAGGCGGCACATTTCGATGTCGGTGCGGGCTTCGCCGATGCGTTGTTCCCAGACCGATTGTTCGATGATCTTCTTGCCGAAGGCTTCGCGCGAGAGGAGCCGGCGGACCATTTGTTCGAGCGCGAATTCGACCGAGCCGATCGTGCGCATGCAATGGTGGATGCGGCCAGGGCCGAGACGACCCTGAGCGATTTCAAAGCCCCTGCCCTCGCCGAGGATCATGTTGGATGCGGGGACGCGGACGTTTTCGAGCAGGACTTCGGCGTGGCCGTGCGGTGCGTCATCGAAGCCGAAGACGGGAAGCATGCGCAGGACCTTGATGCCGGGCGTGTCGAGCGGGACGAGGATCTGCGATTGCTGGCGGTGCTTGGCGGCGGTGGGATCGTTCTTGCCCATGACGATGGCGAGCTTGCAATGGCTATCGCCGACGCCGGAGGACCACCATTTGCGGCCGTTGATGACGTATTCGTCGCCGTCGCGTTCGATGCGGGTTTCGATGTTGGTGGCGTCGGAGGATGCGACGTCCGGTTCGGTCATCAGGAAGGCGGAGCGGATTTCGCCGGCCATAAGGGGCCGCAGCCATTGTTCCTTCTGCGCCTGGGTTCCGTAGCGCTTGAGGACTTCCATGTTTCCTGTGTCGGGCGCGGAGCAGTTGAAGACTTCAGAAGCCCAGCTGACGCGGCCCATGAGTTCGGCCAGCGGCGCGTATTCCATGTTGGTGAGGCCCGGGCCCTGCCATTCGCCTTCGTCGGTTTCGGCGTGGGGCGGCATGAACATGTTCCAGAGACCCTCGGACTTCGCGATGGCCTTGAGGTCGTGAACGATCTGCGGCGTGACCCAGCGGTCGCCGGCTTCGTGCTGCTGGGTGAAGGTGTCGAGGTTCGGAAAGATGTGCTTGTCCATGAAGTCGGACACGCGAGCGATGTATTCCTTGGTCTTGTCCGAATACTCGAAATGCATGGGTTCGCGCTCCTGATCATGGCGGTCGCGCGGCGTGGAATGCGGCGGGCCGTCTTCCGATATTTCGATAGGATCAGGTACCGCCCGCGCGCAGCGAAGTAAATGACGGCGCGTTGCCGCGCACGTCGCCCGAACAAGGCTTTGTGGACGCCCGTTCGGGGACTGAGTTGCAGGTGCAGCTAGTGGCGGGTGATGCGGAAGGGTTGCGGGATGGTGCGGTCGGCCAGTTCGGCGATTTCCGACCAGGAATAACCGACCAGCGGCAAGGAGCGTCCACCGACACTGTCCATCTTGCGGCCGCAGCGATCGCCGCCGAGGGCTTCGTAGAAGCCGCGCGCGTTGAGATTGTCGCGCAGGACCCAGAGACCGCCGGTGAACATGCCACGAGCCAGCGCGTGATCGGCGGCGGTCTTCATCAGGGCGCGGCCGATGCCGGCGCCGCGATAGGCTTCGAGTACGTAGAGCATGGTGATTTCCGCTTCCCACGGCGCGAACACGTCGCGGCAGGAAGAGACAGCCACGAAGCCGACGACATCCTTGTCGGTGGCGGCGACGAAGACGCCTTCGTCGAGATTGTTTCGCTTTTCATCCAGCGCGCGGCGCCAGTGGCGCGTGAGGCGCATGGGCGTCATCGAATCAAGGAAGGAAGAGTCCAGGAGGCCGGCATAGGCCTCTTTCCAGGTTTCGACGTGTACGGTGGCGATTCGGGAGGCGTCTGCCTGGCGGGCGTTGCGGACCACAATCATGTCGACCTCCTCGTGCTGTACAAGAAAGGTGAGGTGCGCCGCCGGGCATGACAAGTGCGGGAATCGCCCCTTCTGCGCTTGACAGCAGCTGGAGGCGCAATAATGGGCGGGCCAGCGCAGGAGGGGCCGAAGTCGTGAGCTTGCCGGTAATTGGGGCCATTCTGGCGGCGACTTTCTTGACGGCTGCGATTTCCGGTGTGTTCGGCATGGCCGGGGGGCTGATTCTGCTGGGCGTGCTGGCCTGGCTGACGCCCGTGGCTGTGGCGATGGTGCTGCATGGCGCGATCCAGATGGTCTCCAACGGGTCGCGCGCGGCGTTCCTGTGGAAGCATATCTCGTGGCCGGTGATCGGGCGGTACCTGATCGGCGTGGCGGGGGCGGTAGCCGTTCTGGCCGTCGTCGCGTGGCGGCCCAGCGCGCCCGCTGTGTTCATCCTTCTGGGGCTGACGCCGATGGTGGTGTGGCTGCCCAAGGAGCGGTTCCACCTTGACGCCCAGAAGCCGATCCACGCCGCGGTGTGCGGGTTTCTGGTGCAGATGCTGAACACGCTGGCGGGCGTCGCCGGGCCGCTGCTGGACGCCGGCTGCCGGCGGCTGGTGATCGCCAACCGCACGCCGCACC
>JBHIWT010000087.1:0-13691 GCA_041987265.1 Hyphomonadaceae bacterium
TGTCGACCTACTTCATCGACAAATACTCCACGGCCAACGGCTTCAATCCGCGCCGCATCTCCGACGCCGCGCGCAACGCCATCCAGTCCGCGCCGTGGCCGGGCAACGTCCGCGAACTCGAAAACGCCATGCACCGCGCGGTCATTCTTGCTCAGGGCGAGGAGATCCAGGCCGACGACCTGCGCGCGCCAGACGGCCGCCCGGTCACCGAAAGCGCCTTCGACGCCCGCGCCGGCCACGCAGTCGCCGCAGCAGAAGGCGCGCTCGGCCTCACCGGCGTGCGCGTCGGCCAGACGGTCGCTGAGGTCGAACAGGAACTGATCCTCTCGACCCTCGATCACTGCCTCGGCAACCGCACCCACGCCGCCAACATTCTCGGCATCTCGATCCGCACCCTGCGCAACAAGCTGCGCACCTATCAGGACGCGGGCGTCGACATCGCCGCCCCCGGCGAAACCCGAGCAGCTGGATAAACCTGAATGGCTGGCACAGCAGCAATACCCGGCGGATCGCTGAACCTGAACGGCATCGCGCGTCACCTCGCGAAGGGCGAATACGCGCTCGGCGCGGGCGTGATCATGCTCGTGATCATGCTGATCATCCCGATCCCGGCATTCCTGCTCGACTTCCTGCTCGCCATCTCGATCACCCTGTCGGTGTTGATCCTGATGACCGCGCTGCTGATCAGGAAGCCGCTGGAATTCTCGGCCTTTCCGACCGTCCTCCTGCTGGCGACCCTGCTCCGCCTCGCGCTCAACATCGCCACCACGCGCCTGATCCTGTCCGACGGCCACACCGGTCCTGAAGCCGCCGGCAACATCATCAAGGCGTTCGGCGGCTTCGTGATGCAGAACAACTACGTCATCGGCGTCGTCGTCTTCATCATCCTCGTCATCGTCAACTTCGTCGTCATCACCAAGGGTTCCGGCCGCATCGCCGAAGTCGCCGCCCGCTTCACGCTGGACGCCATGCCCGGCAAGCAGATGGCGATCGACGCCGACCTCTCCGCCGGCATGATCACCGAAGACGAGGCCCGCGCCCGCCGCAAGGAACTCGAAGGCGAAAGCAATTTCTACGGCGCCATGGACGGCGCCTCGAAATTCGTGCGCGGCGACGCCATGGCCGGCATCCTGATTACGATGATCAACATCATCGGCGGCCTCACGATCGGCGTCGCGCAGGAAGGCCTCGCCTTCGAAACCGCCGCAAACTCCTACACCATGCTCACGGTCGGCGACGGCATCGTCTCGCAGATCCCGGCCCTCATCGTTTCCGTCGCTGCAGGTATGCTCGTCTCCAAGGCGGGCGTGGAAGGCGCAACCGACCAGGCGCTCGGCACGCAATTGTTCGCCAATCCGCGCGGCCTGGCGATGGCCGCCGGCGCAGCCGTGTTCGCCGGCCTGCTCCCCGGCATGCCGAAAATTCCCTTCGCGCTCCTCGCCGGCGCCGCAGGCTACGCCGCCTGGCGCGCCTTCAAGGCGCAGGACGCCGCAGAGGCCCAGAAAGTCGCCGAAGCCGCCAAGAAAGAGCAGGCCGCCGCGGCGCCACAGGAACAACCGATTTCCGACAGCCTCGCAGTCGACGAACTCAAGATCGAACTCGGCTTCGGCCTCCTCGGCTTCATCAACGAAACCTCCGGCCGCAAACTCACCGATCAGGTCAAGGCCGTCCGCCGCCAGATCGCCACCGAATACGGCTTCGTCGTCCCGCAGGTCCGCATCATCGACAACGTCGAACTCGGCTCGGAAGAATACCGCATCCTCATCAAGGAAGTCGTCGCCGGCCGCGGTCAGCTTCGCCCGAACCAGCACCTCGCCATGGATACCGGCGGCGACAGCTCCAACCTCATCGGCGAACGCGTCAACGAGCCGGTCTTCGGCCTGCCCGCCGTCTGGATCGACGGCGACACGCGCGAGAACGCCCTCGTCGCCGGCTACACGGTCGTCGACGCCGCCACCGTGCTCACCACCCACTTCACCGAACTGGTCAAGGAGAACATGGCCGAGCTGCTCTCCTTCGCCTCGGTCAAATCCCTCATCGAGGGCCTGCCCAAACCACAGGCCTCGCTGGTCGACGACATCACACCCAACCAGATCACCCTGTCCGGCATCCAGCGCGTCCTGCAGAACCTGCTGCGCGAACGCATCTCGGTGCGCGACTTCCCGACCATCCTCGAAGCCATCGCCGAGGCCACTGCAAACTCGACCGACCTGCTCACCGTCACCGAACACGTCCGCCAGCGCCTCGCGCGCCAGCTCTGCAACGCCAACGTCGACCAGACCGACACGCTGTGCGTCCTTCCCCTGTCCGCAGGCTGGGAAGAAACCTTCGCCAACGCCCTCATCGGCCAGGGCCCCGAACGCCAGTTCGCGCTCGATCCGGCCAAACTGCAGGACTTCGTCCGCGACCTGCGCCGCGCCTTCGAGGATGCAGGCCGCACAGGCGACGCGCCCGTCCTGCTCACCTCAGGTCCCATCCGCCCTTATGTGCGCTCGCTCGTCGAACGCTTCCGTCCGCAAACCACGGTCATGTCGCAAAATGAAATTCACCCCAAGGCCCGCCTGCGCTCAGCCGGCGCCGTCTAGTAGACAATCGGAAAGGTAGCTGCCGATGAAAATGAAAATGTTCGCAGCCCCGACGGAGGAGGAAGCGTTAGCCCTCGTCCATGAGGAATTGGGGCCAGACGCGGTCATCCTCTCGACCTACGACGATGAAAACGGCCGGGTGGAAATCCGCGCCGCGGTCGATCGCGTCTTCAACCACCGTTTCGCGCCGCCGGAAGGCGCGGTCCGCCCGATCTTCGAACCGCTGCCGGAAAGCCGCCAGGAAGCCCTGCGCGATGACATGCGCGACGGCCTCTCACGGGCGCTCCACACACGCGGCGCCCCGGAAGGCTTCATCCACCTCGTCGCCCAGGCGGGCGCGCGCATGGGACCGGGTCTCGAGCGCCAGGGCGCGCTCTCGGCGGGTCTCGAAGGCGTCCTCACCTTCGCCCCGATCCAGCCGGGCATCGACCGTTCGCTGCTGCTGATCGGCCCATACGGCTCCGGCAAGACCACCGCCACAGCGAAACTGTCGATGCAGTTCGCGGGCGGTGATTCGCCGATGCCCGCCCTGTCCGCCGATCTTGACGTTAACGGACAGGCCGCCCGCCTCGCAGCGCTTACAAAGTCTCCACGTGTTTCGGCGGTGTTCTCGCCGGAATCCCTGATCAAGACCGTCAAGCGCCGCCAGGCCGACGGCGAGCGCATGGTCATCGACGGCCCATCCTTCAACGCCACCAATGACGAAGACATGGTCCGCCTTAAAGCTTTGATTTCATGCATGGAAATCGAGCCAATCCTGGTGCTCTCCGCCGCCGGCCACCCGCTCGATCTGGAAGATGACGCCCGCGCCTTCGCCCAGTGCGGCGCCCGTCGCGCCATCCTCACAGGCCTCGACGCCGTCCGCCGCCCCGGCGCGGCGATCGCCGCACTTTCTTCCGCTCGGTTAAGCATCGCTCAACTAGGTATGGGGCCTAGTACCGATAGCGGACTAGCGCCCGCCTCGGCTGAACGTATCGCCCGTCTGTTGTTGGACGGCCAGCCGGAGACGGAAATGCTTAAGGGAGCCGCATAGATGAACTTCGGGTTCAGAAAACACGACGGCCGTTCCCCGCAAGCGCGGGTCGAACCGGCATCCGTCATCGCAGTCGCCTCCGGCAAGGGCGGCGTGGGCAAGACATGGCTCTCCACCACGCTCGCCGCCAGCTTCGCCAGCATGGGACGCCGCGTCCTGCTGGTCGACGGTGACCTTGGCCTCGCCAACGTCGACGTCCAGCTCGGCATCGCCCCGGAAACAGATCTCGCCGCCGTCGTCGCCGGCTGGGTCGAACTCCAGGACGCCGTCACGCCAGTCAACGGCGGCGCCAGCTCCACAAACAACGCAGGCTTCGACGTGCTGCCCGGCCGCTCCGGCTCCGGCGCGCTCGCCGGTCTTCCGCCGGAAGAGGCCGCACGCCTCGCCGCCAGCCTCACCGCCATCGCCATGCAGTACGACACAGTACTGGTCGACCTCGGCGCCGGCATCGAGGAAAGCGTCATGCGCCTCGCCCGCGCCTGTGATCGCTGCGTGATCGTCGCCAACGACGAACCGACGTCGATGACCGACGCCTACGCCTTCATCAAGGTGCTGCGTGGTTACGCGCCAAGCGTCCAGCCGTGGATCGCGGTCAACATGGCCGACACCCGCGTCGCCGGCCGCCGCACCTACGAGGCGCTCGCGCGCGCAAGCCAGACCTTCCTCGGCTTCCGCCCGCCCATGGCCGGCCTCATCCTTCGCGACCCCAAGGTCCGCGAAGCCATCCGTCAGCAGAAGACGATCGTCCAGCTTGATCCAAACGCTCAGGCTGCTGTCGACGCCTTCCAGATCGCCGAAGCGCTGGTCCGCGGCGGCGCAGAGTCTACCGACGACAATCAGCTCGCACGCAGCGCCTGATCATCGTCTCTAGTTCGTCTCCGTAGTTGATTGGGCCGGCCTCGCGCCGGCCCCTTTTTTTTGCGCCGCCTGCTCACCGCAAACGCGGGCCGCTGCGGCTATTCGGAACCATCAACCAGCACAGGCATTTCTCAACTGACTCCCACAAAGGAGAAATCAGTCATGTCCGCCTTCGCTCTCTACGTTATCGGCTTCATCCTGCTCGCCGCAGGCATCCTCGTCGGACTCGGCCTGCTTGGCGTGTCCACGCAGTGGCTGCTCGTCACCGCGCTTGTGCTGACGGGTCTCGGCGTCGTTTCCGGCGTCGCGAGCACCAAACGCAAAGACCTGCCGGAAAACTGAGCCGCCCTAGCGCCGGTTGGCCAACCGCAGCGCGGCTTCGTCCATCTGCTTCTGCTCGCGCGCCGCTTCCGCCTGCGCTTCTCGCGCCTGCTCCCGCGCCAGCAATTGCTCGAACTTCGACTTCTCGCGATACGCCATCGTCAGGCGCGCCCGGATCTCATCCACCACATCACGTTGCGCCGCTATCTCGTCTTCCAGGCGCTCCTTTTCCGCGCGCCGGCGTCCAAGATAATCGCCCGCGACAACCAGCAGCGACACATCCACGTCGGAGTGTGCGCGCGCATGCGCCTGCGATTGTTCCATCGCCACCAGCGCCTCGTTCAGCGACGCCATGCGCTCGGCTGCCGCGCCCGCTTCCCGGCTGACATCGTCCAGCCGGCTCTGCGCCACCTTCAACAGGGTCTCCAGCGTATCCATCAGCGAACCGGCAGACGGCCTTTATTCGCCCGTTCAACCCCGACAGGCGCAGGCGCCGGGCGCTCAAGGATCGCCTGCAGGCGTGCGAACGCTTCCTCCGGCGCGAACCGCTCATCGGTCGACTGGGTCAGGAACGCTTCCAGCTCAGGTTGCAGGCGCACCGCCTCGTCAACTTCCGCATCCGCGCCCCGCGCATACGCGCCGATCCGCACCAGCTCTTCCATGTCCGAGAACAACGCCATCAGCCGCCGCGCGCGCTGCGCCAGCGCCGCCTGCTCAGGCGTCATCAATGCCGGCCCCAATCGCGAGATCGACTTCAGCACATCCACCGCCGGAAACCGCCCACGCTCCGCAATCTGCCGCGACAACGTCACATGCCCATCGAGGATCGCGCGCACCGCATCCGAGATCGGCTCGTTGTGGTCATCCCCGTCAACCAGAACGGTGAACAGCCCGGTGATATGTCCCTGAGACTCGCCCGGCCCAACCGTGCGCCCCGGTCCCGCACGTTCCAGCAACCGCGGCAATTCGGTGAACACGGACGGCGTATAGCCGCGCGTCGTCGGCGGCTCGCCCGCCGCCAGCCCGATCTCGCGCTGCGCCATCGCAAACCGCGTGACGCTGTCCAGCAGGCACGCAACCTTCTTGCCCTGGTCGCGGAAATGCTCGGCGATCGCCAGCGTCAGCCACGCCGCCCGCCGCCGTCTCGGCGCGGGTTCATCCGATGTCGCCGTCACGATCACCGCGCGCTTCAGTCCTTCCGGCCCCAGCGTGTCCTCGACGAACTCGCGCACCTCGCGCCCGCGTTCCCCGATCAGGCCGATCACCACGACATCTGCATCAACATTGCGCGCCAGCATCGACAACAGCGTCGACTTACCCACGCCCGAACCGGCGAAAAGCCCGATCCGCTGCCCCTGGGCGCACGGCGCAAACACGTCCATCGCCTTCAGGCCAAGCGGCATGACATCACAAACACGTGCGCGAGACTGCGGGTTGGGAGCCAGCGCCCGCACAGGACGCGGCCGGCTGCCGGCGGTTAACGGCCCCAGCCCGTCCAGCGGCTCTGCATGCGCGTCGATAACCCTTCCCAACCAGCTCGATGACGGACGAACCACGTCCGGCCGCATCGAAAACACGACCTTCGCCCCGGGCGATAATCCGTCCACAGGATCCGACGCCAACATGATGGCCTGGCGGTTGCGAAACCCCACCAGCTCGCCGCGCGGCCCGTCCAGCCCGCCAATATGCGCAAAAGCCCCCAATTGCAGCGCTTCCGGCGGTCCCGCGACCTCGATCCGCAACCCCTCAAGCCCGACCACGCGCCCCTCGAACTGACGCGGCTCCAGAGATTTCACGTCCCGAATGGCTGCTGCGAGCATAGGCGCCGGCTCCGAATCCCAATCTGGTTAATCCAGACATTGAGTACGAGTTCGCCGTTTCGGGGTTTCATTCGAATTAACGAAAGACACGTCGCAATCGAGATCTGACGGACATTCATTAACGGGGGTGTTCGCCAAAAAATGGAATCAGGATAAGCAGTTGCTTGTGCTGTTCGCGGGCGGAATCTGTCCCGTTAACTTTTTCACAAGGATTCCAGCTGTTTATTAGTGATGGTTAACGCCGTCACTGGCGAAACGATTCGGGAGAGGCAAATGCGGGTCCTGTTGGTAGAAGATGATGAGTCAGTCGCGCGCAGCATCGAGCTGATGCTGAAAGCCGCCGGCTTCAACATCTACATCACCGATATGGGAGAAGACGGCGTCGATCTCGGCAAAGTCTACGAATACGATCTCATCATCCTTGATCTCGGTCTCCCCGACATCTCCGGCTACGACGTGCTCAAGCAATTGCGCATGTCCCGCGTGAACACGCCGGTCCTGATCCTCTCGGCCAACCCCGACATCGAAGCCAAGGTGAAAACCCTCGGCTACGGCGCCGACGATTACATCACCAAGCCGTTCAACAAGGACGAACTGGTCGCGCGTATCACCGCGATCGTTCGCCGTTCGAAAGGCCACGCCGAAAGCGTCATCCGCACCGGCGATATCCTGGTGAACCTCGACGCCAAGACCGTGGAAGTGAACAACCAGCGCGTTCACCTCACCGGCAAGGAATACCAGATGTTCGAGCTGCTCTCCCTGCGCAAAGGGACGACGCTCACCAAGGAAATGTTCCTCAACCACCTCTACGGCGGCATGGACGAGCCCGAACTCAAGATCATCGACGTCTTCATCTGCAAGCTGCGCAAGAAGCTCGCACAGGCCACGGGCGGCGATCACTTCATCGAAACGGTCTGGGGCCGCGGCTATGTGCTGCGCGATCCCGATCCGCGCCAGCTCCAGCAGGAGCCGCCGCCGGCCGCCGAAGAAGCCGCCTAGGCCGCTTCACAATGGATTTTCCGGGAAGGGCGAAGCGCACAGCTTCGCCCTTTTCATTTGGGCCTGCAGAATGCTCTAGGCTGCGTGCAGCTGGTGCTCGCGGTTCATCTCGCGCAGGTGACACGCACGCTGCTCAAGGTCCGCGATCAGCAGCTTGACATTCTTGGTGTTCGACCGGAACGCCACGTCGAAAATGTCGCCGACCAGCGGGATGGCGCCCAGCGTCATGTCCAGCAGCCAGTTGCCCAGCATCCGCACCATGGTCCACCGGCGCGCACCGTGCTGGCGCGCTTCCAGGATCAGGTACAGACCAACGCCGCCAGCGATTGCGTCCCCCGCAACAGGCACCAGGCCCAACAGCGCGTCCGCGCCGAACTTCACCCCGAACAGGGAGAACTGGCGGTCGAGCAGGGTCTCGATGCGCTTGAGGCGCGCGATGCATTCCGTCTTGTGTGACATTCTGGATCCGTTGCAGATCGCGGGCCGCTCCAGGCCCGCACGAGGACTAACGCTCAAAGCTTACGAAAAGTTCACCATGAGTCATCCCGAAGCCGCGCCGTTTACGCCCTTTTTTGCACTGCAGCAACAATGATTTTCGATCAATTCACAGTGGAACACAGCGCGTCCGACGCCCTCCCGGCCAGCGGCAGGAAGGCGAAAGAAAAACCTGCAAAATCAGCGATCTGTCAGATTTCGACGCAGGATCGATAAGTCGCCGGTTCAACCCACAGGCGAGCGCGCCCGCTTCGCAACCGCTTTGACAGCCGGCAATTCCTCCGATCCGCCCGCCCGTCTAACAGCCTTCTCTGGCGCAATATGCGTCAGCCTGCTTGCCGACAATGCGGAGGAAATCGCCCATCGCGATATCCACGTCGATGAGATGCAATCCCCACGTGAGATCCGGGCCCGTCGCCCGCACCACTTCGCCGGCCACCTCATCGGTCCGCGGATCTGACGGATCCCCGTTCACATGCATCTCGAGGTAGGAGAACGGTCCCTCGCTGACGCACTGCGTCGAGATCAGCCCCGGCGTGGTCACGAACGGAGTTGAGATCTCCACCGGCGGGTTCACCCAGTCCGGCTGGTCATCACCGCCCGACCCGTTGAGGAATCCCTCGGTCCAGAAATAGGGAACCGACGGCGCCAGGCTGTTGCCGGCCAGATCCGCCGGATTGGTGCACGCAGCGACCATCCCGTCATTGGCGCGGCCGAACCGCGATTCCGCAGGCGGCGGGCTGCCTTCCCGGAAGGTGGCATAGGAGATCACGCATCCCGTCTGATCCTCAGCCCGGCACAAAGGCACAGACTGGAAATTGCCGCCGACATCCGCGCCCTCCGGCACCATCACCGCCGTACCAAGCAGCAGCGCCGACAGCATCTGCGATTGCACCGGCTTGCCGTCGATTTCTTCCTCGATCAGCCGCCGCAGCACGCCCGATCCCTGGCTATGGCCGACCAGCACGAAGCCGCGCCCGTTATTCTCGTTCTCCAGATACCAGTTGAATGCATCCGAAACGTCCTGCAGTCCGCCAACACCCGGTGGCGGCCGCTCGCCAACCGGCGCGGGACCGCCTGCCGCCGCGCGCAACGCCGTCAGCGTGAACTGGCGATAGAGCGGCGCATACGTCCGGCACACTTCCCCGAAGCGCGCAAACTGCAGCGCGACATCGTCCAGCTCCATCTCGTCCGGCTCCCAGTCCGACAGATAGCCCGGATCAAGAGACACGGTCGGATAGACAAAGAAGCAATCGATCGCCGGTTCCGCCGCCGACTGGAACATCTCAACGCTTGTCGATCCATCTGCGTCGATCACCGTCGCATCGAGCGTCACGTCGCACGCATCCGCATGCGGGCCCGGCTTGCACAGCCACAGATTGTCGTTGGAATAATCCGCCCGCGCCACCAGCGCATCGGGCAGGCCGGCATCAGCCGAATCCATCGTCGCTTCCGCTTCCGGGCTTACACCCTGAGCCGCCTCATCGGCCGGCGCACACGCCACGGCCACAGCCAGCGCCGCAACGCCCGCAAGTATCGATCTCATGTTTCCGCCCTCGCCTGTCGTCTTGTTATCGAGACAAGCTAGAGCGTTTTCGGGAAAAGTGGAAACCGGTTTTCCGTACCGAAAAGACGCGGCAAACAGCAAGCGTCTACTCGACCGCGGCATCGCAGCCTTCCGGCGCGCTCACCGGATTGCAGCGCGCCGTCTCCCCGCCCGGCAGCGCCGCTGTATACCCCGTGCCGAAGCTCTCGTTCGGCGTCATGTAATCGGTCGAGATGAATTGCGCGCCCGAAGCCAGCGCCGCCTCAAGTCGCGTCGTATCGCCCGTGCGGCCTTCCTGCGTGTTCGCATCCGCGCGCGTGCGCACCAGGAAGCCCTGCGCCACCCGCTCGGCGATCAGCGCCTGGTCCTGCACCGGATCGTTCATCGTGAAATACCCCGCCTCCGGCGCATCGGCGTGCGTATTGATGAACGCCAGCCGGCCTTCAAGCGATGGATGACCTTCCGCATAGAGCGCCGTCGTCTCCGGCCCGTTGTCGATCCCGAAGATCACACGACCGCGCGCCTCAGCCATCGTCGGCCAGCCGCCACCGGTCACGCCTTCGCGCAAGGTTGCATGCGACCCGCGCACATCATCCGGCGTGATGATCCGTTCGCGCGGCAACACCGACAGGATTTCTTCATCCATCAGGTCAAACGCCGCCTTGTCCCACACCAGCACTTCCGTCGCGCCGTCCCAGGAAATGCTCGACGACTTGGTGTTGATCATCAACAGGATCGGCGAATGGTCGCGATTGGCGTCCGACCACGCCTTCACCTGCTGCAGGCACGCGACGAATGTCAGACACTGCGAGCGGTAATCAATGTCCGGCGTGTGGAACACCTTGATCCCCGGCGCCTCCAGTTCGCTGGCATCAAATTCGGGAACCTCGATCCCCCGCGCCGCCAGCATGCGCGGCCCCATCGGGTCGACAAACCGCCCGCCATCGGGATCGTAATATGGATCAAGCTCCAGCTGCCGCGCGCCCGCTTCCAGCTGCTCGGCAATCGGCGGATGTCCGTACTCCAGCGACTTCGCCCCTTCCGGATTGACGTCCGCGATCAGTTGCAGCTCTTCGGGAAACAGCCATATCTTGAACGAATTGTGCGTGCCGATCGCCTGCGTCTGGTTCGCTCGCACATTCGCATCCACCCACGCCTGCGCGCAGCCCGAAGCGCTCGCCGACGCCGCGCCGGTATCGCACGCGGCCTCCGCGACATCCGCCTCATCCGTGCACGCGCCAAGTCCGAATGCGGTCACCGCCGCAACCATCGCCAGCCGAATCTTCATCGCAACCTCCCGCAGCTTTCGGTCCACCTACCCGCGAAATGGTTCAGTCACATGACAGTCAGGCGACAAAGACGCTAATCGTCCTCGTCTTCTTCCTCATCATCCTCAACATGCGGCAGCGTCAGCTGCCACGAAACGCCATACCGGTCCTGCAGCCAGCAGAACCGCCGCGCAAATCCATACTCCTCGTACGGCATCAGCATTTGCCCGCCGTCCGACAGCGCCTGATAGACCGCCTCGATGTCCTCCATCTCGTCGAACTCGGCGAACATCGAAAACGACGGCGTGAACCCGAACTCGTGCTCGCTCGGGCTGTCGAAACAGATGTATTCCCGCCCGCACAGTTCAAACCGCGCCTGCAGGATCGTGCCCGGCTCGCCCGGCCCGTCCTCGTCGAAATGCACAACCTCAAGCACCCGCGCATCATCGAACAGCGAGACATAGAACGTCATCGCCTCTTCGGCCGTCCCTTCGAACATCAGGAACGGCGTAACACTCGTCACCATTTTCTGGCCCCTACCTTCCCCGGTCCATCACGCCCGACACCGGCCGGGTCTGTTGATGCATTTCGAACGCCGCAATCAGCGGTTTGCCCTTGCCGATCGCCTCGCGCACCTGCGGCAGATCCAGCGATGCGGAATGGCTTTCCGCGCTGTCCCAGATCTCCGTCACCCACAACACATCCCCATCGCCGGGATCCTCGGCGATCACGTACGACACATTTCCCGGCATGTCCGTCGTCCCCGCTCCAAGGATAGCGGCCAGCTCGTCCCGCTTGCCCGCCACGGCGCGCATCTTCCCGATCAACCCGAACATCAACACCTCCGCTTGAAGATTGCGGCGCACCCTAACCCGGTTTCAGTTTTTGAGAATGCTGACATCGACCTGACGCCAGTGCCGCAAGGCCGCGCCAAGCTCAGGCCCGGTTCAGGCTCAGATCAGGCCCGGGTCAGGCGACATGCGCGGCCGATACCGACTGCTGGTACAATCCGGCCACCCCGCCAAGCGGCGCAAACCCCGCGCCCGGCGCAGGCGGCTTCTCATCCGCGCCAAACAGCAGATAGCCCCCGTCATCGACCTGCAGGCTCACACGGTTCACCGTTTCGCTCGCAAGGTCCGCGCGGAACCCGTTCAACACATTGCGGCACAGGATCAGGTCGAACCGGCCAAGCTCATGCATCGGCGCCAGCAGGTTCTGCTTGCGGAAACTCACGCGCGAGCGGATCTGCTCTGACAGGCGCCAGTGCTCGTCATGCTGGGTGAAGTACTGCATCAACAGCCGCACCGGCAGCCCGCGCTGAACTTCGAACTGCGTGAACAATCCCTGCCGCGCCCGTTCCAGACAGCGGTCCGAAATATCCACCCCGACAATCTCGACCGGCACGCCGCCGGTAAGATCGGTCGTCTGATCCAGCATCATCGCCAGCGAATAGGCTTCCTGCCCGGTCGCGCACCCCGCGCTCAGGATGCGAATACGCGAGCCCTTCCGCGCCCGGCCCAGATGCGGCAACACCTGGTCGCGCAGGTAGGCAAACACCTCCCGCCCGCGGAAGAACGTCGTCTCGGTGCAGATCAGCGCCTCGACCAGGCCGCTTACCAGCCGCTCTTCCTTGCGCGACCGCATCACGTGCACGAGGTCCTCGATGGAGACGAGACCTTCGCGGCGCGCCAGCGGCGCCAGCCGGCCCTCCAGCATGAAGGCCTTGTCGTGCTTCATCTCGATGCCCGTGCGCTCGGTCACCAGGCTCGCAACGAACTCGAAGTCCTGATAATTCACAGCCCGCTCTCCGTCAGCGTCTGGTCGTCGGCCCTGCCCGTGTCAGGTCAGGCCCACTTCGCCGAACTTCGATTCAATGATCTCTGAATCGAACGGCTTCATGATGTACTCGTCCGCACCCGACCGCATCGCCTCGGCGATGTGCGAGAGATCGTTCTCGGTCGTGCAGAAAACAACTTTCGGCGAGTCCCCGCCCGGCTCGCGGCGCAGCGCGCGCAGGAAGTCGATGCCGTTCATCACCGGCATGTTCCAGTCCAGCAGCACCGCATCGGGCATCGTCGACCGGCAGAATTCCAGAGCCTGCTGGCCGTCGGCCGCCTCATCAGCGGAGAAATTCAGATCTTCAACAATCCGTCGCGCAACCTTGCGCACGACACGGGAGTCATCGACGATCAGGCAACGTTTCATCGCGAGCGCCTTCCTGCTTGCCGCCTATGATCAGCCGCAGACGCGGCGGCGACTCAGCTGACAATTCTGCCCCCATGTTAGGCCGCGAAACCTTGTCTAATGCGTTAATTTGCGTGGATAGCGCGCCTTCCTCGGCGGCATTTTCCAACTGCCTCACAAGTTCATGATCGCCGCCAGCCGGCTCCCGCCCCGATTTCTGCATGACGCGCGCAATCTCCGCGATCCGGCCCACCGCCGCCAGCATCAGCGCCTTCAGTTCCGGCGTGGCGGCGACCCGCCCCCCACGCACGGCGCCCGCCAGCGTCTCGGCCGCCGCCGCCACTGCGTTCAGCCTTGGAATGTCGAGATATTTCGCCGTCGCGCAGATCGACGACGCCAGCCGGAACACAGCCCCCGCCGACGCATCCGCCCCCGGCGCGCGGGCCACCGCCCCGCCGCCAACCTCGGCGACATTCTCAAGGGTCTCGGCCAGGAACTCGGCCAGCAAATCGTCCATCAGGTCGTCTTCAGCGCCATCGGTAAACGCGCCGGCGCCATCGCCGGTGCACGCTTTCAGGCGCC
>JBHIWT010000088.1:0-13625 GCA_041987265.1 Hyphomonadaceae bacterium
ATGCGCCCTGCCGGCGGCGTCGTAGGCGGCGGCCAGCGCCACGCCTGTGCCAAACCCGCCCAGCGTCTTGCGATAGGCGGTTGAATTGAATGCGTTATCTGGCGCGTCAGAAGTCATGAACACCCGACCTTAACCGTATTCTGTCTAGAGTCCGTGGTTGTGCGAAAGAATTCGCTAACACATTACGGCTGGTAAGGCGCGCCCGCGATATGAGTTCGAACTCACCTGTTGTCATCAAAAAGGTGAAAAAGGTCGTCGGCGGCGGCCACCACGGCGGTGCCTGGAAAGTCGCCTATGCCGACTTCGTCACCGCCATGATGGCCTTCTTCCTTCTGATGTGGCTGATCAACACGACGTCGCCAGAACAAAAGCGCGGCATCGCCGACTATTTCGCGCCCGCCAGCGTTTCGCGCAGCCAGCAGGGTTCCGACGGCCTGCTCGGCGGTACGGCGATGCAGGACGACGGCGCGCGGGCTTCCGGCGCCAACCGTGCTGCTCCGGACGCAACTGCCAGCGACAATCGCAGCCGCGCGCGCGGCCAGTCCGGCGGGCGTGAGTCCGGACGCCCCAACGCATCCAGCCTCGCCCTCGCCCGCGCCATGGCGCGCCGGTCGGAAGGCGCCGAGTTCGAAAGCGCAGAGGCCTCTCTGCGCCAGGCGATGCAGGACATGCCGGACCTCGCCGAACTGTCGAAACACCTGATCGTCGACCAGACGCCCGAAGGCCTGCGCATCCAGCTGGTCGATCAGGAAGGCCGGGCCATGTTTTCAGATGACTCGGCTGATCCGTTGCCCCGCACGATCCGCCTGCTCGAAGCAATCGCCGGCATCGTCGAGGAACTGCCGAACCGAATCAGCATCTCCGGTCACACCGACCCGTCCCAGCCGGAACGCGCCGGCTACTCGAACTGGGAATTGTCCGCCGACCGCGCCAACGCCGCGCGTCGCATCCTTGCAGAGCGCGGGGTCGATTCGGACCGGATCTTCGAGGTGACAGGAAAGTCATCCTCAGAGCCCCTGTTTCCGGATGATCCGGAGATGCCAGCGAACCGCAGAATCTCGATCATGCTCATGCGCGAGGCGCCTGTGATGCCCACAGATCATTCACTGTAATGCGCCGCTGCGCGCGCCGCCTGCGATGTCGCGCGACTGAGTTTTTGTGCTAGCTTGTGTCGGCCAATCACGGCTAAACATGAGGCGACATGAAACTCGCAAGTCCACAGCAAGTTTGTGACACCGACTTCCTGCGGCGGATGAAATTCTACATCACTTCGCCGCAGCCGTGCCCCTACCTGCCGGACCAGATGGAGCGCAAGGTCTTCGCCAATCTCGCCGTGGACGACTCCGTCGAACTCAACGACAGCCTGACCCATTCCGGCTTCCGTCGCTCGCAAACCATCGCCTATCGCCCCGCCTGCAAAACCTGCACGGCCTGCAGATCAGTGCGCATAGACGTTGAACGGTTTGACTGGTCGCGGCGCTGGCGGCGGGTGATGAACCGCAACGCCGATCTTGTCCGCGAACCAACACAGGCTCACGCCACCCGCGAACAGTTCCGGTTGTTGAAACGTTATCTCGACGATCGGCATCCCGGCGGCGGCATGACCGACATGGATATTCGGGACTATGCAGGCATGGTCGACGGCAGCCCGGTGCGCACCGCCGTATTCGAATACCGCTCCGGCCCGGGCGACGACGAGCGCACGCCAAAGCTTGAAGCCGCAACCCTGACTGACGTCCTCAAGGATGGTCTGTCGATGGTCTACAGTTTCTACCGGCCGGAACTGCAGCCGCGTTCCATCGGCACGTTCATGATCCTTGATCACATCCGTTTCGCGAAGGAACTGGGCCTGCCCTATGTCTATCTCGGCTATTGGGTGAAGGGCTCGCAGAAGATGGGATATAAGGCCGACTTCATGCCGCTGCAGACGTTCGAGGGGAATTCCTGGCGCGACCTGCGCGAGGACGAACTCTAGACCTCCGCCGTCTCAGCGATCACCCATTCGGCAAATCCAGCATCTGCGTGCGGCAGGTCCATCGCCGTGATGGCCGGAACATCGTAGGGGTGCAGTTCGCGCACTTGAGCGCACACCCGATCAAACAGGTCCGCGCGCGTTTTCAGCAACAGCGGCGTTTCGCGCGCCTGCTCCAGCTTGCCCTGCCAGCGGAACACGCTTTCGATCGGCGCGAGAATGTTCGCGCAGGCCGCGATGCGCGCATCCACGCACGCTTCGCCAATCACCCGCGCGCACGCCGCATCAGGACAGTTGATCCACACATCGATCAGTTCAGTGCGCACGCGGAACTCCTCTGTTTGCAGCCGGGTAAGAGCTAGTCTCTTGCCCGACCCAGCAGTTTTCGCCACATCGACGACTTGCGCCTTGGCGGATCGTCGAGCGGTCCGCGAGCGGCGGTCAGCGTTGTCTGCGGCCGGACCCGCTCATCCGTCACGGGCACAGTCGTAACGGTTTCGGCCCCTTCAACCGGCCGGCGTGGCGCAGCGCCGCTGACTGCGGCCTTCAACCGTTTCGCGACGGCGTCCGCATCGCCATTCCAGAACATGCAGTCCTTCGCAGCCACCAGCGGCAGGCGCGAGAGGTCCGGCTCGCCGACAATCACCGGCACCACCTTCTTCTGACCGGACGCTTCCAGCGACAGCGCAGTGTTCACTTCCAGCACCGGCCATTCCTTGGCGACCGAGGCTGGCGAGATGATCGCCAGAACCGTGCGCGACGACCCCAGCGCGGTATTGATCTTCTGCGTGAAGCTCTGTCCCCAGCCAATGTGCGCCTCATCAAGGAATGGTTTCATGCCCAGCTTGGCGCAGGCCGCAAACATTGGCCGCGCGATCGCTTCCTTGTCCTCGCTTGCGTGCGAAATGAACACGTCGAAATCGTCGGCGCCAAACACCATCTGCCGCAGGAAGCGCGACGGATTGGGGTCGAGTTCCAGCACCTTGGCGCACAGATTCAGGAACACGGCGTCTTCCGCCCCGCGCACCATCTTCAGGAAGGCGAGCTGCCCGTAGACGACATTGCGATAGGCCTTCTCCGCGTTCTCCGGCTGACGGGCCAGTCCGCGATAGCGCAGGAAGTGTTCGCGCGCCGCCGCGCCGAGACCGTACTTCTTCCACGCATGCAGCATGGCGCGGACACGACGGATACGCTTTCGGCCGACATTGGCGCGATCATTGACCGTCAGCCCGGTCACCGCCTGGCGCATATTGCGCGTCTGCAGCCGCACCTTGGCCTCGTTGACCGAAAACCCGTTGGCCTGGATCGCGCGGTTCAGCGCCTCGCCGGCCCGTACCTGCAGACCTTCCTCCGCGGCTTGAACATACTCCGCAATGCTGGGTGAAAACCGCGTCTGGTTGGTCGAGAAGGTGATGTCGTCAGCATAGCGCGAATACCGCGCGCCGTTCTGCCGGGCGAGACGCGCCAGCTTCCGGTCCAGCCGCATCGAGATCAGGTTCGACAGGTGCGGCGATGTCGGCGCGCCCTGCGGCAATCCATTTTGCCAGGTGCACAATTGCGCCAGAACCGTCGCCGCGGCCGGGCCAAGCGAGAACGGCGGCGCCATGAACAGCCCGCGCACGCGCCCGAAATTGATGCTGGGAAAGAAGTCCTTGAGATCGACATTCAGCACCAGCCGCTGGCCGGTATGCAGGTCTGCGTTGGTCAGGATCGATCGTTCTCGGATGAAGCCGTGCGCCGCCGGATGGGCGCGATAGGCTGCGGCCAGTTTTGGCGCGAAGGCTTCCTGCATCTTGCGGACCTGGCCGACCGGCGCGTGGATCTGCCTTGTGCCGCCGGTGCGCTTGGGGATTTCAAACGGCCGATAACGCGCCTCGTCCGGCGCGCTGTAGAGCGCATACATCATGGTCGCATGCGAGACGCCGAGAAAGCTCGCCGCGTCCCAGGCGCTGAACAGCAAACGGCCGTCCGACATCCATTGCGTTTCCGGCGCAGATGTCTTTGTTTCAGCTGTCGTGTCTGTCGGCATCCCGTCCCTCGTACTTTACTGCGACCCTCCGGGCCTGCCCGGAGGGTCGCAAAGACAGACATTGTTTGTTCCGTCGCAGGATCGACAACGGACATAGAAGGACGGGATGCTTGTCGCCATTAGCGCCGGGCGACGCAGCGGCGTCAACCCGCAACTACACTGTGCGGATGCAAACGCTTGCGCGAATGATGCGTGCTAGAACTTGACTTCAGGCGCCTGGTTGAGATCGGCGCGCTGCTCTTCGCCCACGTCGAAGAATTCGCGCGCGTCAAACCCGCCCATGCCAGCCACGAGCGAGTTCGGAAACTGCTCGATCGACGTGTTGTAGTCGCCGACAGCCGAGTTGTAGAAGCGCCGCGAGGCCGCGACCTTGTCCTCGATCGCGGACAATTCGTTCTGCAACTGGATGAAGTTCTGGTTGGCCTTCAGGTCGGGATAGGCCTCGGCCAGCGCAAACAACTTGCCCAGCGCCTGGCTCAGCATGCCCTCTGCCTGCCCCATCGCTGCTGGCCCCTGCGCCGCCTGGGCGGCGTTACGGGCGGAGATCACTTCGTCCAGCGTCGTCTTCTCGTGCGCCGCATATCCCTTCACGGACTCAACCAGGTTCGGCACCAGGTCGCGGCGCATCTTCAGCTGCACGTCGATGCCGGAAAACGCCTCGTTCACCTGCTGCCGCTTGGCGACCAGCGTGTTGTAGATAACGATGACGAACAGGATCACTGCGCCGACAATTCCGGCGCCAATCAGCAATGGCAGCATTTCCCGGCCCCTCTCATTCGCCCGCCAGATTCGGCCTGCAAAGACAGCCTACTATATGGATCAATCTGGTCCAGCATGATTTGGGACCGGTTCGGCGGCTCAACTAGCCGACAAACCGACCATTGCGATTGAACCCGCGCGGCGGCATGCGGCCGGCCTGCGCGCGCTTGCCCAGCCAGTCCTTCCAGTCGTCATGGCTGATATTGCGTCCGCCGCTGTCGATCCACGAGAAGCCGTCCGCCTTGTTGAAGGTCGCGGCGTCCGCCAGTCCGCCATCGCGGTACGACTGGAGCTTCACGCCCTTGCCGCGCGCCATTTCCGGCAGGTCCTTGGTCGGGAAGAACAACAGCTTGCGGTTCTCGCCAATCACCGCGACCAGATCGCCCTCGACCGCTGTACAGATCGCCAGCGAAGTGCCCTTGCCGCAGGACATGATGATCTTGCCCTTGCGGGTGGACGAGACCAGTTCCTCGTCGGCGACCACAAAGCCATACCCCTTGTTCGAGGCCAAAAGACGCTTCACGCCTTCTTCCGGCACGAACATCTCGACGATCGTTTCCGCATCCGGCACGTCGAGGTTCAGCCGGATCGGCTCGCCGTGACCGCGCCCGCCGGGCAGCCGCCCGGCGCCCAGCGTGAACGCACGCCCGCCGGACGCCATCAGGATGATCTTGTCAGTCGTCAGGCATTCCAGCGCCATCGACAGATCATCGCCTTCCTTGAACTTCAGGCTGTCGAGTTTCTGGTTGTGGCCGCGCAGCGCACGGATCCAGCCCTTCTCGGACAGCACGACCGTCACAGGCTCCTTGACGATCAGGGCTTCCAGCGCGGCTTCGGTGTCGACCTCCACGGCCTCCTCGAAACGCGAACGACGCGGGCCTTCCCTGGTGTCCGGTCCGAAGATTTCGCGCGCATCCTTCAGCTGGCGCTTGACCTCGGTCCATTGCCGACCGGTCGAACCCAGCAGCTGCTGGATCTTCTTGCGCTCCTCGGACAGCTCCTTGTGCTCGCGCTTGATCTCGATTTCCTCGAGCTTACGCAGCGCGCGCAGGCGCATGTTGAGGATCGCTTCCACCTGTATTTCCGACAGGCGGAACTTCTTCATCATCACCGCTTTGGGATCATCCTCGTAGCGGATGATGCGGATCACTTCGTCGATATTCAGGTAGGCCTTCAGGAAGCCGTCCAGAATCTCCAGCCGCTTCTCGATCTTGTCGAGGCGGAACTGGGCGCGCCGGGTGATCACCTCGCGGCGGTGGTCGAGGTAGGCTTTCAGGATCTGCTTCAGACCCATCACTTTCGGCGTGCCCTTGTCGAGCACGTTCATGTTGACCGGGAAGCGTGTTTCCAGATCGCAAAGCTTGAACAGGCTCGACATCAGGACTTGCGGTTCGACACTGCGCGACTTGGGCGTCAGCACCACGCGCACATCCTCGGCGCTTTCGTCCATTGCGTCTTCCAGAAGCGGCGCCTTCTTGGTGTCGATCAGTTCGGCGAGCCGCTCCATCAGTTTCGACTTCTGGACCTGATAGGGGATCTCGGTGATCACCACGCGCCACTGGCCGCGCCCGAGATCCTCCTTGTGCCAGCGCGCCTGCATGCGCACGCCGCCGCGGCCGGTCTCATACGTTTCGAGCAGCGATTCTGGCGGTTCGACGATCACCGACCCGGTCGGGAAGTCAGGCCCCGGGATGACCTTTAGCAGGTCCTTCGTATCGCAACGCGGATTCTCGAGCAGGTAGATCGCCGCATCGATACATTCGCCGGCATTATGCGGCGGGATCGAGCACGCCATGCCGACCGCGATGCCGGTCGCGCCGTTCGCCAGCAGGTTCGGGAACCCGGCTGGCAGAACCACGGGCTCGGAATTGTGCCCGTCATAGGTCTCGCGGAAGTCGACGGCGTTCTCGGCCAGCCCGTCCAGCATCAGCGCCGCAGCCGGCGTCAGCTTGGCTTCGGTGTAACGCATGGCGGCGGCCGCATCGCCGTCGATGTTGCCGAAGTTTCCCTGCCCGTCGACCATCCGGTGGCGCACGTTGAAGTCCTGCGCCAGCCGCACCATCGCGTCATAGATCGCCTGGTCGCCGTGCGGGTGGTACTTACCGATGACGTCACCAACCACGGTCGCGCTCTTGCGGAAAGCGCCCTCCGGATTGAGGTTCAGCTCCCGCATCGAATAGAGCAGCCGGCGGTGCACCGGCTTCAGCCCGTCGCGCACATCCGGCAGCGCACGGGCGGTGATCGTCGACAATGCGTAGGCGAGATAGCGACGCGACAGCGCGTCGGACAACGATTCCTCGATGACGTGGCCTGAGCCGTCGTCTTCAATCGTGCTGTCGTCGCTCATTCAATCCACCCGCCAACTTGGCCAGCGCACAAGGCCCCCAGCCATGCGCGAATCAGTCAATGCGTTGCGCCGACAACTTTCCCGGCCCGCTCCAACCGGTCAATCATCAAGCCACGCGCTTCGGGCACTGGCTTGTTGAGATCTGCGAAAAGCCGCTGCGACAGAAAGTATCCGGTCAACCGGAAGCCCGCCGCGACGTCTTCCGGCCCGACGGCCGCGGACGAATCGACCAGAAAGGCCGGCAAGGGCAGCAGGCGGTCGAGATATTCGCCCGCCTCCTCGCCGCGCACCGCGCGCCCGCTTTTGGGGCTCACATGGGTCAGGCCGTCCTCCGCGCCGGTCAGCGCGCATTTCGACGTGTCGATGCCAAATCCCATGACGGTCAGAAGGCCGACCTCCCACTTGATGAACAGCGCCGGCCAGACATCAGGTTCGCCCAAAAGATCAAGCAAGGTCGTCGCGCCGTCGAACAGGTCAGGACGCGCCTCGCCTTCCGGCAACGCCTCGGCCAGCAGATCCGCCACCGCCGACAGCGCCGTGAGGGCGCCGGGATCGCGCATGTACAAGGCCGAGCGCTCGCGCTCCGGTTCGGCGACCGCAAAATGTCCCAGACTATCCGCCTGCCGCGCCCGCCAGGTCACGCTCAACGTATTGCCGGCCTGCATCAGCGCGCGTTTCTTCTGGCTGGCGCCGCCATAGATCATGCCGCGCCGCCGGCCGTTCTCGCGGCCGAACACTTCCAAGATTGCGCCGGTTTCGCCAAACCTGCGCAGCCCCAGCGAAATGCCTGAATCACTCCATTCGGCCATGGCCGATGTTTAGTCCCGATCCGAGTTCGTGCAAAGCAGGCGGCGCGCGCCGGTTGCCTCTCCACCTCAGTGTGAGATGTACGAGGCATGAGCCAGCAGGACGCCTCCTTCGCGGTTTTCGACTGTTCGCGTCTGACCGACAGTTCCGAGCCTGTGCGCACCGCCGCGAGCATCGAGTTCTGCGAGGTCGCCGGCGCAGCCGGATGCATGATGCTGACCGGCCTTGATGAAACCGTGTTCGGCCTCGCCGCACTCAACCGTCTCGGCGCAGTCTTCAACATCGACGAAGCCGAACGCCGCCGCCTCGCCAAACAGACCTTCGTTCCCGCAAACCCGAACGTCTATCGCGGCTGGTTCGAGCGGCGCGATCCTTCCCGCTCCGGCACGGAAGGCCTCGATCTCGGTCCTGACATCGTCCGCACGGTCGAACGCGCCGATCCGAGCGACCCGATCACCGAACCAACGCCGCTACCATCGTTCGAAGGCGCCGCCGACTGGCTGGACGCCGCGCACGCATACTATGAAGCCAACGAAGCAATCGGCTTCACCTTGATGAGGTCCATCGCGACCGGCCTTGGATTGGCGCGCAACTTCTTCGACGCCCCCTTCGCCAACGGCGTCTCGACCCTGCGAATGCTGCGCTATGTTCAGGGACCGGACGGCGTCGCGGAGGACCTGCGCGAGGATGGCGCCGCGATCCTAACCGGCGCGCATGTCGATTCCGGTCTGGTCACGCTGCTGGCCCAGGACGATGTCGGCGGTCTGCAGTTTGAAGGGCGCGACGGCTCATGGATCGACGTGCCGCAGCGCCCCACCTCGCTGGTCGTCAATTTCGGTCTGCTACTGGAGCATTGGACGCAGGGGCGTATCCGCGCCACCCGCCACCGTGTACTCGACCGGGGCGTTGAACGCATGTCGACGCCGTTCTTCTTCGAACCCTCCGAAACCGCCGAGATCGCGCCGCTCCCAGGCGTCGGCGCGGATGCGTTCGAGCCGTTCCTCTATGGCGATTATCTCTGGGACAAGGCGACGAAGTTCAAGGAACAGTCCGGCGCCCGCGCCCTGCGCGCGCCGCGCGGGCGGGTTCCCGCCTAGCAGTTGAAACCGTCGGCCCTGCGGAAATTGCTGATGATCAGCTTGGCGTAGGGTTGCGGCCAGTGCTCGGTCCCGACCCGGTTCGAGCCGATCGTGCACACCGGATGCTCCGGCGCGATCTTTTCGCCGTCCTCGTTCACGAAGTGGACGTCGTAGGCGAAATTGTAGTCCAGCCCGTTGTTGAACTCGAGGATCGTGCCGCCCTCGTTGTTGAAGCTCATGGCGACGGCGACCTCGCCCTTCTTGCGCGCCATCTGCACGGTCCGGTCGCCATCCCTGACGGTCAGGATGTGCAGGTGGTCGGCCATCGGCGCGAAGGTCACAGCGCGATCGACCACCATCTCGATGTGGTCGGACATTTCACCATGTTCCGGCGAATGAGCCAGCGCGGTCGGCGACAGCAGCAACGAGAAAGCGATGAGTGCGTGTTTCATGAGGAGAGGTATCCGCCGCGCCGAAGCCGTGCGCAAGCGGCCCTGACAGCCGCTCGCGAAAACGTCACCCGGCCGGGGCGAGCTCCGCCCGCGCCCTATCGCGGTAACGCATGCAGGCCTCGATGAACCGCCGGTACATCGCCGGATCGACATCCTCACTCTCGCAGCACGGCAGCAACAGGTCGCCGTCCGTGGTGAAATTCCCGTCCCAGCGCATCAGCTCTTCATCGGACATGTCCGGCCGGTAGGTCCGCATCTTCTCATCCGGCATGGCGTCGAAATAGGCGCACAGGTTGAAGCCGGTCTCGCTCATGTCTTCGAACGGCGGCTCGCCCTCGAAATTCCAATTCGGCTCACCCATCACGCCGACTCCTTGACCCAGCCGTGCGCATAGTTCGACCGCAGGCCGCCGCCCTGGAGATAGGCCTCCTTGACCTGCGAGAGTGCATCCGCCGGCAGGGCGTTGCGCTGCGCCTCGACGTCTACGCCGTAGAGCCTTGCGGCATTGAGGCCGAGGATGTTGGCCTTGTCCTGTTCGGTGATCTTTTCATAGCCGTACTTCTCGCAGAACTCGTCCGAGATCTGGAAGCGCTGGAAGGCCTCGATCGCCCATTGCGGCGAGCCCCACCACAGGCAGTCGGTTCCCCAGATCACATGGTCAGACCCGTAGGTCTTGATGTTCAGCCCCATGCCATGCATCGCCATTTCCGGGTCCTGCACGACCAGCGTGTTAAAGAAGGATCCGACTTCCGGATAGACGTTTTCGACCTGCGGATTGTTGCGTTTGATATCCATCAGGATCTTGTGCCACAGGAAGTCGCCCGTCTCCGGATTGTACTCGTTCATCTCCTTCCAGTTCTCGCCGTCCGTCGCACCGTGCTTCAGGGCCGAGTGATAGATGATGAAATTGACGTCCGGATTGCGCAGCGCCGCCTGTTCGACATCCTTCGGATTGGCGAGGTGGCCAAGCGTGCGCGACTGGTAGGAATATCCCTTGTGCACCGAGAATGTCCTCATCCCGCGCTTGCGGCTCTCCTCGATGAACCACTGGGCGTTGTCGTCATCCAGCTGGAAGCCGTTGCCGCTGCGCCCCGGGTCGGTGTGGCAATACCATTTCCACGACGAGATGCCGTACATGGCCAGCTCGCGCTCCATCTGTTCGAGCGTGGCCGCCTTGTCCATCGTGTTGGTTTCGCGATTCCAGTAATGGTTCGGCGCCAGGTTGCCCTGCCACAACGCGCGTTGCGACTTGGCGATCTCGTTGATCTGTCGGCCCGACTTGGACATCAGCCATGACGGCAGGATGGCGCCGCGCGGGGTGCGTTCTGCATCGACCAGCTCACGCCCGTCCGGCCCGCGTTGTTCCTCGCGTCCCGGCACGCCGGAGATGACGATCATCGAGGTCTCTGAATCGATCAGCATCTCCTTGACGAAGTTGCGGAACGAATAGGCGTCGACATCGTCGGACAGGTTGAAGCCCATGTTCCGCGCTGTCTCCGAATTGCGGAATCCGAGCGGGATGCCATTGGAGAAGTGCGCCTGCACATCCATGACGAAGTACTTGCCCTTCTTGCCGCCGGTCAGCGCCTTCTCCACGGCCTCGGGCTCGAACTGTTCGTCCTCGGAGACTTCCCAGACATCCTTTCCGGCGACGCAATTGGTCGCCAGAAACGCGGTTGCGATCCCCATCGACGACGCCATGTAGGCGCGCCGGCTCATGCCCAGCTTCTTGGCGTTGCGCGTCCCCCACTCCATCGTGAGGTCTTCGATCTGTTTCTGGCGTTTCGTCTGGGGCCGTGGGATGAATTCCTCATTCGACACGACCTGTGTCGGGATCGGGCAGTCCACTCCGTTGGCGTGATCCTTGTCACCCTTGCGTACCCACATGGCTCCATCCCTCATGTTTTCCGCCGCAATCCCGTACCGGTCGCAGCTCTGGCCTTGAGAGTTGCGCAGACCGTGCGCGGCATCAAGCAGATTACCGTTACGAACCGGCGTTACATGCGTTACGGGCATGCGGGCGGCCGCCGGTCAGCCCCGGTTTTCCGGGCTCAGGCTGCGCAACCAGCTTTCCGCCGGCAGCCGATCAAATCGCTGTCACCCGCTCGAAAAAGAAGGGCGGCCCGAAGGCCGCCCTGTCTCCTCATGGTTTCAGGCTATCGCGGGCGTCAACGTCCCGAGGCCGGCGACGTCGGCGCACCGCTCGGCATTGCGGGCAACAGCGCCGGCGTGGTGGCGCGGTAGGCTTCGTATTGCTCACCCAGATCCTTCACCAGTGTGCGCTCCTCGAAATGGATGCCGATCAGGATGTAGCCGGTCATCGCAAGGTTCAGCACCAGCCTGCCAACCGTCAGTTCCGGCGCCGCCCACAGCGAGATCAGGATGCCGGTCATCATCGGATGGCGCACCAGCTTGTAGAACAGCGGCGTGGTGAAGGTTTCATTCTTGGACTGCGTCTTGGAGACCAGCCGATAGGCCTGTTCCAGACCGAACAGGTGGAAGTGGTTGATCAGGAAGGTCGAGATCAGCGTGATCACCCAGCCGAGGAAATAAACGCCCAGCAGGATGGCGCCCGCCGTCGTTCCTGACAGGTCATAGATCGTCGTCGGCAGCGGCGCCCACAGCGCAACCAGTCCGGCCGTCATGATCGCCACGAAGATGAGATAGGTGCTGCGCTCGATCGGCGCCGGCATGTATTTCGTCCACCACGCCTTGAAGCCCGCGCTGGCCATGAAGGTGTGCTGGAAGCCCCAGAGCGCGACGAGCTGCACGTTCCAGATCACGGCGATTGCGGGATGCAGGTCCGGTGCGAAGGGAGAGGCGATATTGACCGTGACCGGCAGGAACAGGTCGGCGGTAAACAGGATCAGCCCGACAAGCGCGGCCACGCCGATAGCGTAGCAAACGAGGCTGTAGGTCATTGCAAAAATTCGAAACATTCTTGGCTCCATCGCAGGAGCGACGACTTCCGTCGCTCGTTGTGTGTGGGAGCTGAATGCTCGGAACGGGAAAAATCAGATAGTTCACAAACTGAACCAGAGCGCTTCAGAACCTGAAGTAAAGCACTACAGAGACCTGAATCTGGCGATTTCGCCCGGGTTTTTCGGCCCGGCTAGCCGCCGTCCGACCACTTCACTGAGTAGAGGTCGAAGCGCCGGTCGCGCAGGTTCTGCACCGTGCCTTCCGCCCGCGCCCACGACAGCGAGGTCATGTCGAGATCGGCCATCGCCACAGTCTCCACGTTAGCCGTGGTCTCCGCCGCGATGCCGTCGCGCGCAAACGGGAAGTCGCACGGCGTCAGGATGCACGACAGGCCGTAATTGATGTCCATGTTCTCGACATTCGGCAGGTTGCCGACATTTCCCGACATCACGGTGTAGCACTGGTTCTCGATCGCGCGCGCCTGCGCGCAATAGCGGACCCGCAGATAGCCCTGCCGGTTGTCGGTGCAGAACGGCACGAACAGGATGCGCGCGCCCTCGTCGACCAGGCGCCGGGCCAATTCCGGGAACTCGCAGTCATAGCAGATCAACACGCCGATCAGTCCGCAATCGGTCGGGATCGCCTTCAGCGTGTCGCCGCCCTGGATGCTCCACCAGTGACTTTCCGAAGGCGTCGGGTGGATCTTCTCCTGCGTGTGCACGCTGCCGTCGCGCAGGAAGACATAGGCGACGTTGTGAATGTCGCCGTCTTCCATCTTGGTCGGATGCGAGCCGCCGATGATGTTGATGTTGTAGCTGATCGCCAGCTCGCTCATCTTCTCGACATAGCGCGGCGTGTACCGCGTCAGCTGTTCCAGCGATTCCGCCGGCGTCAGTTTCTGCTTCTCCAGCGCAAGCAATTGCAGCGTGATCATCTCCGGGAAGACGCAGAAGTCCGAGCGATAGTCTGAACAGACATCGACGAAGTACTCGATGTTGGAAATGAATTCCTCGAACGAGGAAATCATCCGCTGCTGATATTGCACGGTGGCGACCCGGATCGACTCTTTCAGGCCGTGCGGGATGTCCTTGATCGTCAGCGCCTTGTCGGCATACGGGTTCTTCCAGACCATGTGGCTGGCGAAGCCCTGGCTCGCCGGGTCATAGTCGATGTAATTCTTCAGAACGCCGATCGGCAAGGCGATTATCACGGGGTTCGTGGTGGCGGTACTGCTGCTGGTGGTCAGTGCATTCATCGA
>JBHIWT010000089.1:0-13583 GCA_041987265.1 Hyphomonadaceae bacterium
TCCCGGATCCGCGCTTTCACCTCGTCGATCTCGCTTTCGAGCCGGATCACGCTTTCAAAGTCCGGCGCGAACTGCTCCCAGTTCGACAGCGTGACGTTTGCAGCCTGTAGCGCCGTCTGAGCTGCGTCGCGTTGTTCGATCACTGCGTTCAGCGTCTTGTTGTCTTCTTCCATGTTCTGCAGCGCCTGTACGCGCAGACCGAGGAAGAGCGAGGTGAACGCCAGCGCCGTCATGACGACGAGCGCCACGGCGAGGCCAGGACCCTTCAGCGCGAAGCTGTCCGGCGGCGGTGGAGGCGGCGGAGGCGGCGGCGGGGGAAGGGCGTAGGGATTGAGTTGTCCGATCGGCACGAACTGTGCGGGTACTTGGGTAGACATAGCGCCTCCACCGCTTGACGCGATTTCTCTGAGAAAGGTTGGGATGGGATGCAGTTTGACGGAAGGTTGCTGGTAGCCGGCCCCGAACTTCGCGGCGACGTCTGCTGCCAGCCGGGCTTCCAGCGGGGACAGATCGCCTGAGACGCGCGAACCATGCTCCGGAACAGGCAGCGCGAAGATCGACAATTGCTGAGTGAAGCTGGTCGGGTCCGTGCGGTCGCGGTCAGCCTGGACCCGCGCGCCGAGCAGATCCCGGAACAGGTTCGAAGCGGCGTCGAAAATCCGGTTGTGCGCCTCATCCGAATTGGCGACCCAGATCGGCTCCTGGCCAGCGACGGCCTCGATTCGTACCTCGACATCCAGTGCGTGTTGCAAGGGTCCTGAGCTCCTAAACTGCATGTCCGCCAGCACCGATTGCGGGCGGCATCGTGCAAAGGCCAGGGTTCATCAGCGGCATCTGTCCAATCCGTGATTTTCCATGAAGGCCACAGCCGTCTCGTAGTAGGGGCGACTTTGGTCGACGCCACGCTGGAACGTGCTTGTCTGTCCAAAGCAGTATTGGGTGATCAGTTTTCCCATTCTCAGTTTTTCGGCCAGCAGGCCGTTCGGATCGGCGGTCGAGTTCGGCGCTTCCATGAAGGCGAGGCCGTCATCGAACGCCAGCATGGCGCTGTCCCAGTTGTCCTGCTTGGCGCCGAGTCCGGAGATCACACGCGCGCGCTTGAGGTAATACATGCCGCGCAGCAACAGGCCTTCCGGCTCGCCGCGCTTGGTGTTCAGCGAACACCTGTCACGCGCGCTGTTGTCGTTGAGGATGTAGTCGCCGCCGGCGCTGATGCGGGCGAGGCAGGTCTGCTGCTCGACTTCCCACGGCGTTTCCAGTTCGGGCGGGTACTGGGCCAGCGCAAGGTCGGCATAGTTGATGACCTGCGCCCACGTATTGCCGCCCTTGCGGCCGCTGATCGTCTGCAGCTTGGAGAGATAATAGGACGTGTTGGCGCGAACGATGTTGCCGGCGGCGCTCTCGCCTTCCTGAGACAGCAGACGATCGACCTTCATCAGGGCTTCGTAGCCCGCGTTGTAGTCCGGCGATCTCCAGTCGTTGGCGATGTCGAGATAGATCTTCGCCAGTTCGAAGTGCGCGTCGGCGAAGCTCGGGTCATCGATCACGGCCGCGTCGAGCGCCTGTTTCGCGCGCGACGTGTCGTCGAGCGCCAGATAGGCGTTTGCGATGTCGAACCGGATGCGCGCATTGCGGGCCTGCAGCGCGCCAGCTGATGACGTTCCGGCTTGAATGGCCGACTCGAACGCGCAGATCGAACGACCGAGATTTTCCCTGGCGTCGAGCGGAATGTCTGTACGTCCGCGCTGGGTCGCCGCCGCGCGCTGCGCTGCCGCCAGATCCTTGTAGGCGCGGCCCAGGTCGATCCGCAGATCCTGCTGGGCGCTGCGGGTGGCGGTGTCGCCGCCCGCCGGCAATGTCAGCCCCGGCTCGCAGGTGACCTGCCCGTTCTGACCGACCGCAGCCGATCCGGGCGCAGCCGACAGGCCGACAAGTTGACGGAAGTCGACGACGCTGGCGCCGAGATTGTCCAGTCCGCCGACAGCCTGGCTGGCGCAGGCGCGTCCGCGCAAGGCCGACTGTCCCGCGCCGTTGGCGAGCGCGTTGCTGAATGAAGTGCGCGCGGCGCTTGCAAGAACGGTGTCCGCGCGGGCGGCGGAGCATTCGAATTCCGGCGACGCCGTCGAACCGTTGAAGCCGGCAAGATAGAGCTGCGTCTGGCCGAGGCGCTCTGACGTGTTTGCGTCTCTCGGGTTGATGCGGCTCGCGGTCAGCAATGCGTCACGCGCGCGTTCAAGCTCCAGCTTGTTGAGGCTGCGTCCGTTGGTTGCGAGCGCGGTGTCAGCCATCGCGCCGGCGACACTGGCGATCCGCCGTTCAGTCTGCAGGCGCAGGTCATTGCGGCCGAGAAGGTTGGTCTCCGGAAGGCCGGTGCGGCTTGCGTCATAGACCGGTAAGGTCGGGATCTGGTTCCAAACATCGCCGAGCAGACGTACCGATTCCGCGCGGTCGCCGGGTTCGGCGAAGCTGGACTGCGACCGCCGCTGGAGAATCTCCGCACGCGCATAGGTTGCATTGAGACCGAGCAACGTGCCCGGCGCCACCACGCGGCTCAGCGGTCCGGTCGGATCCACAAGCGCTGCATAATAGCCTTCGTAAGTGCCGATGCCGGCGTTCGCGCGCGCCAGCGTGATCCATGCTTCCGACAGGCCGGGGTTATGGAAGGTCGCGTTGCGCAGGGCTTCCGCCGCGTTCTCATAACTCGTGCGCGCGGAATTGTTGGCGAAGCTCTGGCTTGAACCGGCTGACGCTTTTTCCTGCTCGTGCGCAAGTTCCACCAGCGCGCGGCCGGCATGGAAGTATGCGTTGGCGCGCTCGGCTGACGTGCGCTGAATATCTGCGCTGGCTGCAAGGCAGTTCTGGCTGATTGTCTGCAGCGATGAAGCCGACGAACCCGCTGTCGGCGCCAAGCTTGAAATCGGAACGGTCATGTAGGTCGAAAAACAGTCGCCGCTCACAGTGGCGACCGGCCGGTCGCCCGAAGCGCAGCTGGCGGCGAAGACGAGTGTCGCACCGAACACCGCCGCCATGAGTTTGGATCGCATCATCATGGTGTGTTGCTCTTGATTTCCCCGATAACGTCCACCCGGCGTGGTCGTCCCTTACCACTGCGCCTCATTCTTTATTCACCATTTTTGACCCACTGGAAAGTCTTGTCCAGATTTTGACGCAGGGTCGCCGCAATTGCGCGCAGTGCGATTTCGCGTCCGCGGCGAGTGTGCTGCAAACCGAATTCACTTGTTTGCAACCTCTCGGCCTCTTAGCTTCAACCCGGCGGTTAGCTGCAGCGTGCGAACGGGTTCCATTCCGTCGGCCGTACATTTTCGTACGGGAGCTGGCTCTGGCGGAGGCCGTGGCCTTCATCATCTGGCGCCCACCTAGCTTTGCTGGGTCGAACGGGAATGCAAACGCCCGCAACGGCGCAGGCGGCGCCGCCACCCACGGACTTTCCGGCGTCTTGAACGGCGTCCATTGATCAAAGTTGGACGTCAGTTTGAGCGAACTTGCCGAACAGAAAGCGATCCTGCGCGGACACATGATCGAGATTCGCGCAGAAGCCGCAGCGCGCGATCCCGACGCGGCCGAACATCTCGCTGCACGGTTCCCCATCAAGCTGTTCGAACGCTACGGACCAGTCGTCTCGGCCTATGTCGCGCTTGAAGACGAGCTTGATCCCGCGCCGTTGCTTGAGCGCCTTCGCGACGCCGGCGCATCGATCGCGCTGCCACGCATTGAACCGGATGGAAGCATGTCGTTCCGGCTAGCTGACAGCGGCGAGCTGGAGGCCGGCCCCTTCAACCTGCGCCAGCCGTCAGCAGATGCTGAAATCGTGCGGCCGTCGCTGGTGCTCGCGCCCATGCTGGCGTTCGATCCGCGCGGCAATCGCCTTGGTTACGGCAAGGGGAATTACGACCGCGCCATCGCCGCGCTGCGGGAAACCGGCCGGGTTTTCTACCTTGGGCTCGGCTATGCCCAGCAACAGGCCGACGTGGTGCCCGCCGACAAGCATGACATCCCGCTCGACTGGGTCGAGACGCCGGTTCATTCCGTGCCGCTGTTTCTCGGACGCGCGATGGCGCGCTAGTCGCGCCGCGCCGGGTTGATCACCAGCTTCTCGATGAAGAATTCCATCATCCGCGGGCGGGACAGGCTGGTGTGTCCGCGGTCGGGCCCGACCTGCACATCATAACTCTTGCCGGCCCGGTTGAGCGCTTCGATCAGCTGCAGCGCGTTCTTGGGATGCACGTTGTCGTCCGACGTGCCGAAGTACAGCATCAGATCGCCCTCGAGCTTGTCCGCTTCGCGCAGGACTGAAGCCTGTTCGTAGGCGGCCGGGCTGTCTTCGGGCAGGCCGAGGTAGCGTTCGGTGTAGGCGCTGTCATAGAGCGCCCAGTCAGTTACAGGTGAGTTGCTGACGGCGGCCTGGAACAGGTCGGGATAGCGCAACAGAAGCAGCGCCGATGTCGTTCCGCCATAGGATGTGCCGAACACGCCGACGCGATCCTTGTCGAACCACGGACGCGACTGCAGCGAGCGGACGCCCGCTGCAATGTCGTCGATCTCGGCGACGCCAAGTTGCTGGTAGACCGTATCCAGGATCGCCCTGCCGCGTCCGCGCACGGTTCGCGCATCCAGCCGCACAATGACGAACCCGAATTCGGCGATCCCATCCGGTCTGCGAAACCGTTCCGACACAGCAGCGGAGGACGGGCCGGCATAGACGCTGACGAGGGTTGGATATTTCCGCGCGGGGTTGAAATTGGATGGATAGACGATCTGCCCGTCGAGCTGGGTTTCGCCGTCCGCCGAGATGAACGTGAAGTTCTCAGCCGTGTTCAGACCCAGCTCGGCGAAACGGCTCATGTCCGAAAGCACGATGTCGGAGATCTTCTTTCCGTCGCGGTCATACAGGCTGGAGACCGCAGGCTGTTCGTGCGTCTGCGCGACATCGACAAAATAGCGGTGATTGGGCGAGAGGCTGACGGTGTGGTGCAGGGCCGGGTCTGTCAGCCGGCGGTCGTTCGTTCCATCAAGACCGACACGATGAAGCTGCACCTTCATGTGGTTGTCGCCGGAACGCGCCGTGTACCAGACTTCCCCGCGGTCCTCGTCGATGTCGACGACGTCGACGACTTCGAACTGGTGCTGGGTCAGGGGAGCGATCAGCGTGCCGGTGAGGTCGTAGAGGTAGTAGTTCTGGAACCCGTTGCGTTCCGACCGCCAGATGAAGCGCTCGCCGTCGTCAAGAAAGACGGGGTCGGCGCCTTCCGCCCATGATTGCGGTCGCGTTTCCCGCACCACACTGCGACACACACCGGTCGCGGCGGAACACGCGGCCAGATCGTAGACTTTCTGTAGCCGCTCGGCGCGGCGCACCAGGATTTCACTTCCAGACGCGGTCCATTGTGCATCCCAGATGTAGTGGCCGACGACGTCGTCGGTGAAGGCATGACCGTCGCGCACCGCCATGCGCCGTGTCTCGCCGGTGGCGAAATCATGCACCATCAAATCGGCGATCGGGTTGGGTTCGCCGGGGTGCGGATAGGCCTGTACGTGGGGCGTGGAAAACGGCTTGGTCTGGTCGAGGGTCAGCACGTAATCCTTCACGGGGTTTTCGTCATAGCGCATCCACGCCAGCTTTGTGCTGTCGGGCGACCACCAGACCGGAGAGCGCGTGCCGAACTCTTCAAGATAGACATAGCTGCCAACGCCGTTGCGGATACGCGCCTGCTCGCCGCCGTCCGTGGTGATCGCCTGCTCGTCATTTCCGGTTGGCGAGGCGACATAGAGATTCATGTCGCGGGTGAATGCGCGGCGTTGCCGGTCGGGCGACATCACGCTCGCCTCGGCGCCGCGACCGCGCGCCAGCACAAGCGGCGGCGGCGTGTGCTCGGCCTCTTCGTCGTCGTTTTCGTCTGTGGCGTCGAGCGGTACAGGCTCCTTGGGTTCCGGCTGGTTGGTTCCCCGCCGTATGTCGAAGCGCCAGGTCTCGCCGCGCAACTGGTATGTGAAGGACCGCGAGTTCCCCGCCCATTCCGGTGAGATGTTCCCGCTTCTGACCGAGTCGGAAATCTGCGGCGCCACCGACAACCAGTTCTCGTAGCCGGGCATATGCTCGAGGCGCGATTGCGCGCTGGCGGTCGGACCCAGAGACAGGGCGAGCGCGGCTGCGAGCCCGATCGTACAATGCCTTGCGTTGCCTATCGGATGTCTCATCCGTGCAAGCATGATCTCTCCCTTGGTCCTTGGACGCATGCAGTTTCCGGCGTCTGCGCCCGGGTCCACAATCTTTGACCGTTCCAGGTAATCTGGGGCGGATTGTGCGCCGGGTCGAGGGGCGCAGCGCCCTGAACGCGAGGCCGCGCGGTGCTCGCTTGACGCTTGACGCAACGTTCGACAATGCGATGTCGATGGAAACCCTGCCTCCAGAACCGCCGACACCGGCGCGGCCCGACCGCCGCGGCGCGTTCCTGTTGCTGTTCTTCTGCCTCGTGGCGGTTGGCGCAGGCAACACCATGCTTACGGCCGCCGTCCTGCCGCCGCTGACCCGGGAACTGGGGCTGCCAGACTGGACCGGGGGCGCCATTTTCTCGCTTTCCGCCGCGCTGTGGGTCGTGACCGCGCCCTATTGGGGGGCGCATTCGAACGAGTGGGGCAGGCGGCCCGTCACCGCGCTGGGCATGGTCGGGTTCGCCGTGTCGATGCTGTTGTTCGGCGTCATCTCCGCGATTGCGCTTCTCGGCTGGATCGGCAACTGGGTCTGGGTGTTCGTCCTCCTGCTCGGCGCGCGGGCGCTGTTCGGGATATTCGGCTCGGCCACCAACCCGGCGGCGCAGGCCTATATCGCCGACAGGACTTCGCTAGAGGAACGCACTGACGAGATCGCCTCACTGACTTCCGGGTTCACGCTCGGCCAGATCGCAGGTCCCGCCGCCGCCGCCGTGCTGATCGGCGTCTGCTCGCTGCTCTCACCCGTGTTCGGCCTCGTCGCCCCGGTCTTCGCCATCACGCTGGTGGCGATCGCAATCGCCTGGCTGGTCTGGACCAAACTGCCGGAGAACCGGCCGCCGAACGAAGACGCGGGTCTTCCGATGACGGGCGAAAAGGGGTTGTGGAAGCGCCCGGAGATCTTTCCCTATCTGGCCTATGCGGTTGGCCTGTCGCTGGTCACAGGCGTCCTGCAGCAGACCTTCCCCTATGCGATCATGGACAAGATGGGCTTGTCCGGACCGCAGTCGGCACAATTCACGGGGCCCGCGATCACGATCGGCGCGATGGCCACGCTGGTATCACAGCTTGTCCTGATCCCGCGCCTGCGCCTGCCGACCCGGGCGCTGATGATCTACGGCGCCGTCATGCTGGCGATCTCGGCCCTGCTGATGGTGTGGGCGGTCCAGTTCGCGGTCTTCGCTTTCGCACAGATGCTGTTCGGCTTCGGTCAGGGGTTCGCGCGACCAGGGTTCTCGGCCGGGGCCTCGCTGGCGGCGCGCGCCGATCAGCAGGGCGATGTAGCCGGACTGGTGACAGCGGCCAATGGCATGGGCTTCGTCGTGTCGCCGCTGTTCGGTCTGTGGATGTACGAGAACGTTCACCCCGCATCCCCGTTCCTATTTGTCGGCGGGTTGCTGGTTGTGATGGCGGTCTACGCAGCCCTCGCGACGCGCCGGTCTGACCGGCCGGAAAGCCCGCCGCCAACCGACGCGGCTGAATAGGCCGCGCGGCAATCGTGGCTTCTACCGGACTTCAGTTTTCGTCGCCGAGAACGCTTGCGGTCTGAACCGCTGTCAGCATTTCGACCGTCGGAAACCCGTCCGCGACCAGTCCCCGGTCTTTCTGGAAGCCCTGCAGCGCCTTGCGCGTATTGCGGCCGATGATGCCGTCGACTGCGCCTGTGGGATAGCCGAGCGTGTTGAGCCCCTGCTGCAATTCCTTCGCCTGATCAGGCGTCAGCATCTGGATGTTCGTCGGCCACGGGCGCGACAGGTTGGGGCGGCCCGCCAGCTGGTCGGCGAGCAGACCTACAGCGAGCGCGTAGCTATCGGCATTGTTGTAGCGCTTGATGATGTTGAAGTTGTCGAACAGCAGGAAGGCCGGCCCATGCGCGCCTGCGGGCAGGAACAGCTCCGCCTGCAGAATGTCGCTGTTGGCGAAGGCGGGCGCGGTCGCCGGGGTGAGGCCAAGCGCCTTCCAGGCTGCCACGGATTTCTTCTGTCCGTCGCCGAGGCTGAAATCGAAACCCTGCGGGATCGTCGTCTCGACCGCCCACGGCTCACCCTCGCGCCATCCCGATGCGGTGAGATAATTCGCCGCCGACGCCAGCGCGTCGCCGGTATTGTTCCAGAGGTCCTTGCGGCCGTCGCGATCGAAGTCGCGCGCGTGGGCCAGGAAGGTCGACGGCATGAATTGCGTCTGACCGACCGCGCCGGCCCACGACGCCTTGCGGAACTGGTCGCGCGTCGCCGAGCCGTCTTCGAGCAATTGCATGATCGCCATCAGCTCGCCTTCGTTGAAGTCCCGGCGGCGGCCCTGCGCCGCTTGGGTGGCGAGAGCGGCAGGGGCGTCGAACGAGCCGATATAGCCGCCATAGCTGCTTTCCATGCCCCAGATCGCGGCGAGGATCTCACGCGGCGTGGCGTAGGAGCGCTCGATCTCGGCGAACAGGTCCGGCGTCGCTGCGAGCTTGGAGCGGCCGTTGGCGATCCGCGTCGGCGACATGGCGGACTGGGCGTAATCCCAGATCGGTTTGACGAATTCAGCCTGCTCGAAGGCCGCGGTGGTCACCTGCTCCTCGATCGGGATCAGGCCCTCAAGCACGGACTCGATGGCCGTAGGGCTGCGGCCGCTGGCCTTGGCGCGGGCCGCGAACGTATCGCGCCAGCCGTCGAACTGGGCGCTCCCGGAGGTGGCGAACACGAAGGCTGCGGTGGTTTCGCCGCCGGGCGGCGGCGCAGGTGCGCCGGGCGAACCGGGCGATGACGGCTCATTTGGCGTATTGGTGACGGGGGTTTCGCAGGCGCCAAGCGCCAGAATCGCAGAAATCGCCAGTAATCCGGCCGCCCGCCGCGCACCAGTCCTCATCGCGTTTCGCTCCTCCTGATCGCTGCGTCTCGCCTGCAGCGGTGTCACCGGGTCCTCACGCCTCTATGACGCAGGGCGTACAGGCGTTTTGGGACCCTGCCATCGCATGATTGACACAGCTTTGAGATGCCGATAAGTGCACCGCTTCAATTTTCCCCGATCTGCAGCAGTACGCGCCATGAAAGTCAAAAGTTCTTTGAAATCGCTCAAAGGTCGCCACCGCGACTGCAAAGTGGTGCGCCGTCGGGGTCGCGTGTTCGTGATCAACAAGACCGACCCGCGCTTTAAGGCCAAGCAAGGCTAGGCGATATCTGCCAGCCCGGCGGTTTTTCCTTTGGACACAGTTGTGTGGCTTGAGCTTGTCGCGGCGCGACAGCATACTTTGGTCATGCGCAAAGCCGGTGTTTCCCGCAATTTTCTGCTGATTTCGTTAGTTGCAGCCGTTCTGGCCGCGTGCGGCGGGTCCGAGGGCGGGCGCGACGTATCGACCGGGGAGATGCTGGAAGCCCTGTCGGAGGGCGCCGCGAGCGTCGCCGACGGAGCGAATGGCGAGCGCCAGTCGAATTTCTCGCAGGAATTGCTCAACAAACTCGGCGAAACCGAAAGCTCCGCCGAGGCGGCCAATCTCGAAGAAGAGATCTGGGAGGCCTGGTTGCTGTCGGGCAGCCCGACTGTCGACATGCTGATGCTGCGCGGCGTGGAGGCGACCGAGACTGCCGATCTGGAGCTTGCGCGCGACATGTTCGACCGCGCGATCCGGATCAAGCCGGACTATGCCGAGGCGTGGAATCGCCGTGCGCTGCTGTTTTTCAATGACGGGCATTACGACGAGGCAATTTCCGACCTCGAAGTCGCGCTGACACATGAGCCCCGCCATTTCGGCGCGTGGACGGGTCTGGGAATGATCTTCGAGTCGATTGACGAGCCCGGCGCCGCCCTGCGCGCGTACCGCAAGGTGCTGGAGATTCACCCGCATGCGGCCGCCGCCAAACAGGGCGAGGCGCGCCTGATCATCCAGGTCGAAGGGCGTCCGCTCTAGCCGTCGCGCCTGCGTTCGATCCCGATCATTCACAACATTTGCGGCTTGCGCCCGTCCTCGCGCGTTGGAGGCGCGCCAGCCCGCAGCTAAAGTGGGCTTCTGGGTGATCAAGCCTGCCAATCACGAGCCTAGCGCCTTCTGCGGACTGAGCGCTGGCTCCAGCTTTTCGGAGATACGTCATGGATGACGGCGCGCCAGCAGTGAGCCTGAACGAGACGGCGCGCGAGAAGCTGCGCCAGGTCGTCGCCAAGATCGAGCGGCTCGAAGAGGAAAAGAAGGAAGTCGCCGAGCAGATCAAGGAAGTCTACGGCGAAGCCAAGTCGATGGGCTATGACACCAAGGCGCTTCGCGCGGTCATCCGGTTGCGCAAGCAGGACCGTCAGGAGCGCGAGGAGCAACAATCGCTGCTCGATACCTATCTCCTGGCGCTTGGCGAGATCTAGGGCCGATTCCCGCGCTTAACGTGACATCAAGGCGGAACCCGGCTTAATTTCCCCAACCTGGCGGAGGTTGGCGAACGGGAGGCTGGACTGGCGCGCGAGGTCGACAAGACCAAGACCCGCAAGGCCCTGCGCAAGCTGCGCAAGGTGGCGGAGCGCGCGCAGGCGGACGATGCGCCGGACCTCAATGACTGGGAAAAGGAATTCGTCGACGGCGTTTCGGCGCGGTTGGAGACTTATGGTTCGGCGTTCCGCGACCCGTCCAAGGGCTCGCTGGAAGAAGCGCTGTCCCAGCGCCAGACGCAGGTCGTGCGCGTGCTCGACAAGAAGACCCGACCCAAGACCAAGGCGCAGGACAAGCCGCGCAAGCCGCTGCGGGCGAAATCCGGATTCAAGCGCAAGGCGCCGGCCAGCAAGGCGCGAGCGCGTGACATCAACGAAGATATGGCCGCCAGTGCGCCTCCTGAGCCCGATCAGCAAGCGCCCAGGACCGAGAACGCCGATCCACCGCGCCCCTCGACGGCGGAAGAAGTCGCCGCCCGGCGCGCCGCCATGCGGGTGGTGAGCGGGGGCGATGAGGGCGGCTGACTGGCCCCCAGTCTGCTGGAGGCTTGCAAGCCGGGGGCAGGATAGGGAAGGTTATCGCCAGAACAGGGATAGTTTCTGATGATGTCCGGTATTCTGCGGTCCTGCGCGGCGCTTGCCGCCTCGGTGTTCCTGGCGGCCCCGGCGGTGGCCCAGCAGCGCGATCCGTTCAACGGCCAGTTCGGCGTGATCGAACGCGCGCTACCGCCCAACGAAGCGGCGGCGCAGGTCGAATTGATGGCCCAGGCGCTTTCCGGGCTCGCACCGCAACGCCCCGGCGTGACCGACACCTATGTTCTGTCCGCAGGCCTTTGGAACGATCCGGTCTTCGAAAGCGAGGCGGAACAGGCCGCAGATATGCTGGCGCGCCGGTTCGACGCGATGGATCGCACCATCATCCTGTCAGCGGGCAAGCCGGGGCAGGAGCGGAAGTATCCCGCCGCGACGCCAAACAACCTTCACGCCGCGCTCGGCAAGATCGGTTCGGTGATTGATCCGAACGAAGACCTCGTCGTCGTCTTCCTCACCTCCCACGGCGCCCAGGACGGATCCATGGCGCTGCAGGAACTCAACCGGCTGGGCGGCGCCTTGCGGGCTCATCATCTGCGTTCCGCGCTCGCCTCCGCCGGCGTGCGCAACAAGGTGCTGATCATTTCCGCCTGCTTCTCGGGGCATTTCATTCTGCCGTTCTCTGATCCGAACAGCATCGTTCTCACCGCTGCCGCCGCCGACAAAACATCCTTCGGCTGCCAGCCGGAGCGGGACTGGACCTATTTCGGCGATGCGCTGTTCAACCATGCGCTGCGGTCCGGCGCGCCGCTGGTCGAAGCGTTCGATTCCTCGCTCGGCCTGATCGCCGACTGGGAGAAGGACCTGATCGCGGAATGGGATGCAAAGACCGCATCTTCGCGCGGCGCAAACCCTCGCCCGGAACCCTCCAATCCGCAAAAGCATATCGGCGCAGCGGTGTCGCTGATGCTGCCATTGGCCGAACATTACGGCATGGCGGTCGAGTGCGCAGGCACGCTTGGCGTCGCCTTCGACCGTGTGCGGACCCGCCGTCCGCTGGACGGGCTGGCGAGCGCGCCGGAAGTGGAAGCCGCACGCGACCGCAACCGGCAGGAGGCCACGCGTCTCGGCGCCGCCGTCAATCGGTCTGAGCAGGAGGTCGCAAGCGCGATCTCTGCGGCGCGCACCGCGGCGAGTGATGCGGTGGCTGTCGAACCGGATACGCTCGCCGCCCACGGCGCCAAGTGCGCCGCCGACTTCGGCGACTAGCCCCAGGCTTTTTGAACCATCGCGCGGCGCAGGCGTTCTATCCGGGAAGTGCAACCCGGAGGTTCAAACATGCAAACCCAAACCGAGAGCCGCGGCGATATCATCCCCGTCCTGCTCGCCATCATCCTGCCGCCGCTTGGCGTCTTCCTGCAGGAGGGGCTGAAAACGCATTTCTGGATCAACGTCGTCCTGACGCTGTTCGGCTATGTGCCGGGCATCATCCACGCAGTCTGGATCATCCTGCGGCGCTGACGCCTAGAAGGACTTGACAATATTCTCGACCATCTTCTTCGCATCCGACAGCAGCATCATGGTGTTGTCGCGGAAGAAGAGCGGGTTCTCGACGCCTGCATAACCTGACGCCAGCGAGCGTTTGATGAAGAACACGGTCTTGGCGTTCCACACCTTCAGCACCGGCATGCCATAGATCGGCGATGCGGAATTGGTTTCTGCGTCCGGGTTGGTGACGTCGTTGGCGCCGATCACGAATGCGACGTCGGCCTGTGCGAATTCCGAGTTGATGTCTTCCAGCTCGAACACTTCGTCATAAGGCACCTGCGCTTCGGCCAGCAGCACGTTCATGTGGCCCGGCATGCGGCCGGCGACCGGGTGGATGGCGTAGGAAACATCGACGCCTTCTTCCTTGAGCAGTTCCGCCATTTCTTTCAGGGCGTGCTGGGCCTGCGCCACGGCCATGCCGTAGCCCGGGACAATGATCACCTTGGACGCGTTCTTCATGATGAACGCCGCATCGTCCGCCGAACCGATCTTCACGGGCTTGGCCGGACCACCATCGCCAGCCGCGGCTGCATCCTCGCCGCCGAAGCCGCCAAGGATGACCGAGATGAAGGAGCGGTTCATCGCCTTGCACATGATGTAGGACAGGATCGCGCCGGACGAGCCGACCAGCGCGCCGGTGATGATCAGCGCCGTGTTCTCTAGCGTGAAGCCGAGCGCGGCCGCGGCCCAGCCTGAGTACGAGTTCAGCATCGAGACCACGACCGGCATGTCGGCGCCGCCGATCGGGATGATCAGCGTCACGCCGAGGATGAAGGCCAGAGCGGTCAGGGTGATGAACATCCACGGTTCGGACCCGCCGGTCTGAACCATCATTACCACCAGCGCGATGATGCCCACGCCCAGCGCGATATTGAGCAGGTGGC
>JBHIWT010000090.1:0-13447 GCA_041987265.1 Hyphomonadaceae bacterium
TCACGGTCTCTCGCCGTACGCCGGAACTCGCCCGCGCGCGCGTGCGGGCGATGGCGGGCGAAGTCGGCGCTGCGTTCTGGGAGAGCGAAGCGGTGGACGGGCCGAACCCTTACCTGGCCTTTTTGTCGCTGTGCGATGCGGCGCTGGTTACGGAGGATTCCGCCAACATGCTGGCGGATCCGGCGTATTTCGGGAAGCCGACGCACATCATCCGGCTGGAAGGTTCATCGCCGCGATTCGACAAGCTGCATCAGGGCTTCATCAAGCGCGGCGCGGCGAGGTGGTTTGAGGGGAAGATCGACCTTTGGACCTACGAGCCTGTGCGCGAAGTGGAACGCGCGGCGGACGAGATCGTCAGGCTGCTGCTGGAACGACATCCCGCACCCGCCGTCTGAGAGAATTCCTCAACACCCACAGCACTTTCCGCCCTGCCCCTTCCATCGGGGCCCCGGTGTAACCATAACAGGGCTCTGACGAATCCATTCTGTGCGCTGCGTGGAGCTGTTCATGTCCGAGACGCGACATTCTGAGATCATTATCCTCGGTTCGGGGCCGGCAGGATATTCGGCTGCGATCTATGCCGCGCGGGCGCTGCGCAAGCCGTTGATGATCGAAGGCATCCAGCCCGGCGGCCAGCTGACCATTACGACGGACGTCGAAAACTATCCGGGGTTCGCGGATGTCATCCAGGGACCGTGGCTGATGGAGCAGATGCGCGCGCAGGCTGTGAATGTCGGTACAGAGATTGTGGGCGACCATATCCAGAAGGCCGACCTCTCCAAGCGCCCCTATACGCTCACGGGCGACAGCGGTCAGATCTACACCTGCGACGTGCTGATCATCTGCACCGGCGCACAGGCGAAGTGGCTGGGGCTGCCGTCGGAAGAGAAGTTCAAGGGCTTTGGCGTCTCAGCGTGCGCGACGTGCGACGCGTTCTTCTACCGGCAGAAGGAAGTGCTGGTCGTCGGCGGCGGCAACACCGCCGTGGAGGAAGCGCTGCACCTGACGCATTTTGCGGACAAGGTGACGATCGTGCATCGTCGCGACAGTTTCCGTGCGGAGAAGATCCTGCAGGACCGGCTGTTCAAGAACCCGAAAGTCAACGTGATCTGGGACACGACGCTGGAAGAAGTGATCGGCGCCGAAGACCCGCTATCGGTGACGACAGCACGGCTCAGGAACGTCAAGACCGGCGAGGTTACCGAACTGCCCGTGCATGGCATCTTCATCGCCATCGGCCACGCGCCACAGACCGAACTCTTCACCGGACAGCTCGAAATGAAACAGGGCGGGTATATCGTCACGAAGCCGGATTCGACGGCTACCAACCTGCCGGGCGTCTACGCCGCCGGCGATGTCACGGACGATATCTATCGCCAGGCGGTGACAGCTGCCGGCATGGGCTGCATGGCGGCGCTCGAAGCGGAAAAGTATCTGTCAGGCCTGCCCGAAGAAGCGGTCGCCAGCGCCGCCTACTGACCGATCGCCGGGCGCAGGGTTGGTGCGGTGCCGCCTACGCTGGCGGCAGTGCGGCTTCCCTTAACGTCATGTGTCACAACCGGCTAATCAGTTGGTCTGGCCCATGCTAGACTTTCCCCACTATTCATCGTGGGGGTGCGCGTATTGCCCTATTCCCCCGCCTTCAGCTCTGCCCGTTCCTCGTGACGAGCGCCCGCGAGCATGTGCTGCAGTGAGTAGTTCCCTTCGTGACAGGCGAACTCGTAGACTTTTTCCGGCGAGCGGGTGAGCGAATACTCAACCGTCCACGGCTCGTCATAATAGGCCGGATCATCAACGGTGTAGCGGTAGACGATCTCGTCGTTTGATTCAGGGGTGAACCATTCCGTCACAATGGCGTCCGGGCTCATCACCGTGACGATGCCATGGGTCGAGAGGTCCTCGTCGTAGTTGCGGGTTTCGACGACCAGCGTGTCGCCATCCCATCGGCCAACCGACTCGCCCATGTGCGGCGCGGCTTCCGCCGGGCGACGCTTCGCATCAATCGGGATCACGCGTACGTCGGAATACGCTTCCGTGCGCAGAACGACGTTGCCTTGTGTCTGGATGATCTCGCGCAGCATTGCGTGTGTACGGATCTGGAGCGGTGCCCAACCAATGCCGCCAATACAGCGCTCGGTCGTCATGCGCTGCTCAGGTCCATCCAGCCCGCTGATGTACGCGACACGCGCCGCCTGCCCCGCCTGGTTGAGCGGCAGCTTACCATCCTCCGGCGCGATGATCAGCGAAGTGCGATACTCTCCGCGTACAATCGCCAGCGTCTCCGCATCCGGCGCGGCGAGTTCAGGATCCATCTGCTGGGGGTGGCCCGCGCGCTCGAGGATTTCCTTGGCCAGCTCTGCGCCGCGTTCGGGCGTGACGACGAGTTCGGTTTCGCCGCGAATACGCTCGACCGGCGTCAGCCAGCGGCTGGCCCAAACGCCCTGCAGGTCGGGCCGTCCGTCCGGGGTGCGCGAGAGGTCGGCGGAGGGCGCCTGCGCGAACACCGGAGATGTCGCTGCGAGCGCGACGAGGATCGCTCCAATCTGCCTCATTCTATGCGTTGCCTCTTAGCTTCAACCAATGTCGGGTAACGGATGTTACACGAGCTGGCCGTCAAGACAGTGCATCAGAGAAAGATTGCGCCCAACAACACAGACTTTTGTTGGAGTGGTTCGAGCGACCGGCCACGGGCGAATCTCTGTCGACAAACAAAAAAAGCAGCTTCGCCAGACGCAGAGGTCCGACGAAGCTGAATACACTGGCCGGGCCAGGAGCTATCCGGCCAGATGGGAACGCAGCATCCAGGCGGTCTTTTCCGCGATCGCGATCCGTTGGGTCATCAGGTCAGCAGAAGCGTCATCGCCCGCCTTTTCGGCTACCTTCAGGGCGGCCCGGGCGGACTTCACGACCGCCTCGTTCGCCGTGACCAGGTTCGCCAGCATGGTTTCCGCGTCCGGGACGTCGCGATCGGGCTTAATTGCGGCTTTCTCGCCCATCGCCGCACCCGACGGCGCGTACTCGCCCAGCGTGCGGATGCGTTCGGCGATCTCGTCGAGCGCCAGCCATTGTTCGTTGTACTGGGTCTCGAACAGGCCATGCAGGGTCGAGAAGCGCGGGCCCTCAATGTTCCAGTGGTAGCTGTGGGTCTTGCCATAGAGCGCGTAGGTGTCTGCCAGCGTCTGCTCCAGCGCTGCGGCGACGGCCTTGCGGTCCGCTTCCGTGATTCCGATGTCCATCCTGAATTCTCCGTTTTTAGAACCATTCTAATTTAGCGGTTCTGACAGCCAGTTCAAGCGCCAAGGCGACGCAATCAGAAAGTTTCACCCGATTGTCGCGCAACCCAATCGACAAGCGCCTGCAGGGTCTGCGGCGCGATCTCATGGGGCGCGTGCCCTACGCCTTCCAGCACCTCAAGCCGCGCATTCGGGAGCGTTTCAGCGAGGCGCCTTGAATGCAGTTCAGGGCTTACGACACCATCGCTGTCGCCAACCAGAATGCCGACAGGAAGCTTGATATCACTGTAACGCGGCGCTTGAGCGATCAGTTCCTGCTTCAGGGCGCGTACATCCTGACCGTTCGCCCTCAGCGCGCCCGGAGTGGTCGCCAGTCGTGAATTGCTGGCCTCGATGTAACCCTCGGGCGGGTCCTGCGGCGCGAACAGCCCCTCAACTCCGGATTTCAATGCTCCGCCGACGAAAGGCCGCGTGAGCACGTGGTTGAACAATGGGCCAAGTCCCGGGGACGCCGCCCAGTGATAGTGCCACGCAACGCCCCCGGGCCAGTCGTAGGCCGGCGCGCCAATGAGGATGAGGCCGGAAACTTTCTCCGGGTGGTCGAGCGCAAGGCGCAGCGCGACCGCGCCGCCGAACGAGTGACCGATCACGATTGGCCGGTTCATGTCCATCGCGCCGATCACGCCTGCTGCGACGTCAGCCTGAACCTTGAGCGTGTGCGCGTCCTGGGGGCGGTCCTTCGACAGGCCCATCCCGGGCCGGTCGTAGGCGACCAGCCGATGGCTGGGGCTAAGCAACGGCGCCACTGTCGGCTCGAACACGGATACCGTTGAAGACGCGCCGTGGATCAGCAGGATCGGTGAGCCTGATCCCCATTCCGCAACCCGCGAGGCGATCCCGTTCGCCTCGACGTATACCGCCTCGGACATCTCAGACACCGGATAGGCTGAGCAGGCCGCCGCCAAACTCGCCATCAGGATCGAAACCAGCAGTTTGAAACATCGCATCACCCACCCGCTCCACGGTCGTATTTCCTACGTCCCGGATCCGCCAGCGGTTCACGCTGACACGCGTCAGGCGGCGGCGAGGACGCTTTCAAACAGTTTGACGCCGTCAGCGCCGCCCTCGTGACCGCCGATCGCGCGCTCCGGATGCGGCATCATGCCAAGCACGCGACCGTTTTGCGACAGTACGCCCGCGATATTGCGCGCGGAACCGTTCGGGTTATCGACATACCGGAAAGCAACCCTGCCCTCGCCTTCAAGACGGTCCAGCGTCTCATCATCGGCGAAGTAATTTCCGTCATGGTGCGCGATCGGGAACGAGACGTCCCGCTGGGTACCGTAGGCGGACGTGAATGCGGAATTGGTGGCGATCTCCAGCGGCTGGGGCCGGCATATGAAGGTGAGCCCGGCATTGCGCAGGAGCGCGCCGGGCAGCAGGCCGAGTTCGGTCGCGACCTGGAAGCCGTTGCAGATGGCGAGAACATAGCCGCCGCGCTGTGCGTGCTGGCGCAGGGCGTCGCCAATCGGGGAGGCTCCAGCCATAGCGCCCGAGCGCAGGTAATCGCCGTAGGAGAAACCGCCCGGGAGGAGCACCAGATCCGTACCTTCCGGAATCTCTGCGTCCTTGTGCCAGACCATCGCGGGGTCCTGCCCGGTGATCTGCGACAGCGCGACCTGTGCGTCACGATCGCAGTTGGATCCGGGAAAGACGATGACGGCGGATTTCATGGGCCGGTGTTTACCAGCGATTCTCCGGCGCGACGAGGGATCGGGGCAAAATCGGCGCGCTCGCCCCTCAGGCGAGGTTCAATGGACCGCCAGAACGCCCATATTTTGGCCCTGATTTAGCATCATGGAACCGGACCTAATCAGGAGCGTATAGACCAAATGCGTAAGATCATTCTCAGCGCCGTCGCCCTTGCCGCCCTGGCCGGGTGCAACACGATCAGCGGTTTCGGCGAAGACCTTCAGACCCTGGGCAACGCGATGACGCGCGCCTCCGATAACGCCACCGACGGACGGACCCGCACGGCCAGCAACGACGTCGAGCTTTGCGGCGGAAGCGGCGCCTCCCGCAGGGGTAATTGCTAGCGACAACCTGACCCTTGCGCTGCAAGCCCGGTTTCGCTCAAATCGTCCAAGGGTCACACGCGCCTGCGGGCGCACACGAAAGGCGCCGACCATGAAAAAGTTTGCTGTTGCGATTTGCCTCGCAAGTTCGCTGGCGCTGTCTGCCTGCAATACGATTGCGGGATTTGGCCGCGACGTTGAAGCCGTCGGCGGCGCGCTTGAAGAGGCTGCGGACGAAGCCCGCGACTAGCGGGGCCGGCTGAGCTTCCTCTAATCGACGAACGATACAGTCGCGGCTAGGCTGACCCGGTCACAATGACTGGATCACCGCATGGCCACCTCTACACTCCTCTACGACCTGACCGCCAAGGGCTATGCAAAGGCCCCGGTGGGCGACGAGGAATCCTACCAAAAGAAGCTCGAGATCACCCGGTCCTATCTGCTGCCGGACATGGACGTGATGGAGTTTGGCTGCGGCACCGGTACGACTGCGGTCTGGCACGCACCGACCGTGCGGCACATCCAGGCGTATGACGTTTCAGCAAAGATGCTGGACATCGCGCGCGGGCGCGCGGCAGACGCCGGCGTCGAGAACGTCACGTTCGAGCAGGCCGACATTACCGAAATGAAGCTGCCCGGGGCGGCCTATGACGTCGTCATGGGGCATTCCATCCTGCATCTCGTCAAAGACAAGGATGCGGTCATCGCGCAGGTGATGGGAACCCTGAAACCCGGCGGGTTGTTCGTTTCGAGCACGACCTGTCTCGGCGAATCCTCAACTGCGGTCAAAATGCTGATAGGCCTGATCGGCGCTTTGCCGCTGATGCCGCCGATCCGGAGGTTTACCAAGGCGGGACTGCGCCAGTCGATGAAGCATGCCGGGTTCGAGATCGAACACGACTGGGCTCCGCATGAAGGGCCGACACTGTTTCTGGTCGCCAGGAAGCCGGTTGCGAGCGCCTAGACCAGTTCGACCGCGTAGCGTTCGATCACGGTATTCGCCAGCAGCTTTTCGCACATTTCCTTCACGCGGGCTTCGGCGGCGTCGGGAGCCAGACCGTCTTCAAGCTCAAGCTCGATCGTCTTGCCAACACGCACCTCGCCTACTTCGGAGAATCCGAGGCGGCCAAGCGCGTCTCCGACCGCCTTGCCCTGCGGATCAAGCACGCCCGGTTTGAGGCTGACGTGAACGCGCGCTTTCATCCCTACTTCCCTCCACCGGTTTCCAGCGCGACGATTTCGGCGCCTGCCTGTTCGTCGCGGAAGATTCCAAGGCGCCGTGCAACTTCGCGATAAGCCTCGGTCACGCCGCCGAGGTCGCGGCGGAAGCGGTCCTTGTCCATCTTTTCGCCGGTCGCGATATCCCACAGCCGGCAACTGTCGGGACTGATTTCATCTGCAAGGCACGTGCGAACCATCTCGCCTTCGTAGAGCCGACCATACTCGAGCTTGAAGTCTACCAGCTTGATGCCGACGCCCGCGAACAGGCCGGTCAGGAAGTCGTTCACGCGCAAGGTCATCGCGACCATGTCGTCGATTTCCTGATTGGACGCCCAGTTGAACGCAGTAATGTATTCTTCGGGAACGAGCGGATCGCCGAGTTCGTCCTTCTTGTAGCAGAACTCGATGATGGAACGAGGCAATTGCGCGCCCTCTTCCATGCCCAACCGCTTCGCCATCGATCCAGCCGCCACATTGCGACAGATCACTTCGAGCGGAATGATCTCGACTTCGCGCACCAGCTGTTCGCGCATATTCAGGCGGCGCAGGAAGTGGGTCGGCATGCCGATCGAGTTCAGCTGCGTCATGATGAATTCGGAGATGCGGTTGTTCAGCACACCCTTGCCGTCGAGAACCGCATGTTTCTCGTTGTTGAAGGCTGTGGCGTCGTCCTTGAAGTACTGGACGATCGTTCCCGGCTCGGGACCCTCATAGAGAATCTTCGCCTTCCCTTCGTAGATCTTCCGGCGCTTGGCCATCTGACGTCGTCTCCTGCGCCGGCGGGACCGGCAAGTTGGCTGGCGATTTCGGGACCCCAGTCCGGGCAATGATTCCCGGGGCTCGCCAACCCTGATTCCTAGCATGCGTCGCATCGCTGCGGCGATGCTTGTCGGGGGTGATTTTGCTTAGTCTGGAGGGTATATCGACAGCAGATTGATCTCGCGCAAGCTGGAATTGGAGAACATCCGTGAGCGGTTTCGACAAACGGGAGAAGAACGAAGAAGCGAAATACGCGCTCGACCAGCAATTGCTGTTCAAGGCGACCGCCCGGCGCAACAAGCTGCTGGGTCTCTGGGCCGCCGAATTGCTGGGGAAAAGCGGTGAGGAAGCAGACGCTTACGCTCTGGAAGTGGTCAAATCGGACTTCGAGGAAGCTGGGGATGACGACGTTTATCGCAAGGTCCAGGGCGACCTCGATTCGGCTGGCGTGGAGCAGTCCGAGCACCAGATCCGCCGCCAGATGGAAGAGCTGATGGCCGTCGCCGCCGAGCAGGTGAAAGCCGAAGCGAAATAGCGGCGGCCCCTCAGGTTCTGATCAGAAATTTATTCACCGACCGGACAATTGTTGAGCCGGTCCGCTTAACCATGCCTGAGTGCGCCCCCTGCAGGTGCTGCCGGGCCGCCGGTGGTTAACGCGCCGCTTGCAGGCAATCATGGTGAACGTTGCGTAGCCAAACCGTATTTCAGCGTTGGCGTTTGCTTTGAACCTTGTGTGCAAATTCGCAGGTGAAGGCGACGGCGACGTCGGCTGGTCCTCCTGAAATTCGAGCGCGGCGGCGCTTTTCCCCGATCGGCCGCCTTGCGCCGGGCGCATTGTTCCCCCGTGCGTGATTTCAGGTTCGAGCGACGCTAGGTTCTTTGCGTTGCGCTCCGCCATCTAACTGGGCCGGGTCGCCAACGACCCGGCCCTCTTTTTTGAGGGACTCAGGCCCGACCGAAGACGCGGGTGAAGATCACGTCGACGTTCTTGAAGTGGTAGTCGAGGTCGAACAGGCTTTCGAGCTTCTCGTCGGACAGCCTTGCCGCCACTTCCTCATCAGCCTTGAGGTTGCGCAGGAAATCGCCCTCGCCCCGGTTGGGGTCGGCCCAGACCTTCATCGCGTTGCGTTGAACCAGGCGATAAGCATCTTCTCGCGAGACGCCGGCCTCAACGAGCGCGAGCAGGACGCGTTGCGAATTGTGCAGTCCGCCAAGCCGGTTGAGATTGGCCAGCATGTTCTCCGGATAGACCAGCAGGTTCTCGATCACGCCGGCGAGGCGGTGGAGCGCAAAGTCCAGATGGATCGTGGCGTCAGGACCGATGCCGCGTTCCACAGACGAATGCGAGATATCGCGCTCGTGCCAGAGGGCGACGTTCTCCAGCGCAGGCACAACGGCCGAACGCACAAGACGGGCAAGGCCGGTCAGGTTTTCGGTCAGGACCGGGTTGCGCTTGTGAGGCATCGCCGAGGAGCCCTTTTGCTTCTCGGAGAAGTATTCCTCCGCCTCCAGCACTTCAGTGCGCTGCAAGTGGCGGATCTCGGTCGCGATGTTCTCGATTGAGGATGCGACCACGCCGAGCGCCGCGAAGAAGGCCGCATGGCGGTCACGCGGAATGACCTGCGAGGAGACCGGCTCGACCGCCAGACCCAGCTTTTCAGCGACCATTTCCTCAACGCGGGGATCTATGTTGGCGAAGGTTCCGACTGCGCCCGACAACGCACATGTCGCGATTTCCTCTCGCGCCGCCTCGAGCCGCTTGCGCCCTCGCGCCATTTCCGCGTGAAAGCGGGCCAGCTTGATCCCGAATGTTGTCGGCTCAGCGTGAATGCCATGCGAGCGGCCGATAGTGGCCGTCAGCTTGTGCTCGAAGGCGCGCTTTTCCAGCGCAGCCAGCAGCCTGTCGACACCGGCGAGCAGAAGGTCGCTGGCGCGGACAAGCTGGACGGCGAGGCAGGTGTCAAGGACGTCCGAAGACGTCATGCCCTTGTGAAGGAAACGCGCATCCTCGCCGACATGTTCGGCAACAGAGGTCAGGAAGGCGATGACGTCGTGCTTGACCTCGCGCTCGATCTCATCGACGCGCTCGACGTCAAACGCGCCCTTGTCTCGCGCCGATTTTGCGGCCTCAGCCGGTATCTGGCCGAGCTCCGCCATGGCTTCGGCGGCCAGCGTCTCGATTTCCAGCCAGATTCCGTACTTTGATTCTGGCGTCCAGATTTCGGCCATCTCGGCGCGCGCATAGCGTGGAATCATCGAGCCGCTTCCCTCTCATCCGTGGATGCGGCGGGGTTTAGCTGCGCTTCGGTCGGCTGGCAAATGCCAGCAGACCTATTTGGCCACAAGATCCCGTTTCAACGTGAACATGCAGAAGAGGAACATCAGGCCGCCGAAGGCGTAAAGCAGCGACGTGATCAGCATGGCCAAGCGCGTGCTCGACGCGTTCGCTTCCTCGCAGAAGGCGTATTGCGCCTCGTCAAGCGCCCAAGAGACGCTCGGGTCACGCGGGTCGGTCACTGCTCCGACAACGTCCATCACGCCTGCCTGCGAAAGCTCGGCGCCGTTATTGTCATTCCGGAAGGCGATCTTGGCGCGCAGCACATCGCACTGGGCGCGGTCGCACTTGCTGCGCGTGACGATCTCTTCGTAACCCGCCGTCCGCAGGTCGCTGGAAAACTTTGCGTCGCTGATTGTCCCGATGAACAACGGACCGAGCCCATAGCCGATCAGGTTGACGACAAATAGCAGAACGGCGGTCGCGGTCGCCCGGACTCGCATCGAGACCACGCCCTGTCCGATGGTGTATTGCGCCGCAAGGTATCCGTACTTGATGAAATGCCCCGCAGCGATGCCGATCAGGACATGAGTCATGTTCCCCGAGTTGAAGGCGAACAAGTAGAAAGGCACGCAAAGGAACAGGCCGGCGGCAGACAGCCATGCGATGGCGGTGATCGATCGCGACCGCAGTTTTTCGGCCAGCCAGCCCAGCAGGATCGTGCCCACGGCGCCTGCCGCATAAGACGGCGCATTGAACCAGAGAGAGGCCTGCCCTGCTGTGATCTCGAACGTGCGCTGAAGATAGAGAGACTGGAAGTTGGCGATCGCATATCCGCAAAACGCAGCGATCGTCGCCCCCGCCGTCATTGTCCAGAATGACGGCTTGGTGAACAGCTCCTGAAGCCCGTCCTTCAGACTGGCTTTTTCGACACGCTTGGCGTCGGGAGGGTCGGAGAATCCGCGCGGCGGCTCCTTGACGGTCAGATACATGATCGCCGCGACAGCGACGCCCGGCAGGCCAAGCACGATGAAGGCCATTCGCCAGCCAAACGCGTCCGTTATCGGGCCGCCGATGAGACTGGCGACCGTCGTTCCAAGCGTCACGCCCATGGCGTAGAAGCCGAGCGCGGTCGAGCGTTTGTCCGGTGGGTAATAGTCCGCGATCAGAGAGTTCGCAGGCGGCGTGCAGCCTGCCTCGCCGACGCCGACGCCGATCCGGCATACCAGCAATATCCAGAACCCGCCGATGACGAGGCTGCCGATCGTGACTTCCTGCGACAATCCGCAAAGGGCGGTCATGACCGACCACATCACGAGGCTGATCGCCATGATGATGACGCGGTTCTTGCGCTCGGCGATCCTGGCGATTGGCAGGCCGAGGAATGTGTAGAGGAAAGCAAAGCCAAAACCGGTCAGAAGACCGAACGCCGTGTCGGACATCGGAATGTCTGCGCGCAGCGGGCGCGCGACAATCGACAGCAGGCTGCGATCTACGAAGTTGAGGATGTAGATGACCAGTAGCGCCGTCAGGACGTAGGTCCTGTAGGGGCGTGATCCATATCCGGTTAGATGACCCTGGGATGCATCGGTCCCAGACGCCGCTCCTGCAGCGGTTGGCGCGCCCATACTCTATCCTCCCCTGTGGCAGAATTCTTGGTCTGCCGTTTGGTTTTTCGCGACCTTAGAGAAGGCCGGGCCAATATCCACCCCAAAACGACGCTCTTCCCGCCGCGTGCGCAGTTCGTGCTGCGCCTCGGCAAGCGGATTTGTCGCCTGCCGAGGCGTAGCCAGGTTCTAGATCGGCCGCGCGACAAGGTCCTTGTTGTAAGTCCGGGCCGCGAGGAGGAATCCTGCCGCCGCCGGGATGAAGAACAGCGTTGTCACATAGAGCGAGTTGCGAACGCCTGCACCATAGGCTGCCTGACAGACGCCCTGCTGTTCGGTTGTCAGCGCAGAGAGGTCAGGCGCGCGGCAGATATCGTTGGTCAGGACATCACCCATGCCCGCGCCGACGATGTGCATGTTCATGAAGACATCCGACATGATGCCGACGAATTGCGGACCCAGCCCATTACCGACCAGCGCAACGATGAACAGAAGGATCGCGATCGCGGACGCTCGCGAACGCTGGGACACAACACCTTGGCCAATCGTGTACTGCGCGCCAAGGTAGGAATAGTGCGACGCCACCGCGAACGCCCAGATGATGCGGGACAGCTGCACATTCTGATCGATCTGCCAGAACGCGACCAGATAGAGCGGAATGGAAGCAAGCAGACCTGCCGCGGGGATCCAACAGGCTGCGGTCGGGTACTTGCTGGACGCCCGTTCGGTGAGCCAGCCGCCAAGGAATGTGCCCAGCGCCGAAATCAGGGCGAGCGGCACACCGAACTGCAGCGCAAATTCACCGCGGCCAATGTCCGCTACACGCTGCGCCATCGGGGCCTGAAAACCGAAATGACCATAACCGACGAACGCAACCAGCGCGGCGCCGATCGACATCGTCCAGAATGTCGGCTTGGACGCAAGTTCCTTGAGGGTCTCGCTGACGCTGGCCTTCTGCACACGATGCTGACCGGGCGGATCAGAATGTCCGCGCGGCGGTTCCTTGATCGTGAACGCCACCAACAGGCCGATCAGTACGCCCGGCGCGCCGATCACAACAAACGCGATCCGCCAGCCTTCGATATTCGACCAGTCGAACATACTGGAGATACCCGCCAGCCCGATGCCGTCGAGCCAGGCCCCAAACGCCGGCCCGGTCAGTGTTGAGATTGGTCCGCCAAACCCGTTGGCCAGCGCGGTGCCGATCGTCACGCCCATCGCATAAATGCCCAGCGCATTGGCGCGGCTCTTCGGCTTGAAATAGTCCGCGATCACCGAGTTCGCCGGCGGGGTTCCACCCGCCTCGCCAATCGCGACCCCGACGCGACAGAACAGCAGGAAAATGAAGCTGTTGGCGAGCCCGCAAAGCGCCGCCATCACCGACCAGATGCAGATACAAGTCGCAATGATCGCAACGCGATTGTAGCGGTCCGCCATCATCGCGATCGGAATGCCCATCAAGGCGTAGAACAACGCGAACGGAGGGCCGTTCAAAAATCCATACTGGGTGTCGGAAAGGCCGAATTCTTCGATGATCGGCTGGGCGATAACGCCTAGCAAACTGCGATCGATGAAATTGAGTGTGTAAACACCCGTCAACAGTAGCAGCACGTACCCGCGATACTGCCGGGTGCCAAAACTAGTGCCGCCATCCGGCGCCGGAGACGCCGAAGCTACCGGTGTGGCCATTTTTTCCTCCCAACCAGCGTCTTGCGCGCCAGAATTGGGAGGCAGCGTATCCGCGAATTACAGGTCGGCAAGGTAGAATCGCTCGTCGCGGGTGCACAAAGCCGCGTGATGGATCAGATCAGTCCCTTCGCCTTCATGCTGACTGTCTCGTCCGCGCCGACGACCAGATGGTCGTGCAGCTTGATGTCCAGGGCTTCCAGCGCCTGAACGATCTCGCGGGTCATGGTTACGTCGGCGCGCGAGGGGGTTGGATCGCCGCTGGGATGATTGTGCACGAGGATAACGGCCGAGGCCGACAGCTCGATCGCGCGCCGGGCGAGCTCACGCGGATAGACCGGCGCATGATCGACTGTCCCCCGCCCCGCAACCTCGTCCGCGATCAGCTTGTTCTTGCGGTCCAGGTATAGCGCGCGCACCTGTTCGGTCTTTTCGTGGCGCATCTCGGTGCGCACATAGTTCAATAGGGCGGCCCAGTTCGAGATCACGGAGCGCTCTTTCACCGCGTCCTTCGACGCGAGCGCGAGCAGCCGGTGCGTCGCGCGGATGTAGGCCACCGACGTTTCGCCAACGCCGTCGATCTCCATCAGT
>JBHIWT010000091.1:0-13346 GCA_041987265.1 Hyphomonadaceae bacterium
CCGTACCCTGATCGCGCTCCGCAAACGTGAAGCAGCGCTTGTTCACGTGGAGCCCGTCTAAGTGACAGCCAGTACAATCCGACTAGCGTTGGTTGGCGCTCCCAACAGCGGCAAGACCACGTTGTTCAATGGTCTGACCGGCGGGCTCGCGCGGACAGCCAACTTTTCCGGCACGACCGTCGAAACGCGGATCGGCCGACTTGAGACCGATGGCGGTGCGGTCATCGACGTTGTCGATCTACCGGGCATCTATGGGCTTGAGGCGCGCTCGACAGACGAACGCGTTGCGCTTGACGCGATCCAGGGCAGGCACGACGGCGCGCCGGCGCCTGACGCAATGATCCTCGTGGCTGACGCAGCTCACTTGCGCACACACCTTCACACGGTGCTGCAGCTCAAGGACCTCGGCCGCCCGGTCATCCTCGCGTTGAACATGATCGACCTGGCCGAGCGTGACGGACTGCAGCTGGATATCCAGAAACTGGAAGAGCGGCTCGGCGTCCCGGTTGTTCCCACACGCGCCACTCGACGGTCAGGGCGCGCTGACCTGATCCGCAAGATCGATGAAGTCTTCGCCAGCGGCGCGATGGTCGAGTCGGCGAGGCCGCCTGAGAATCAGGAGAGTCTGGCTGCCCTTCAGAAACGAGCGCGGCAGATTGCCGACGAAGTTATTGTGCACGAGCCGGCGATGAACCGGCTGACGCGCCAGGCCGACCGCATTCTGTTGAACCCCGTCGCGGGTCCCCTGGTCTTGCTTGCGGTGCTCTTCGTTGTCTTCCAGTCGGTCTACGCCTGGGCGACACCGCTAATGGACGGAATCGAGAGCCTGTTCGCCTGGGTACAAGGCGTGATCGAACCAAGTCTCGGTGACGGGTATCTACGCAGTTTCATCATCGATGGCGTAATCAACGGCGTTGGTTCAGTCGTGGTTTTCCTGCCACAGATCGTCATTCTGTTTGCATTCATCTTGTTCCTGGAGGCGTCGGGCTACATGGCGCGCGCCGCTTTCCTGATGGACGAGCTGATGTTGCGGGTCGGCCTCAACGGACGCGCCTTCATTCCGCTCCTGTCGTCGTTCGCGTGCGCAATTCCCGGCATTATGGCGGCGCGCACAATCGAGGAAGAGCGTGACCGTATCACCACGATCATGGTGGCGCCGCTGATGACCTGCTCGGCGCGATTGCCGGTATACACCTTGCTGATTGGCGTCTTCATCCCGGGGCAGATGGTCGGGCCTTTCAATTTGCAGGGGCTGGTGCTGTTCGCGCTCTATATGATCGGGATCGTCAGCGCTGTTGCGGTAGCCTTTGTCTTGCGGCGCACGGCGACCAAAGGGCCGACGCAGGCCCTGATCATGGAGTTGCCGACATACAAGCTTCCGGCTGCGCGCGACTTCTTCCTGGGTTTGCTCGAAAAAGCCTGGGCGTTTCTCAAGCGGGCCGGCACCATCATTTTCGCAACAACTGTGCTGTTGTGGTTCCTCGCGACCTTCCCCAATGGCGGCGCTGGCCTTGACGGTAGTTTTGCCGGCATCATTGGCCGCTTCCTGCAGCCGATCTTTGCTCCGATCGGCTTCAACCTGGAAATGGTCGTTGCGCTGATCCCTGGAATGGCAGCGCGCGAGGCGGCGATCTCTTCGCTTGGCCTGATCTACTCGCTTGGCGGCGACGTCGATGAAACCTCTCAGATGCTGCAGCAGACGCTGGCCAGTGCATGGACCTTGCCGATGTCGTTGGCGTTCATCGCATGGTATGTCTACGCGCCGCAGTGTTTTGCGACGCTCGCCACGGTTCGCCGCGAGACGAACTCGTGGAAGTGGACCGCGTTCATGTTCGGCTACCTGATGGCCCTGGCGTATGTCGCGGCGATGGCGACCTATTGGATCGCCGTCTCGGCTGGCCTCTAGGCGGCGAGGTCCAGCGGCTTACTCGGCAGCCTGCAGCGTTTCGGCGGGTGGTGTCCATTTCAACCGGGGCGCGCGCGCCGCGAGGGTCTCATCAAGACGCCGCTGTGGCGCGAGATGAGGCGCCGTCTGCAGACTCGTATCGCCCTGCGCTGCGCGTCGCGCGATCGATCCAAGCGCATCGGCAAACCGGTCCAGTTCGGCCTTGGACTCGGTTTCCGTCGGCTCGATCAGCATTGCGCCGTGAACAACCAGCGGGAAGTAGACCGTCATCGGGTGGTAACCCTCGTCGATCAGTCCCTTGGCGATGTCGAGCGTTTCGATGTCCGTCCCTTTCAGGAAGGCGTCCGAGAACAAAGCCTCGTGCATGCAATAGCCTTCGAAGGCTGGCGTCATGTCGTTCTTGAGCCGCGCGAGCAGGTAGTTGGCGTTGAGCACGGCGTCTTCTGCAACCTGACGGAGTCCGTCGGCGCCATGGCTCATCATGTAGGCGAGGGCTCGGACAAACATACCCATCTGCCCGTGGAAAGCGCACATGCGGCCAAGGCTCTCCGCCGCAAGACCTTCACCCGCATGCTCGACAAACCGATACCCGTCCTCGCCCTTCACGATGAAGGGAACCGGAGCATAGGGCGCCAACGCTTCGGATAGCACGGTCGGCCCCGAGCCCGGACCGCCGCCGCCGTGCGGCGTGGAGAAGGTCTTGTGCAGGTTGATGTGCATCGCGTCGATGCCGAGGTCGCCGGGGCGCACACGTCCGACGATAGCGTTGAAGTTGGCGCCGTCGCAGTAGAAGTAACCGCCGGCCTCGTGGATCATTTCGGCGATCTTGATGATATCGCGTTCGAACAGGCCGCAGGTGTTCGGGTTCGTCAGCATGATGCCCGCGACGTCCGAAGATTCCACCAGCTTCGCCTTCAGGTCCTCCAGATCGACGCGCCCATCGGCGGTGGCTTTGATCTCATCGACGATGAAGCCGCATTGCGCGGCCGTCGCCGGGTTGGTGCCGTGAGCCGAGGAAGGAACCAGCACGCGCTTGCGCTTATCCGCCTCGCCTCGGGCGTCCAGCGCCGCTCGTATCGCGAGCATGCCGCACAATTCGCCATGAGCGCCCGCTTTCGGACTCATCGCGACGGCGGGCATGTTGGTCAGTTTGCATAGCCAGTCGGCCAGTTCTTCGATGAGCTGCAGCGCTCCCTGTACAGTCGCCTGGGGTTGCAGCGGGTGGACATCGGCGAAGCCCGGAAGGCGGACGACCTTCTCATTCAGTCTGGGATTGTGCTTCATTGTACACGACCCAAGCGGGAAAAGGCCCAGATCGATCGCATAGTTCTTCTGCGACAGGCGCACATAGTGGCGCACAGCCTCAGGCTCCGACAGTCCGGGTAGGCCTACCGGCGTTTCGCGCGCGACGCCGCCGAACCGCGACCGCTTACCAACCGGTTCCGGCAGGTCCACGCCGGTCTTGTCCACCGAGCCGATCTCGAAAATGAGGTCTTCGCGCTGAAGCAGCCCCTTCGAGCCGGAAACCGTCGAGACGGCGGATGGATCGGATGAAGGTGCGATAGGGCTGGTTGGCCGCCCCTGGGAATTCATGGTCATTTCAGCGCCTCCCACAGGGCTGCCGCGTAGGATTCGATGTCCGCCTTGGTGACGCATTCCGTGGCGCAGGTAATGATGACGTCGTCGGCGTGAGATTCCTGCCGGTAATGGCGCGCCGCGCGGACGCCGCCGACGACACCCTGCCTGGCAAGGCTTTCGAGCACCTTGTCCGCGGGCTTGGTTGTGCGGAATGCGAACTCGTTGAAGTAGCGCGGGGTCAGGATCTTGACACCCTTCACCTTCGCCAGCGCGTCGGCCAGATCGCACGTGGCGTCGTGGTTCAGCCGGGCGAGGCGCACGAGTCCCTTTTCGCCAAGCAAAGTCATATGCGCCGTGAAAGCAAGGGCGCACAGGCCGGAGTTCGTGCAGATATTGGATGTCGCCTTCTCGCGCCTGATGTGCTGTTCCCGCGTCGACAGCGTCAGGACGAAGCCACGATTTCCATCGGCGTCGACCGTCTCGCCGGCAAGCCGACCGGGCATCTGACGGACATACTTCGACTTGCATGCGAACAAGCCGACATACGGGCCGCCGAAACCGAGCGGAACGCCAATTGACTGACCTTCGCCGATCGCAATGTCGGCATCCATTTCGCCCGGCGGCTTGATAAGTCCAAGCGACACGACTTCCGTGAACGCGCTGACGAGCAGGGCGCCTTCGGCATGAGCTGCGTCAGCAATCTCGGAGAGGTCGGTCACCGTCCCGAAGACGTTTGGGCTCTGGGCGATGATGCAGGCTGTCTGGTCGGACAATTTTTCAAGCGTTCTGGCCTCGTCGTCGATCGCGGCGGGCAGCTGAATCACCTTGATACCGGCAGCTTCGCACACCGTTCGTGTCGTATCGGCGTAATGAGGGTGCAGGCCGCCGGACAGGATGACGGTTTTTCTGCGCGTAACACGGCAAGCCATGATTGCCGCTTCCGCGCAGGCGGTGGAACCGTCGTACATCGAGGCGTTGGCGACATCCATCGCTGTGAGGGCTGCGACTTGGGTCTGGAACTCAAACAGCGACTGTAATGTGCCCTGCGCGATCTCGGGTTGGTAGGGCGTATAGGACGTCAGGAATTCCGAGCGTTGAATGATGTGATCGACGCTCGCGGGTATGTGGTGCTTGTACGCGCCGCAACCAACGAAAAACGGCCCTTCGGACGCGGCGCGATTCTTCGCCGCGAGCCTGGACAGCTGGCGCTCGACCTGTTGCTCGCCTTGGTGAGGCGGGAGGCCTTCGATCGGCACCTTTAGACGAGCGCTTGCCGGAACATCAGCATAGAAATCATCAATCGACGACGCGCCGATCGTGTTCAGCATGTCCTTGCGGTCGTCGGGCGTAAGCGGCAGGTAACGCATTAAAGGCTCTCGCAGAACTGGTCGTAGGCGGCCTTGTCCATCAGGGCCTTCAGCTGGTCAGGCGACGAAAGTTTGATCTTGCAGAACCAGCCGTCCGCTTCCGGTGAGGCGTTGACGGTTTCGGGCGCGCTGGTCAGGGCGTCGTTTGATTCCACAACCTCACCGGAGACCGGGGCGTAGACGTCAGATGCGGCCTTGACGCTTTCAACGACCGCCATGTCCGCGTTCTGTTCGACCGCACGACCAACTTCAGGCAAGTCGACGAACACGACATCGCCAAGTTGCTCGGTGGCGTATGTCGTGACGCCAACCGTGCCGATGTCGCCATCGACCGAAACCCATTCGTGTTCCTTGGTGTAGTAGATGGTCATGCGGTCATCCTCAGCGTTGGTAATTGTGGGGGACGAAAGGGAGCGGCGCGACTTCAGCCTCGATCGCCTTCCCGCGAACGATCAACTGAAGCGCCGTGCCTTTCCTGGCGAACTCGGTTTCGACATAGCCCATGGCGACTGGGCCATTCACGGTGGGGCCAAATCCGCCAGACGTGATCGTTCCGACGGGCTTTCCGTCCGATGACTGAATTTCGGTCCCTTCGCGCGCAGGTGCGCGTCCCAGCGGCCGGACGCCCACACGTTTGCGCGAAGGCTTGTTGGCGATCTCTTCGAGAATACGCGCGGCGCCGGGAAAATCCCCGGCCTCGCGCCTGCGCCCCGGAATGGTCCATGCGAGCCCAGCTTCGATTGGCGACGTTTCGGGATCGAGATCGTGCCCGTAGAGGCATAGTCCGGCCTCGAGCCTGAGAGAGTCGCGCGCACCGAGCCCGATAGGCTTGACCCGTTCATCGGCGAGCATTTGTTCGACGAGTTCAACACCTTCCTGTGCCGGAAGCAGCAGCTCGACGCCGTCTTCGCCAGTATAGCCGCAGCGAGAGAGAAAGACTTCATTGCCGCCCCAAGGCAGGCTGACGCACTGCATGAAGGTGAGATCGGCGACCTGCGGGAAATAGTCAGCAACGACAGCGACCGCCTTCGGCCCCTGCAGCGCTACAAGAATGCGATCGTCAGCGCGCGCAAGTCGCGCCTTGCCAGTAAACTCGGATTCGAAGATCGCCCAGTCCTGCTCCTTCATTGCGCCGTTGACGACAATGTAGAGGCGGCCGTTCTGCGCGGGGTCCGCCGGTCTGGTGATGATCAGGTCATCGAGGATACCGCCCTCCGCATTCAACAGGACGGTCAGCTGCGCCTTGCCGGGCGGAAGCCCTATGATGTCGCTGGGAACAAGCCGTTCGATCAGCGATGCGATCTTCTCATGCGCGGCTGCATCGCTGCTGACGCCCTCTGCGAGTTCCAGGAAGCACGGCCCCATGTGCGAGACGTCGAAAAGTCCGCAATGTTCGCGGGTCCAGTTGTGTTCGGCCATCACGCCTTCGAACTGAATCGGCATTTCATAGCCGGCGAACTCGACCATCCGCGCGCCCAGCTTCTTGTGAAGCGCGTTCAGCGGCGTCGTTCGTACATTGGTTTGATCGCCGTGCGCCAAATCCGTCTCCAACAAGCAGGCCCGGCTGCGTCTGCAGCCACGCCCCCGCTGTCGGAATGACCTGAGAGATTCGCGGTTCCCTTTGGTCCGGGCGACCGCTTACTCCTTCGGCGGCGGAACGGTGTTTCTCCGGCCCGCGCTTTCCAGCGTTGTATTCCCCCCAGCGGTCCTGGGTGCCTGAGCGTTTCCGGGGCGGTTGCGCCTTCGGCGGCGGCCCGAAAGCCGCTCTCTCCCGCAGGGGATGAATCTGTCCTGCCAGCACCAGAGATGACCAACGCCGACACGCGAGAATTGCAGGATCGGCCCGGGCTCCGTCAATGCCCCTGCGCTAAATACCCTTGAGCCAATCCACAAGCAGTGCGGTCACCTCCTTGGGGCGCTCCTGCTGGGTCCAGTGGCCACATCCGGGGAGGACATGGAAGCCGCGCAGGTCAGTGAGGTGCTCGCGGATCCTGGTCTCGACATCGCGCCCGAACATCATCGTACCCATGTCCTTGTCGCCAGTGATGAACAGGGACGGTTGATCGATCTTTTCACGATCGAATTGCGCCATCCATTCGAAGTCTCGGTGGAAGTTTCGATAGCGATTGATGGGACCGCGGAAGCCGGAGGTTTCGAACTCGTTGACCAGATAGTCGATGTCTTCCGCCGACAGCCAGGATGGGAACGTCTGGGGATCGACCAGGCCATCCAGCAGTTTCGCGCCGTGTTTCTTGTCGTGGGGCCAGGTTCCGGGCGGGGCGTCGCCGGAGATGGAATAGTAGATCTTGCGTAGCGCCGAGCGCATGTCGGCTTCGACCTCGGCTTCGACGACGCCTTCGTCCTGGAAGTAAATCTGATAGAAAAACAAGCCATTGTCAGTGAAGAGCTTGCGCGCGATGTCGATAAACGGCGCCTTTCCCTTGCCCATGAACGGGATCGACAGACCGGCCACGGCGGGGAAGCGGAGGGGGTCTGTAAGGGCGGAGCTCCAGACAATCGGCGCCCCCCAGTCGTGGCCAATCAGGATGGCCTTGCCGCCGCCGAGCTTGTCGGCGACCGCCTGCACGTCCGCCACGATGTGCTCCATCGCGTAGTCTTCAATCGGGTAGGGCTTGTCCGATCCGCCATATCCGCGGACGTCGATGGCGGCAGCGGTGAAGCCGGCGTCGGCGATCGGGCCGAGCTGATGACGCCACGAATACCAGCTCTCGGGCCAGCCGTGCACCATCAGGACCAGCGGTCCTTCGCCTTCAGCCGCAACCCGTATGTTGCAGCCGTTGGCGTCTACAGTCTCAAATCGGTGGGGCATCGGAAGGCTCCGGACGGGTGCTGGGGGCGGGTCGAGCTTTACGCGCACGGCGCCCAATTACAATGCGCTGTCGCCGCCGCTTTACGCAACGGCGCGTCCCGACTATATCGCGGCGGCCTGTTTTTCGCAGTAGCGGGCTCTTTACTGTGGGGAAACTTCATCCCACGTATCAACGGCTGATCGGTTCGGCGGTTTTCGGGAGGGGATGAATGTTCCTCACCATGATGAAAGGCAAGCTCCATCGCGGGGCGGTTACCCAGTGCGACTTGCACTATGAGGGGTCCGTTTCGATCGATCAGGATCTGCTGGAGGCGGCCAACATCTTGCCGCACGAGCGCGTCGACATCTGGAACATCACCAACGGCGCACGAATCACGACCTACGCCATCGAGGCGCCGCGCGGTTCCCAGACGATCGGGATCAACGGCGCCGCGGCCAGGCACTTCCAGATGGGCGATCGTGTGATCATCGCCGCCTGGGCGCAGATGGACGAGCAGTCCGCCAAGCAGCACGCACCGGACGTCGTCATGCTGAACGAGCGCAACGAGCAGATCAGCGGCGTGGAGTAACGCCGCCTTTCCTGCGCGCCATCACTTCACCAGTTCAAATGTCACCGAGACGTCGGCGGTAAGCGAGACTTCGCCTCGCGCAATCGGCGTGGACGCCGCCTCGGCCATCACCATGCGGTTCGCCATCGGCATCGGCGGACTGTAGCTTCCGGCTTCCGCAATCGTGACGATGCGCGCGACCCGATATCCCGCGGCTTGCGCATAGAGGTCAGCTTTGCGGCGCGCATCGCCAATCGCCGCGACCCGCGCCTCGTCGAGCGCATCGCTGGGATCGTCGACGCCGAACTGGATGGAGTTGATCTGGTTGGAGCCGGCCTTGACGATGGCGTCCAGTGTTTCTCCCAACTCATCGAGGTCGCGCACATTAATCGTGATCTGGTTGGAGGCGTTGTAGCCGCGCAGCTGCGGCGGGCCGCCGTCATTGCGGTTGTAATCGTAGACCGGATTGAGCGACAGATTGCTGGTCTGCATGTCGCGATCGGCAATGCCGGCCGCCTTCACGGCGGCGAACACCGCGTTCATCTTCTCCGCCTGCGCGCTCATGGCGTCAGCAGCAGTCTCCGCCTCGACGTTCACACCGACATTGACCGAAGCCATGTCGGGCTCGCGATCGACCGAGCCGTGTCCGTTGAGGGTGATGGTGGTTTCCGGCTGGATCGAGTTCATGGATGAGACCTGCGAGTTGCTTTGCGCGTAGGCTGGCTGGGTCTGCGCCGTGCTGGCGCAGGCCGTGGCGAGGAGGAGGGCGCATAACGCGCCGGCGATGCGGGTCATCTGGCAGTCCTTTCAATACGTCCTGGCCCCAGATCGCTCCGTGAATGCGGCGGCGAAATGGCGTTTGCGCGAGTTCTCAGTGAAGCCAACGTACTGCGGCGGTTGCTGTTCCTGAAGGGGATTTCGTGTCGACGAAATATGCGTATGGTGCGCCCGCTTCGGGCCAGTAGCTCAATGGTTAGAGCCGACCGCTCATAACGGTCTGGTTGGGGGTTCGAGTCCCTCCTGGCCCACCACCGACCGTGCGACATCATGCGCATCCGCAGGGCGCCTTCTGACGATCGGTTGTTTTGCAAAGCTTTCGCATCTTGCTTAGAACCGACGGGTCGAACTTGCTGCCCCTGGAGACCCATATGTTTCGCCACGACTTGCGTTGTTTGATCCTCGGGTTGGGTCTTGTGGGCGCTGCGTCGTGTGCAAGTCAGGGCGCTCCGAATGATCCCGAGGTGAACGTGGCGCCAGCGCGCACTGAAGCCGCGGAACCGGCTCCGCTGATCGCGAACGAGCGACAGCTCACGTTTGACGGCAAGCGGGCTGGCGAGGGGTATTTTTCGGCTGACGGCTCGAAACTGATTTTCCAGAGCGAGCGCGAACCGGGCAATCCCTTCTACCAGATGTATCTGATGGATCTGGAGAACGGCGACGTGCAGCGCGTGTCGCCTGGACATGGCAAGACCACTTGCGGCTGGGTGCATCCTGGCAATGGTCGCGTCCTGTTTGCGTCGACACAGGACGATCCTGACGCGCGACAGAAGATGGCCGACGAAATCGCGTTCCGCGAAAGCGGCGAGACCCGGCGCTATGAATGGGACTACGACCCTACCTACGAGATTCAGGAATACGACCTGGCGACAGGCAAGTATGTGAACCTCACCAACGCACTGGGTTATGATGCTGAAGGCGCCTACTCGCCGGATGGCTCGCGCATTGTGTTCGCATCTAATCGGGCGGCTTACGAGCGAGAGCTCAGCACGGAGGAACAAGCGCAACTGGAACTGGACCCGGCCTGGTTCATGGACGTCTACGTCATGAATGCGGACGGGTCGAATGTGAAACGCCTCACCGATGCGCCCGGATATGACGGCGGCACATTCTGGAGCCCGGACGGTTCGCAGATCATCTGGCGGCGTTTTTCCGAGGATGGCGCGCGCGCCGAAGTCTACACGATGAACGCCGACGGCTCGAATGAGCGCAAGATCACCGATCTGGGGGTCATGTCGTGGGCGCCGATCTTCCACCCTTCGGGCGACTACATCATTTTTTCGACCAATCTGCTCGGCTTCGACAATTTCGAGCTCTATCTGGTCGACGCCAAAGGCATGCGGGATCCGGTGCGTGTGACCGATCGCAAGGGATTTGACGGCCTGCCGATGTTCCACCCAGAGGGCGACCGCATCGCGTGGACCTCGAACAACACCAGCGCCGGCGTGTCGCAGATCTTCATCGCGGACTGGAACGATGCCGAGGCACGCCGATTGCTGGGTCTGTCGGCGGATGGCGCCGTGTTGGCAGAGTCTGCTGGGGCGGCCCGTCTCGCCGCCGCAGACATGGGCGAAACCACTTCAGAGATAACCGTCGCAGATCTGAAAAAACACGTCGGCATGCTGGCGTCCGACGCCATGGAGGGGCGTCTGACCGGAACCGCCGGCGAGCGCATGGCGACGCAATACGTCGCCGATGCATTCGCCTCGCTTGGTCTGTCGCCCGCCGGGGATGATGGTGGTTACTTTCAGACATTCGACTTCACGGCCGGGGTCTCACTAGGCGCAGACAACGCCCTAGTTGCGCGCAAGGGGCGGGAAGCGGAAGTGTATGCGCTGGACCAGGACTGGCGGCCATTGTCCTTTTCGCGCGCGGGTAAGATCGACACCGCTCAGGTCGTGTTTGCCGGTTGGGGTCTTGTGGCGCCTGAAGGCGACGGCGTCGACGAATACGATTCCTATGCGCACCTTGATGTCGAGGGGCGCTGGGTCATCGTCTACCGTGGGCTGCCGAACGATGCCGGCTCCGTCGCGCGAACGCATTACTCCCGCTATTCCGGTTTGCGCTACAAGACATCTGTCGCCCAGTCGCGCGGCGCCGCCGGAATCATTTTCGCGCCTGCTCCTGATGTCGAGTACAAGGACGAACTTCCCGGGCTGACCTACGAATCTTCGGCTGGCGCGTCTGGCATTCCCGCGGTCGGCGTCAGTGCGAAAGCGGTGAGCGATTTGCTGGAGATCGCTGGCGCGGACGAGGCGGAACTGGCCGCGCGCCTGCACTCCGGCGCCATGGTCAGCGGCGTCGACATTGAAGGTGTGACGATCGAGGGCGAGATCGCACTGGAATTCGAGCGACGCACGGGGCGCAACGTTGTCGCGCGCCTTGATCTTGGCGCGCCCGCTGGCGCTGCGCCAGTTGCGATCGGGGCGCATGTTGATCACCTTGGGCGTGGGGAGACATCCGGCTCTCTGGCGCGGGCGGACGAAACCTCGGACATTCACTTTGGCGCCGATGACAACGCCTCGGGCGTTGCCGGGCTGATCGAGATTGCACAGCTGATGGCGGCCGACAGGGACGCCGGCAAGCTGAATGCGGCGCGCGATGTCGTGTTCGCGGCGTGGTCGGGCGAGGAACTTGGACTACTGGGCGCCTCGCACTTTGTTGAAGCGGCGGCCGAAGCCGCCGGCAGGGAAGATTTGACCGGCGTCTACGCATCCTACCTCAACATGGACATGATCGGCAGACTGGAAGACGCGCTTGTTCTTCAGGGCGTGGGGTCATCCGGCGTCTGGGGCCGCGAAATCGAACAACGGAACGCAATCGTTGGTTTGCCGGTGACCACGGTGGCGGACACATATCTGCCGACCGACGCGACGCAATTCTATATCTCCGGCGTCCCAATCCTGGCGGCGTTTACTGGCGCACACGAGGATTATCACTCGCCACGCGATACCGCGGACAAGCTGAATTATGAGGGCATGGTGCAGATCGTCCGCCTGATGTCGCTGATCGCGCGCTCGCAGGCGGTATCTGAGGAGACGCCCGACTACATCGAAATCGCCAACGAGCAGTCACAGGGACGGGTTGCCGGCGTGTTCCTCGGCACCATTCCAGATTATGCGACCGAGGGCGTGCAGGGTGTTGCAATCTCTGGCGTCGTGCAGGGCGGGCCAGCGGCTGAGGCCGGACTCAAGGGGGGCGACGTCATCGTCGGTCTGGGCGGCGTTCAACTCGCAAATATCTACGATTACATGCAGGCGATGAATGGTCTGAAGGTCGGCGAGGAGGCGGATGTTGTGGTCATGCGCAACGGCGAACGGCTGGCGCTGAAGATCACGCCGAGCGTCCGGGAATAGCGCGGGTGCGACCGGACGGTTCGCGGCGCCGGAAATGCAGTGAAGCAGGGTAACCAATACCAACCCTGCGGAGACGCATGTTCACGGCGGTTCGATATACGCTCGCGTTCGCCACAATCGCTTCGGTGGCGCTTGGCTCTGCGGCCGCAGAGACGCTCAGCGAAGACCTGCAGCCGTGCCCGACCGGTGCGGTGTCGGTCTATTTCGCGCCCGGCGCGAATCTGCCTTCCGATGAGACAATTGACCTGATCAACCGGGTCGGCGAGGTCGCATCTGGCTGCGATGCGGACGGTGTCGATATCGTAGCCTGGGTCGACCCTGCGGAGGCGGAAGTCGCCATGGCGCTCGCGCTGGACCGGCTGAAGCTGGTCGCTGCGCATCTCGGTGAGAGCGGTCTCGCTGCGGACCGCATGCGCGTCGGCGCACGCGTTCAGGCGGGACCGGCCAGAATCGGGCCTGCCGCGCGCAATGTTCGCATCATCATCAGGGACAGGAACGCCGTGCAGCGAACGGATACGCCGCCGCCAACACGCATTCCTGAAACCGTGACGTCGCCCGAAGCGATCTGATCAATCGACGCTGGCCGGGCCGCCGGTAGGCAGACGCGCATACGCCAAGCCGCCATCGACGGCGATCGTATCCCCGACAACGTAATCGCCCGCCTTCGAGGCGAGGTAGATGGCGCAACCGGCCATATCCTCGTCGACGCCGACGCGCTTGAGCGGCGTGCGGGCCGCAACGCCCTCGGCGTTGTCGCGGGCGGCGCGGTTCATCTCCGAGCCGAACGGGCCGGGCGCGATGCCGGTCATCACGATCTGGTCCTGCACAAGGTGAGCGGCCATGCGGCGGGTCAGGTAGATCAGGCCCGACTTGGAGGCGTGATAGGAATACGTCTCCAAGGGGTTCAGCGTGATGCCGTCGATCGAGCAGACATTGATGACCTTGGCGGGCTGGGCCGGCGAAGCGGCTTTTTTCAGGGCGGCG
>JBHIWT010000092.1:0-13113 GCA_041987265.1 Hyphomonadaceae bacterium
CGCGCGGCCACGCGGGCTTCCAGGTCGGTTGGAATGTACACACGCTTGCGTTCGCGCTGATGACGGTTGTCGTCCTGACGGGATTCCGCGCCCAGCATGATGATGCCGTGATCCGCCTTGCAGCGGACTGCCAGACTCGTCCAGACGGCGGACTAGGGTCCCAGCGCCCATCGATCCAAAGAAACTCGACGCCCGTCCAGTTCCAATACCCGTCGATCCAGATGGCCATGGACGACGGCCGAGGCGGGGGCGATCTGCGCACAGGCGCCGGCGGCCTTGTACTGACATAGACCGCGCCGCCGCCGGTCACGAGGGGGCCATGCCGGTAGGGTCCGTGATAGTGGCATCCCGTCAAAGACAGGACGCATGCTGCCGCGAAAATGGCTCTCAGCCACGCCTGTCGTGTCATCGCTGCTTCTCATTCGGTTTTGATGGTGGTCGGCTCGACCTTATGCGCCGCGCGCCATCCGGCGCTGACGCAGATCAAACCGATCGAAGAACAGCGGGACTAGCCTCGTGACGAAAGGAGTTCGTCATGTCCGCCCGAAAATATGCCGTGCGCGAAGCTGTCGCCGTGTTCCGTTCGGAGAAGGATCTCCAGGCCGCCCTCGACGATCTGATGAGCAACGGATTTGATCGCTCGGAAATCAGCCTGCTCGCCAGCACCGAAGCCGTCGAAAAAGAGCTCGGCCACGCCTACAAGTCCGTTAGATCTCTGGAAGACGACCCCGCAGCCCCGGCCATCGCGTACGTCTCCACTGAAACCCGCGGAGGCGCGGAAGGCGCCGTGATCGGCGGAATGATCTATCTTGGCGTCCTTGCCGGAATTGTGCCCGTCGTCGTTTCCGGCGGCGCGTTGGCCGCCGTACTGGCGGCAGGTGCAATTGGCGGTGGAGGCGGCGCTGCGATTGGATCGATTCTCGGCGCCATCATCGAACAGAACCATGCCGATTATGTCGAAGAGCAACTGAGGAAAGGCGGACTCTTGTTGTGGGTCCGGACGTGGAACGAAGCCGACGAGAAGCGCGCCGTCGCAATCCTGAAGGAGCATTCCGGCGCCGATGTACACTTGCACGGGGTGCCCGACGCATCAGGCGAAAGAATTGAGAGCCTGCTGCAAGGCGCCGAGGTGACGGCTACGGAGACCTACAAACACCGCCGGATAACCCGGTACGGTCATGGCGTCTCCTACGTCGAAGGGGCCATCCTCGCGAGTTCGGATGACGCACGACGACATATCGACCGTCGCGCGAAGGCCGCGCTGGAAAACTAGCCGTAGCCTTCCGGCCAGCGCGCTATCGCAGACGCGCTCACCCATCACGGCAGCGCTTTGAGTCCGATGACGAGCCATTCCGCATCTTCGCGTGGGCAGCCCTGAGCCTCCACAATTGCACATAATGCGACCGCCCTCTCGCAAACGCGATCATGATGGCGCGCGAATGCCGTGGACAGACGGCTGGACCATGTGAAAGGTATGGAAAAACAACACATAACTCGGGGAACGACGTATGAGCCTGATGGGCCCATCCCAGATCACGAACATGGACGACGCCCGGAAACACCGGAAGTACGCCCTGTTCATCCTGATGATCGTCTACGCGTTCAACTTCATTGACCGCCAGATCCTCAACATCCTCCAGACGCCGATCAAGGAAGAGCTCGGTATTTCCGACTTCGCTCTTGGCCTGCTGACCGGCACGTCCTTCACCCTGGTCTACGTCTTCGTCGGCATTTTCGTCGCCCGCATCGCCGATGCGACAAGCCGAAAAACCGTCGTCACCGCCTCGCTCGCCATCTGGTCCGGCTTCACGGCGCTCTCGGGCCTCGCGATGAATTACTGGCAGCTTCTGACCTACCGCCTGGGCGTTGCATTCGGTGAGGCAGGGGGAAGCCCGCCCTCCCACGCGATGCTCTCCGACCTCTACGAGGAGGATAAACGCGGCCGGGCGCTCGCGATCTATTCCGCCGGCGTCTACATCGGCACCATGACCGGCTACGTCGCTGGCGGCTGGCTGTCCGAAGAGTTCCACTGGCGCACTGCCTTCTTCGTCGTCGGCCTGCCCGGCGTCCTGCTGGCGACCCTGATGTGGTTCACCATCCGCGAGCCGGTGCGCGGCCTGTCCGGCATCAAGCCGCCCAAGGAAAAACTCAAATTCACCGAAGCCTTCGGCAAGCTCTGGTCGCTGACGTCGTTCCGCTACTACTCCATCGCCACTGGCGCAGGCACCTTCGTCACGTACGGCGTCGGCAACTGGATGGTGCCGTATCTTGAGCGCTCTCACGGCTGGGAGCGCACGGAGATCGGCCTCACCTACGGCATTACCGCCGGCATCTTCGGCGCGGCCGGAACGATCGGCGGCGGCTACCTCGCCGACCGCTTCGGACGCACCGACCGCCGCTGGTTCCTCTGGGTTCCGATGATCGGCAAGCTGGCGTCCGGCCCGTTCTTCATCTTCGGCCTGCTCGCGCCGAACGGCTGGCTGGCGCTCACCGGCTACGCGCTCGGCCTGATCTGCGCCTCGATCTATCTCGGCCCGTCGATCGCCATCACGCACCACCTCGTGCCGGCGTCCATGCGCGCGATGTCGTCGGCCGTACTGTTCTTCATCCTCAACGCCATCGGCCTCGGTTTCGGCCCGATGCTGGTCGGCATGCTTTCGGACCACTTCACCGCCACCACCACGCTCGACCAGGACTCCCTGCGCTGGGCCATGGTCTGCGCCGTGCTGGCCACCTATCCGCTCTGCTACCTCTGGCACCTCGGCGCGCAGAATCTCCCGGCCCATTTCCGGAACGTGAAAGACGGCGTCGCCCAGGAATCCGCGACAGAAGACGCGCTGACAGAATCAGGAAGCGGTGATGTCGGGCCGGCGCGCTAGCGTGGCGAGCCCGTGTGGGCACCAATACCTAGCCCGTTCGACTACTACGACCGACAGACTAGGTTGGTGAGCACATCCTTCTTGCCACGTTCCGGATGACTTAAGAACGAACCTACTCCTCCGCCGCTACGATCGAGCCACTGGACACGCTCATTTGTGCTACGAGTCGAGTGCGAGACTGACGAGGAATAGTCCAGTCTTCGGCAGACATTGTCCGCAGTTAACTTCTCATCACAAGTCGCTTTTCCACCTGGCTGGACGTGACAACGGTCGATCAATTGACCGGCGTGGCGAGGTTCTCCGACGTTGACTTCCTGGCCTCCTGCACCGTTGCAAGTCTGAGTGCCTTCCACGCGCACGTGGGTATCCCCATCCCTGCGGCATGTAGCGCTTGACCGACCGCGATCCACGCCCCCTGCGTCGCTGCACCAACTGTTCGCGGAAGTCCAATAGTTCCGCTCCATCCGCTCACACCGCTCGAGCCCCCCTGGCTCCAACTCGTAGTGCGTCCGCGACTGAGCGGCCGCTTCGCTAGTTAGCAGCGCTGAAGCCAACGCAACTCCGACTACCAAAAAATGGAAATTCATGCTCCCCCTCCACAGCTGAATTCATCGACTAGTAGCATATAATCTGGGGAGTTCAACCGCGCGACCCCCGCATCGGGTTCAGTTGTATACGCTGTCTCATACAAGATCGTGCGATCGGTCCGAACCGGATCACGGTCCGCCGATCCCGCCTAATCGTCGATCGCCGCATAGACCAGCTGCTGCATCTGCGGCCGGATCGGGTAGGCGCCAGACGGCACCAGCTGTGTCGCCTGGATCGCAATCAGGTCTTCCGCCGGATCGACCCAGAAGAAAGTGGAGGCCATCCCGCCCCACGAATACGTACCGACTGACGCGGGCTGTTGCGTCGCCACCACGTCCGTCGTCACCGCCCAGCCAAGCCCGAATCCTGACCCGTCCATTCGGGCTTCGGAAAACGTCTTGTCGCCCATCTGCGCGATCGTCTTCCCGCCCGGCAGGTGGTTGAGCTGCATGAATTCCAGCGTCTTCGGCGACAGAATGCGCGCGCCGTTCGATGCGCCGCCATCCAGCAGCATCTGCGTGAACTTCAGATAGTCAGAAATGGTCGACGCCAACCCGCCGCCGCCGGACAACACGTTCGGCGGTTTGGCATAGGATGAACCCGCTCCCTTCTTGTCCTGAAGCGTCACTTCGCCGGTGATGTCGTCGCGTACATAACAGGCCATCAGGCGATCGATCTTGTCTTCCGGCACATGGAATCCGGTGTCGTCCATGCCCAGCGGCTTGAAGATGCGCGTGGCGAAAAATTCATCCAGCTTCATCCCCGACGCCACTTCAACCACGCGCCCCAGAACGTCCGTCGCGTTCGAATAATTCCAGCGCTCTCCAGGCGAGAACACCAGAGGCGCCGTCGCCAGCTTCTTGCAGAACGCCTCCAGGTCCCCCTCGAACTTCTGGTAGTCGATCCGGTTGGCGCGATAGTAGGCGTCCACCTCGGTCTGCATCAGGAAGGCGTAGGACAGGCCGGATGTATGGATCATCAGATCGCCGATCATGATCGGCCGTTCCGGCTTTTTCAGCTTCGGCGCTTCGGCCGTACCGCCGTTAAACACCGTCACATCCGAGAACTCGGGAATGTAGCGGTAGAGTTCGTGGTCGAGGCGCAGCTTGCCTTCCTCGAATAGCATCATCGCCGCCACCGTGGTGATCGGCTTGGTCATCGAATAGATGCGATAGATCGTGTCTTCGCGGATCGGCTCGGGGCCGCCCATCTCGGTCGATCCGTTCAGCGAGAAGTGTGCAACCTTGCCGCCGCGCGCCACGAGCATAGCCATGCACGGCAGTTTGCGCTTTTCCAGATAGGTGTCGAAGAATCGCGGCATGCGCTCCAGCGCGTCCGCGTTCAGGCCAACCTCACCGGGATCAACGCGCTCCATGGTCTCGCTCTCCTGCTATTCAAGCAGGCCATGACTACCGACCCCAACCGGCAAGCGCCAGAGCCGTTCGCAACAGATTTGCGTACGCATCAATCGTAGTCGTCATCGTCCTCGCGCCAGGTGCCGCGCGCCGCGTTTTCCCAGTGGAAGAAGTATTCCAGCGGGTCCATGTCTTCCGCCGCCGCCCTGTCAGACAACCCTTCCAGCGCCTTGCTTGGCGAGCGGCGGTCATGGATCCCCCGGCTCAGGAAGTGGCGAAGCAGCGAACCCTTCCAGCCGCCCAGTTCGCCAACCTGCGTCGCATAATAAGCCGGATCAAAGCCCGCCAAAGGCGACCAACCCGCCTTTTCGCCTTCAAGCAAATAGTGGTGCAGGGGCTCGGCGTAAGGTTCCGTGCTTCCCTGCGCGCAGTAGAGATCGACATCAAACACCCGCGGCGACACCGGCTTGGTCACCAGTCCTTCGCGCAGGTCGCGCTGCAAACGCACAAGGCGCGCCGTCTCCGGATAGGTGCGGATGCGGTCCCAAAGCCCGCCCCAGAACATCCGGCCCGACGTCTTGCCGGTTTCACGCGGTTCCACCGCCCAGGCCGGACGCTCGTCAAACGACCCTTCGTCGTATTCCGCCTGATGGCGCGAAGGGAAATCCACGACCCGCACGGGGTCCAGTCTCAGGTCCCGTGCGGCATTGCCCTCCGCCTGGTCAGACGGCCCAAGGACGTCGGTCCTGAAACCTTCGGGCCGGATCACCTGTTCAACTTCGTCGTCGATCTCAGGTTCAGGCGGGGTCTCGGGTTCGTCGACCCAATTGTGCGTTTCGACCTCCTCCACGATGTCGTCCAGTTCCGGGTTCTCGACATCATCGAAATCGCTGGCGAGGTCTGGCGCGTCTACCGCCTGTTCCGCTTCAATCGTGTGGAGCAGGTGCAGGAGCCGCTTTTCCTGTGTCGCGATCTGGTCGAGCGCGTCGAGAGAAATTCCCATGTTTGATGCGAGGTCGAGCCTTTCGGCCTCCGCATTCAGTAAGGCCGGGTCTTCCATCCAGCCCGGCGTCAGAGCCAGTATGTCGGCGAGCAGGCGATTGTTCAGCGCCAACCCAGCGGCAATGCGCGTGTTGAGGCGCTCCTGCGCCCAGTACCGCGTCGAGAACTCCTCGTGCGCGATCCGCAGCGCCTCCTCGTGCGAGGTCTCGTTGATCTCAAGTTGCCGGGTCTTCCACTCCAGATAGTCCGCCCTGTCCTTCGCCAGTCGTTCCAGCTCGATCGCGACATCTCGCGAAAGGTCGGCTGCGCGTCCATGCAACTCGCTGGCGCGCGCGACGACGTTTTCGTCGTGCTCGGAAAGACCCTGTTCGTGGATCGGGTACGGTACATCGTCCGCCAGGAACGCGTCGGGATTATCGCGGAACCGGCGCAGCGCGTCGTGGGTCAGGGCGAGGTGGTTCGCCACCCCGTCCAGTCGCGCACGCGTATCCACGTCCCTGCATGCAGCGTCGACAACCCGCAGGCTTTCCGCGGAGAGCTGGATGCGCATCTCTTCCATCGAGGCGTCTCGACGAGAAACTTCGGCCTCGTGGAAGGATCGGAGGTCTTCGAGCTCCCCGGAGAGCGCCCTGCGCGCGCTTTCGGCCGCTTCCAGCTTCTCACGCAGCGCCGCCAGCTCATTCGGGTCTTCGATCCTGGCTGGCTCGACCTGTTGCAACTCAACCAACGCCGCGTCGGCCCGGCGCAGACGCGCGCCCAGATCCAGCTCGACCTCCTCCCGGCTCGCCTCCGCCGCGATCCGCGCTGTGTCGGCCTCGTCCCGCTCGCGAACAAGCCGCTCGCGCTCGGTTTCACTGTTTCGCAGCCGGGCTTCAAGCTCTGACACGCGCCTGGTATTGGCCGCAACAGCTTCCGCCGCGAGACGCTTTGAATCATCGAGCGCAGTAGATACGGCTTCGTGCGCATCCTGCAGATTTGCGAGGTCGGCGCGCAACTGGCTGACCTCCGCCCGCAGCGCGCCCTCGGCCTCCTCCCGCGCCGCTTCCAGATCTCGCCGCCGTGCATCAGCGTTCTTAGCCGCAGTCTCCGCTTCCAGTTTTTGTTGGGCGAGGTCCGACAGGTCCGCGCGCACGCGCTGCAGTTCGGACCGCAACGAAACCATCGACCGCTCTGCGTTGGCGCGCTCGGGCTCGATCGCCTGGGCCGCTTCACGCCAGCGCGACAGCGCGTCGTCCCGCTCCGTCTCCGCCGAAACCCGCCGCGAGTTGGCATCGCCCAGCGAACGCTGCAGCACCGCCTCGGACCAGATCCGCTGTAGTTCCACCTGCTCGCGCACCAGGACCGCTTGTGGCGTTACCTCGGGTATATTCCGCCCCCGCGCATCCCGACCCGGCGCGCCACGCGCAAACATCAAAAAGGAGGCGTAACGCGATACCCCGCCCAGCCATCCCGGACGCCCCGCACCCTCGTGCCGTGCGCGCTCGAACTCCAGCGCCGCAGGAGCGTATGCCTTCACATTCTGGCTCGCCGCGAGATCCACGATGCGGGCGACAGGGCGCGAGCTGGGACCGGCGACACCTGCTTCTCCCGGCGGCGTTGCGAAGAACAGAGCCTGGCTCCTGCGGTCCTCAAGCCGCGCGAAAAGTCGACCGACGAACTCGTCCGGCGCGTAGTCCATCAGATCCGAAGAGAACAGTACGCTGTCGGGCGCATGATCGAGCGCATTGCAGATCTGGTCGATCACCGGATCGAAGAAGTGCGTGTTCCAGTCCGTGCCCGTCAGCCGCAATGTGCGGCTCGCCAGTCCGCGCACACGAAACGCTGCGCCGAGCACGGGCGAGGCTATCGCGACCTCGAGGATTGGCCGACGGCCAACCGTCAGCGCCACGAGGTCAGCCAGCTTGTCGCGCACTTCCATCGGCGCTTCGGGTGCGTCCTGCGCCGGCGCCGGCGCGCGACCGCCTGCCCAGCCGGCTGCGCGGCGCTTGAGAAAGCCCAGCGAGCGCTGCGGATCGTCCAGTCGGTCATGCGCGAACGTATAGTCTGGATAATATCTCAGGAATTCGAACACCCCGGCCCGCACCGTCTCCCCGCGCGGACCGACGCTTTGCGTCGACACAATCACCCCTTCCGGCGTCAGCGCACTGGCGGCCAGCCGGATGTCAGAGGCTCGGGAGTCAGCCGAAGTCAGGCCGTCGATATAGGCGAGGTCGAACGGCTGCTCGCTGGCGCACAATTCCGGTCCCGCCATGCGCGCAACAACGCGGTCATTGCGCAGCTCCGCATCGATCACCGACCGGCGCGTCGGCGTCTCGGAAAACCCACCCTGCACAAGCTGGATGCGATTGGCGACGCCAGCCAGTTCCGCCGCGCGGCGCGTGATTTCGGCCCCACCACGCCGTCCGGTGCCGGACACAGGCAGATCAGGATCGACCCGGAACACCCGCGCATCGGGGAAAGCGAGCGCGAGAACCAGCGTCGAGACGCCCGCACCGCCGCCCGCCTGCAATACCTTTCGCGGCGCCTCACCCGCTTCCAGCAGCGATACGATGTCTTCCGCAGACAGCAGCTCGTCAGCCAGCATACCGGCGTCGAGCCCGACTTCGGTGTAGGCGTCGACTACCGTCTGATAAATCTGCTCTGCGCGCTCGCGAGTTTCAGAAATTGCCGCGTTCGTCATCTAAACGTCCCGCCGTTCGAGTCCCGCGTCCGCCCGGGCAAGCCGAAAACGCCCGTTTTCAGGTAATCCGCCGAGTGCGCACGGTCGAGGCGACTCGCCTGAGAGGCGGGTTGCTGGGCGGATAGTCGGCATCGGCGCATCCTGCACGGGAAATACCAGTATCTCTTCGTCATGCGCCGGACGTGGGTAACCTTAACAGGCAGATTGGCGACGCCGGACGCTGATCGATCAAGTCTGCTCGCAAAACCGGCGCCGGATCGCGCTTTGCCGGGGCGATGGCGGAGAGGATGGGATTCGAACCCACGAAGCAGTTGCCCGCTTACGCCCTTAGCAGGGGCGCGCCTTCAGCCACTCGGCCACCTCTCCGCAGCGCCAGACCGGCGCGAAGGCGCAGTCCTATCGCGAATTTGAAGGTACGCAAGCACAAGCGTGTCCGCCCGCTAATTCAGGAGCTCGACCACGCCGAACAACCGCATTTGACGCGCCGTGCCGGGACCGGGCCAGACTAAATCTGGCGTGTGCAACGCGGATCGGAGCGGCTCGGCTCCGCTGCACAAAATGCCGCCACGGCCACCGGCCTCGCTCGCGGCCTCAAAGTTCACGCTAGCGGCAACCAATTGTGGACGAATAATCCAGAAACCGAGGGCTGCGGGCCATTTCGCAGAATAAACATCGACCGATGCGGCTTTGTGTGGATCAATGATGCGCAAAAGCCACACATTTAACGTTTGGTCACAAAACGGCTGGCTTTTCAAGCATTTATCTTTGCCGCAGCGCAAAAAAACCCTTGCAAAACAGGCTTTCGCGTAGCCCTCGCCCGGTCAAAATCGGCGTGTCCGGGGCCGCTGCTCAAGATTCGGTGATTGACGCACGGAAATGTTGCAGGAAAAGTGTCGGAATTGAGGAATCGAGATCAATACGATTCCATAAGGGGAGGTAAATTATGAAGTTCTCACTCCGCGGCGCGTCCAGCGCTGCGATTATTGTCGGTATGTCTTCCGCGCTTCCCATGTGGGCGCAACAGGCATCAGATGCGATCAGCACCACAAACATTTCCGGCCCGCAGCAGGCGGTTTCGACCGTCGCGCAGACGGCCGCAGGCCCGGCAGCACAGGAAGCGGAACGCGTCGTCGTTACCGGCTCGCTGATCCAGGGTTCGGCTGAAGACGCGGCCCTGCCGGTCGAGGTCTTCACCAACGAAGAACTCGAAGAGCAAGGCGCTCCGACCGCCCTCGAATTCGTCAAGAACCTGACCTCGTCGGGTCCGACGGTCGGTGAAGCCTACTACTTCGGCGGCGCGGGTCTCACCGGTTCGCCCAGCTTCAACCTCCGCGGCATTGGCGCCGACAAGACCCTGACGCTGCTGAACGGCCGCCGGGTCAGTGAGAACGCCGCCCTCATCCCGAGCATTGCAGTGGCTCGGACCGAGATCCTGAAGGACGGCGCGGCCGTGACGTACGGCGCCGACGCTACCGGCGGTGTCGTCAACTTCATCACCCGCGACAACTTCGTCGGTCTCGAAGCGTCCGCTCAATACAAAGCGATCGATTCTTCGGACGGCGACTATGGCCTCGCCGTCATCGGCGGCTTTGGCGACGGCGACACGAACTTCGTCTGGTCTGCCGAATGGGAACACCGTTCGCGCCTGAACACCCTGGATCGTCCGGGCGTCACCCAGCCGTCGCTGGACTATGACGGCACCAACGGCGAAATCGCGAACGCCGCGCCCTGGTCGACTCTGACCAACCTTGGCGGCTGGCGCGCGCTCGGCGCCCGTCCGGACATCCCGGCCGGCAGCGCCTATACGCAAGAGTACGGTCCGCTTTACGGCTTCGGCACCGACTTCACGCCCGAATCGTGCATGGCGGTCGGCGGTATCCCCGTCAACGCGTACACCTGCTCATACAACTACATCCCGTACTACAACCTCGTTGAGAACCAGGACACGTTCCGGCTCTATGGTCAGATCAACAGCATCATCAACGACAACGTTGAATTCCACATGGATGCTGCTTTCGGTCTGGTGGACGTTCCGGAAGTCTACGGTTCGCCGTCTCAACCGGTTGTGCGTGGCCCGGCTCGCGCCGCTGGCCTGACGCAACAATACTACGTGCCGCGCACCAACCCGGGCTGGGATGACTTCGCCGCCCGCAGCGGTCTGGACCAGAGCTCGTTGTACGGCCTCATCCAGGGCGCGACGCCGATCACCTACCGTCCGCTGGCTCACGGCGGTAACCCGGTTCTCGGCGGCGGCGGCACGTTTGGCGTTCCCTCACGGATCAACAACTCCGTCTGGCGCGTCAGCTCCGGCCTGACCGGCGATCTGGCTGCCGTCTCTGACTTCCTTGAAGGCATCAGCTTCGACATCGCCGCGACCTACAACCAGTCGAACTCTGAAGGCGATGCGGCCGACGTGCTGACCTATCGCCTGCAGGAAGCCCTTTCCGGCTTCGGTGGTCCGAACTGTAATGCGCCCGACCTGAACCCCTATCAGCTCGGCACGCAGAACCCCGGCGAAGCTGGCCAGAACGGATGCCTCTACTGGAACCCGTTCGCGTCCAGCTTCCCGAACCAGCCAATGACTGGCGCGGTCAACCCGAGCTACGTCCCCGGCCTCGAAAACGACCCCTCGCTCTACGAGTGGATCGTCAATGACCGCTTTTCCGAGACCATCACGAACAGCATCACGATTGACGCTGTCTTCAGTGGTGAAACCGGGATTGCGCTGCCGGGCGGCAACGTCGCATGGGGCCTCGGCACCCAGTGGCGTCAGGTCGAGACGCGTGAGGTCGTGCCTGACGATCTCTACAACGGCAACACGCCCTGCCTGTGGCCGACCAGCTACACGACCGGCATCGATATCGACGGCGACGGCAACTTTGAGCCAATCTCTCAAACGCCGTTCCCGACATCCGATCCGCGTCACACGGGCTGCGCCGGTGGCGAGGGTCCGTTCCAGTTCTTCGGAATTAACCCGCCCGACTATGCGGACCGTCAGCAATTCTCCTACTTCGGCGAATTGGCGATCCCGCTGCACGACCGGGTCAACATCCAGGCGGCCGTGCGTCGCGAGGACTTCTCCGGCGGTCTGGGCTCCACGGTGTACAAGGTCTCCGGTAAGTGGGACGTCTTCGGTCCGCTGTCACTTCGCGGTTCGTACGGCACCAACTACCAGACGCCGCCGATCGGCCTGATCCCGGGCGAAGTTAACAACGTGGTTCGCTCCTACGATCGCGCCAACCGCAACTGGAAAGCATTCCAGCTGACCACTCAGGCTGGCGTGCAGGCCGAAGAAGCCACAGCGTGGAACGCCGGTCTGATCTGGCAGTCGCAAGGCTTCTCGCCCGATCACGACTTCCGCTTCATCGTCGACTACTTCGACATCGAGACGGAAAACGAGATCGCGGAACTCGCGTCGCACAACCAGATCCTGGCTGCATCCACCGTCGGCTCGGCTCTGGGCTCCGGCTTCTACCTGATGGATTGCTCCAGCCCGTTCATCAACCGGATCGACTTCAGCGACACGCCGACGTCGCCGGGCGGCGCCTGCGTCCAGGGAACGACAACGTCCGACAACTTCTCGCTCATTCGTTCCGAAGTCGGCAACGCGTTTGGCCAGACGACCAACGGCGTCGACTATCAAGTCCAGTACCGGATGCCGCTCGGCTCTGGCGACCTGACGCTCGACGTCACGGCGACCAACGTCCTGGAGCAAACCGTCTCGGCGCGTTTCCTCGACGGGGTCGAAGTTGAATCTGCGGAAGACCGTCTCGGCTTCCTCAACTTCTCGACCGTCGGCGTTCCGGTTCCGGAATGGCGCATCAACTCCTACGCAGCCTTCTCGTTCGACCGGCACACGATCCGTGGCCAGCTGAACTACGTCTCGGCTGTTCAGGACGAGCGGACGGGCATCCAGTACGGCGAGAACGGAGACGACTGGCTCTCGACCAACGTCTACTATCTGTTTGACGTGACCGATGACCTGCGTCTCTCGCTGGCCGTTGAGAACCTATTCGACAAGGATCCGCCGCCTGCTCAGATCGAGCTCGGCTATGATCCGCGCGCCGGCGGCAACGCCCTTGGCCGCACGATCGAAGTGGGCATCAAGAAGTCCTTCTAGTTCACCTTCGAACTGGATATCGAAACAGAACAGGCGGCTTCGGCCGCCTGTTTTTTTTGACCTGCATCAATGCCGGCGCCGCGAGATCGGATAGGCGAATGTGTAGTTACACAATTTGGTGTTTACGGACCTCGCAGTTTGACCTGATTGGGTCCGGTCCCATATTCAGGGCGGAGACAAGCCCCGATTTAGAGAGGAGATTTCTGTCGTGACGAAACGCCCTCACCTGTTTGGCGCCGCTCCCCTGGCGCTATTCGCCGCCACCGCGGTCGCGCTTGCCGCATGCTCGCAGGAGCAAGCCAGCGCCACGAAAGAGACCGATGAGCAGACGGTTGCAGCATCCGCCAGCACAGAAACCGCGACCGTCGACCTGGTCGAGGTTGGCGATGTGGTTCCGAATTTCACTCTCGGCGACCAGAACGGCGTCGAACATGAGCTCTACGCACTCGCCGACAGCGACGCGGTCGTTCTGATCATGCAGGGCACTGG
>JBHIWT010000093.1:0-13058 GCA_041987265.1 Hyphomonadaceae bacterium
CCGCGCCGCCATCTCCGCCAGCCAGTCCACCACGCCCGGCGCCCGTTTCTGGTAGGCCTGCACCGCCAGCCCCAGCCCCTGCCAGCCATCCGTCTCCGGCGCGCCCGCCAGCCGCTCCAGCAATTCCAGCGACGGGATCAACCGGTCCGCTTCCTCCGCATCCAGCGTCAGGTTGATCTGCGCATCCGCCGCCAGCTTGGTCAGCTCCGCCAGCATCGGATAGAGATTGCGCTGCACCTGCTCGGGCCGGTCCGCCCGATACATCGGATCCAGCGCCGAAAGCTTCACCGACACGCCGGGCGACACTTCCGCTTCGGCGCCCTTGCTCGCCTTGCCGATGGCGCCGATCGCATCCGCATAATTCTTGAAATACCGGCGCGCGTCCGCCTTGGTCCGCGCGCCCTCGCCCAGCATGTCGAACGACTGCGCCGCCGCCTCGCCCTTCTTCACCTGCCGCGCGCCGCGCTCCAGCGCCTCCTTGATGTCGCGCCCCATCACGAATTGCCGGCCCATGATCCGCATCGCCTGCATCGACGCCGCGCGGATCACCGGCTCGCCCGCCTCGCGGATCATCCGCCGCATGAACGCGCCCGCATCACGCTCGGCGTCCGCCGGCGGCCGCACCACGCGTCCGGTCAGCATCAGCCCCAGCGTCGAGGCGTTCACCATCAGCGAATCCGAAGACCCCGCATGCTCCCGCCAGTCGCCCGAAGCGATCTTCTCCGCGATCAGCTCGTCCGCCGTTTCCGCATCGGGCACCCGCAGCAAGGCCTCGGCCAGACACATCAGCGCCAACCCTTCCGGGCTCGACAGGCCATACTCCTCCAGAAACGTCTCCATCACGCCGGACTTGCGTTTTGACGCCCGCGCCGCGACGACAATCTCGCGCGCCCGCTGGGAGGCCGCCGCCCGCTCCGCCCCGCTCAACGCCGGCGCATCCAGCATGGCGCGGATCATCTCGTTCTCATCGGCATGCCGCAGCCGGTCCACGGCCCGCAGCCCCTCGTTCGGCCCGCCCGCTTCACCCGTCATGTCCGCCACTCCATACACATGAAAGCCGCCTCATTTAGACCTTATCATGGACCTAGCCCCGCTTCTCCGGCTAAGGCGGGTTATCCCCGCTGCGGCGCGCAAGACGTCTAACGCCTACAGGACCAACAATGCGTATCATGCTTGTCACTGACGCCTGGGAGCCCCAAGTCAACGGCGTCGTCCGCACCATGAAGCGCGTCATTTCCGAATGCGAGGAGATGGGCCATGTCTGGGAGGTCGTCTCGCCCAATGACGGCTTCAAGACAATCCCGCTTCCCACCTACAACGAGATCAAACTGGCCTTCGGCGCAAAGGCGGCGATCGAAGAGCGCTTCCTCGAATTCGAACCCGACGCCGTCCACATCGCCACCGAAGGTCCGCTCGGCTGGGCCGCCCGCGCGATCTGCCTGAAGCACAAGTTTCCTTACACCACCAGCTACCACACCAAGTTCCCGGAATACGTCAACGCCCGCCTGTGGTTCATCCCGCTCTGGGCCGGCTACTGGTATGTCCGCGAGTTTCACAAGTATTCCGGCCGCGTCATGGTCGCCACGCAATCCATGCGCGACGAGCTTGAACACCACGGCTTCAAGAATATCGCGCCATGGTCGCGCGGGGTCGATACCGATCTCTTCAACCCGTCGCACCGCACCGACGACCAGGGCCCCTACAAGGACATGCCCAAACCGATCTGGGTCTATGTCGGCCGCGTCGCTGTCGAAAAGAACATCGAATCCTTCCTCAAGCTCGACCTTCCCGGCTCGAAAGTCGTCGTCGGCGACGGTCCGCAGCTGGAAGAGCTGAGGACGAAGTATCCCGAAGCGCACATTCTCGGCGCCAAATTCACCGAAGACCTCGCTTCGCACTTCGCCAACGCCGACGTCTTCGTCTTCCCCAGCCTCACCGACACGTTCGGCCTCGTCATTCTCGAAGCCATGGCCGCCGGCACGCCGGTCGCCGCCTTCCCCGCCCCGGGCCCGCGCGACCTCATCCCCGGCTCCAACGCCGGCGCCGTCAACGAGGATCTCAAGATCGCCTGCGAAGAAGCGCTCACCATGTCGCGCGAAACCGCACGCGCCTACGCAGAGACCTATTCCTGGCGCGCCTGCGCTGAACAATTCCTCGACAATCTCGAACCGCTGCCCGTGCCCGAACGCCGCCGCTTCTGGCGCCGCCTCGGCAAGCTCCGCAACATCCGCCTGCGCCGCCGCAAACAACCCCCGCCGGACGCATCCGCGAGTCCAACGGAAACCACGCCGGACTCAGCCAGCGGCCGCGAATAACCTCTGGTTTTCTGGACCCCAGCCTGCGCTGGGGATGCGTGACTGAAGTCACGCCTTTCATGCGTCTTGAAGAGACGCATCCCCAGCGCAGGCTGGGGTCCAGATCAGGTAGAGAAAAACCCGGGCGAAGCCCGACGAAAGCCTAGGCCGCCTTGCGCGCCTTCTTCCGTCCGAACAGGTCCAGGATCAGCTCAGCCGCATCTTCAAGCGGCAGCTTGCCCTCATGCACGACGCTCTTGCCGTCGTCACGCTGCACCCAGAACGCGCCATTGCGGTTGTGCTGCGAATTGTTCACCTGCCCGACCAGGTCGAACTGATCGCCAAAGTCACACATCTCGCCCGTCTGGCTGGTCAATGTCATGTCGCCATCGACCTTCGAGATCAGGCCGCACCAGAAGAACACGCGCGATCCCTCGCGGCGCCATTCCATCACCGATTTTCCGTTCGACTGCAGGCCGTTCATTGCAGCTTCGAACGCAATCGCATCTTCCTCGTTGGCGCAGCTCGCCCACGCCTGATGCGTCATCACCGGTTCGAATGTCACGTTCTTCGGCGCGCCGGCGAACGCCGCCAGCGCCTCGAAGTCCGGCGTGCGGTAAACGAATTTGCCGCCGATATGCTCGTATTTCAGGTTGGCTTCCTGGCTAAGCGCGGTTGCAAACACGATCCGCCCGCCCGGTCCGACCAGTTTCATCGCCCGGCCGACAATCGCGTCCATGTGACGGTAGGAACTCTCCACCGCATCGCCATACGCGGCCATCTCCGCCTCGCTCGGCTTCACCTGATAGGCTTCCGGCTCCATGTGACGCCAGTAGCGGTGCTGCAGGAAGGCCGTCGAGTTGGCGAAGAACGTCGCAAAGTCAGGACGGCGACGCTTGTAGTCGTTCTCGAACACATCCCAGAACAACAGGTCGAGGATCATCGCCCGGCGCCATTTCAGATCGCGCCCGCTCGTCTTCTCGTTCGCCAGCTGCCGAACCGCCTTCATCACCGTCGCCAGCGACAGGCCGCGGCTCACCATGAACCGCACGAACGCCAGCACCAGCTTGCGATCCGGCTTGGCCCGCTTGTTGGTGTGTTCGGTCACATTGAACGAAATGAATTCGTGAAACGCCGCATAGCTCGGGTCAGACGCCTTCACCCGCACCGACCACGGATCCGGCACCAGGAACACGCCATCCGATCCGGCGCGCGAATTCATCGACCCGAACACCATCGTGGAATAGCCCATGCCATCCAGCGTGTCCCAGATGCGCGGCGTATCGATCCGGTATCCCTCGTCCAGTTCCTTGGCGCCATGCACGGACTGCGTACGGCCCGTATGCAGCGTCACCCACTGCACCCACGGCTCCAGATCCTCATCGTCCGTCCAGGTCACATGGACGTCCGAACGCGCATGCAGCGCCTTGAAATTGGGCAATTCGCCGGCGGCCATCATCCGGTCGAGAATAGGCGGGCACAGCTCGTTCAGTTCCAGAACGAGAACCGGCTTTGTCGCATTCTCGGACGCATCATTGTTCGCAACACGCGTCATGTCGGCCGGCTTGATTACTACACTACCCGCCGATCCAGCCTGATCATTCTGCATTGAAAAGTCCCGCACCCACGCCGTTTACGCCCGTTAACCTGTGCCGTTCGCAACTGCAAAAATCAAGCAGCCAGCGTGCATCGTGTACCACAACAGCAGCGCTGCACAGGTCAGGAGCAACCATACCGGGCGAGGATACAAGTCTTGCGCCACACGACGGACGCGCAGTTCGCGCGGGAGGCGAACTGCGCGGCTTGGTTAGCGGATCGTGTCGCCGCTTTCGTCAACGACCGTCACGGCGCCCAGTCCAACGCTGCGGACATCGTCCTCGATCTTCTCAAGATCGCCGACGATCACCCACACCAGGTTCTGGTCCGGAATGATTTCCCGGCCCGACAACCGCACATCGTCCAGCGTCACCGCCCGCAGGCTGTCGGCGTAGGTCTGGAAATAGTCTTCCGGGAAATCATAGGTCACGATCCCGCTCAGCGAAGCGGCGACCGCAGATCCCGTCTCCCAGCGGCTCGACAGGCCCAGCACCGCATTGGTCTGCACCTTCTCCAGCTCCGCAGCGCTCGCCTGGTTGCCGCCGACAATTCCCGTCAGCTCCATGCGCAATTCTTCCAGCGCGCCCTTGGTCGCATCGGTCTGAACCGGCGCCGTCACCGTGAACTGGCGCGGCCCCTCGCCGCCGGAAATGCTGGTGCGCGATCCATACGACCAGCCCTTGTCCTCACGAAGGTTCATGTTCACCCGGCTGGTGAACGTCCCGCCAAACAGATCGTTGAACAGCCGCTCGCGGAAATTGGTCGAAGCGTCCAGCGGCGGCAGTGTCGAACCCGCCATGATCACTGATTGCAGCGAGCCGGGCCGGTCGACCAGATAGACATGCGGCGCAGCCGGCCGCGGCGTCTGCTCAACCGTGATCGCCGATTTCGGCGCATCGCCCCAATCGCCGAACTGCGCCTCCAGCTTCGGCAACATTTCTTCAAGGCTGGTGTCGCCGACAACGATCAGCGTCGCATTGTTGGCCCCGTACCAGTCGGCATGGAACTTCGCGACGTCCTCCCGCGTGATCTCCTCGGCCGCCTCAGGCGTCAGCGTCCGCCCATAGGGATGCTCCGCGCCCCAGACCTTGGCGCTCAACACCCGCGATGCGATCGCGTTCGGCTGCGACAGGCTCTGGCGGATGCCCTGAACATATTGCGCCTTCTCGCGATTGAAGTCCGCCTCGCGGAAGGCCGGCTTGCGCGCCACCTCGGCGAAGATTTCCAGCACCGGCTCGAGCGTCACCGTCAGCGACGACATCGTCACCGAAGCGGATTCATTTCCGCCGCCGGTCCCGACCCCCGCGCCCAGCCGGTCAAGCTGGTCCGCGATCTCCAGCGCCGTGCGCGTCTCGGTGCCTTCATCCAGCAGGCTCGCCGACAGCGAAGCCACGCCTTCATTCACCTCGGCGAAATCGGCGCCCACGCCCGTATCCATCATCAGCCGGATATCCACGCGCGGCACGTCATGGCGCTCGGCCAGCATCACGCGGATGCCGTTGGAAAGCCGCGCCTCCTGATAGTCCGGGAAGGTTGCATCCGCCACCGAAGTCGGCAGCGGCATCGCCGAACGATCCACCTTCTCCGAAAACGCCGCATACTCCTCGAACGGCAACACCGTCAGCGTGTACGAACCGCGCGTCAGCCATTTGTTGGCGGCCGACCGGGCGCTTTGCGATGTCACCGCCTGCAACCGCTCTAGCGAGGTCTTCCAGCCATTGGGGTCGCCCGTATAGGTCTCCCAAGTCGCCAGCAATTGCGCCTTCGACGGCGCCCGCTCCAGCGAATCCACCAGCCCGCGCAGCGTGCCGACCTTCACCTTCTCCAGTTCCGCCGCGCTCGGCCCCTCCGCCAGCAGCTTTTCCAGCTCCTCATCGACCGCGCGCTCGATGTAGTCGAGATCTGCATCCGGCTTCGGCACAACCACGATCTGGAACCGCCCGGCGATCTCGCTCTGTCCGTTCGACACGAACACGCCGGTCGCCACTTCCTCGTCATGCACCAGGCGCTTTGTCAGCCGCGCATTACGGTCGCCCGCCAGCGCGGAAGAAATCGCGTCCAGTTGCTCGCCGTCGGGATGCCCCAGCTCCGGCACATGCCAGATGCGATAGATCCGCGGCTGCGGCACGCGGTCATACATCACCTCGCGCTGATCAGCCGTGCTCTCGGGCACCCATGATTTCGGATGCGACACCGGCGGGCCCGGCGGCAATTCGCCGAAATACTGCTCGACCTTCGCCTTGGCCTCTTCCGGCGTGATATTCCCCGCCAGCACCATCACCGCGTTCGACGGCCCGTACCACGTCTTGAACCACTCGCTGACGTCATCCAGCGAGGCGGCCTCAAGGTCCTCCATCGAACCGATCACCGTGTGCCCGTACGGATGCTCCTCGGGATACATCGCCGCGATGATGTGGTTGAATACCTGCCCGTAAGGCTGGTTCTCGCCCTGCCGCTTCTCGTTCTGCACCACCCCGCGCTGCTCATCGAGACGCGCCTGGTCCACCGCGCCGAGCAGATAGCCCATCCGGTCGGACTCCAGCCACAACACCGTGTCCAGCGCCTCGGTCGGCACCGTCTGATAGTAATTGGTGCGGTCAGTATTGGTCGTGCCGTTCTGGTTGGTCGCGCCGATCTGCTGGGTCGCCGCAAAGAAATCGTCGTTGAAGTTTTCCGACCCGTTGAACATCAGATGCTCGAACAGGTGCGCAAAGCCCGAGCGCCCCTTCGGCTCGTTCTTCGATCCCACATGATAATAGACCTGCACGTTCACGGTCGGCGTGCGGTTGTCCTCGTGCACCACCAGCGTCAGGCCGTTGTCCAGCACATACTTGGTGAACGGGATGTCCACCTCCAGCGCCGCAAGCTCCGCCGCCAGCGCATTCAGCTCAGCCGCGCCCGGATCGGCCGCCGCCGCACTGGCCGAACCGCCGTCGGCCGCGCCGCCGACACTCGCGCAACCGGAAAGCGCCAAAGCCGCACATGCCGCCATCAATCCGGCCTTGAAGCTCACACCAGCCATTCTCGCTCTCCTTGATCGTTTCCTCTGCGCGCAGGTTTATCGATAGTCACTAATTCCATAATCGCCAAGCGATAGCTCGCCCTCCGCCGCAGTTCAGCGGCGCGAAATCCATCACGAATTGTCGATGAAAACCGCTTCTAGCGCGCCGAAGCGAGGCCCGGCGCACCCTCGCGCATGTAGAAGTCCGCGCCACGCGCGCGCTCCAGCGTGTCGCCGAAATGCAGGTCGCGGATCGCCCGCCAGCGCTCCGCGCCGAACAGCGGCCCCGACACCACCAGCCGCACCTCATCATAAAGATGCGCCAGGTCCGGATCCTCCAGCCGGTTCGTCCGCGCCACCACGCTCGCGCCGAGTGACTCCGTACCCGCGACCGGGTCCGGCAGGTCCGAGAAGCTCGCTGCGTAGCCCGGCGGCATCACGCGCGTAAAATGCCCCGGACGATAATCCGCCTCCTCGCCGCCAGAATGGGGAACGTACATCGGCAGTTTCGACATGAACGGATCGGCCAGCCCGCACGAGTCGAACACATAGACGCCCGGTCCGGCGGCCAGTCCGATCTCACCGGCCAGTCCGCACTCCACGTACATCACACCCGCAAAGCCCGCGACCTTCGCTCCCGGCCCGCGCCACTTGTCAGCCCGCAACGCTTCCAACTCGCGGCGATAAGCGCCGCCGCCTTCGGCAAACAACCCTTGCCGTCGCGCCATATAGAAATGCTTCTCGTCAAGGATCTGGCTCCCCGCAGACAGATCGCGCACCACCGCCCCCGGCACGGCGTGGGTGCGCAGGTCCAGGCTCTTCATCGGCGGCGTCCCGCCCGCCAGCGCGCCGACCAGACTGCCAGCCACACACGCAACCAGAAGCCCGCTCACCCCAAGCCCGACTGCCGCCGGCCAGCGCTCGCTCACCTGCGCGCGCCAACTCCTGATCTTCTGCAATTGAGGAAAGGCGATCGCCAGAACGCAGGCCGAAACCACGATCGGCGCCGCAAAGAACCGCCCGGCCATGAAGTCCCCGCCGAACGAATAAATATACGCCATGTACGCCAGAACGCCCGCAGCCCACACGCTCGTCCGCCAGCGCGGCGTCAGCGCGGCGAACACAGCCGCAGCCCCCATCAGCCAGAAGCCGAACCCGTCAAACCGGAAGGACGCAGCAAAATAGGCCCCCGAATGCTCGTGCTTCGATGCGCCCTCAAGCCCTGTCGCCAGCTTGCTGAACGCCGTATTGGAAAACGGCGAACCGAAATAGATCGTCGAAAACGCCATCCAGCCAACGACCAGCGCCACCGCCGGCGCGCTCCAGATCACGGCGCGCAGCCCCAGCCGGTGAAACGCCAGCACCGCAACCCACACCACCGCCGGGCCGGCCAGCACCGCATAATCATACCGGGTCAGGAACAACAGCGCCGCGCCCAGCGAAAACACCAGGTAGTTGCGCCGGAAGTTCGCCGCCGTCTGCGCCCCACTCCATTCCAGCCGCGCGCCGGAGAACACACAGATCGCGACCAGCGCATACGCCAGCGGCCCCTCCAGCCCCCCGGTCGCAAAATCCGTGAAGCTGCGCGACAGCAACAAGAAGGAAAGCGCCAGCAACGCGCCCGCCGCCCGCTCCGCCTCAAGCGCCCGCCGCGCAATCAGCGCCACCGCGATCATCGCCAGGAACAGCGAAAAGATGATCGGCCCGTAGAACAGGCCGCCCGCCTGCACCACGCCAATCATCACCATCCCCCACAAGGGACTGGTCATGGTCTGGACACGCTCGCCGGCGTTGAAGCTGAATTCGTTCCCCGCCAGCAGGTTCAGCACCTGCCGGATGCCGACAAAGTAATCATCGGAAAGCCAGGCGTTCGCCGCCAGCTGGACCAGGATCAGGCCGGCCAGCGTCCACGCAAGAAGCCGGGCGACCAGCGCATAATCGACCTGTCGGCGGCCCGTCTCCCGGGCAGAGCTATCAGCCTCGATCGCCCCCGACATCCACTCGCGCTCCCTGGCCTCCGGCCCGCTCCGGCCGCCAGTTTCGATACCAGTTCGGGGTGAAATAAGGTTTAGCCCCCCTGCGCCGCTTTTTCGGGCAATCGCAGCAACCTATTGTTTACATGAGAGGCATATTCCCCTATGTCGCGCTTGCCGGCGGACATCGGCTCGAGGCTCTGCCGCCCTGATTCCACGTGGCGTCTGAACTTTCCTCACGGGGTTTGGATGACGTGTGCGGGTTGAGGGGCAGACTTAACGAGACGAAGGCCCGTACTAACGCCGGATTGGGTTAACTACATACAGGGGGTTTCGTGAGTTGTTCACGTACCAAACGCCCCTGGACCTGGTCCGGGATAGACTCCCCGAAAAGCCGGTCGCATGCGTGCGTCCGGAGCGGGTGTCTCTAGCCGCCGACTGGTTCCAGGAAAACTTTCCGGGCGAAGTGCTCTACGCCGTCAAGGCGAACGCTTCGCATTGGGCGCTCGATGCAATCCACGCAGCTGGTCTGCGTTGGTTCGACGTAGCGTCGGAAAACGAGATCGAGCTGATCGCCTCGCGTTATCCCAACGCGACGATGGCGTTCATGCACCCGGTGAAATCACGCCGGGCGATCGAGCGCGCCTATGAAGAATTTGGCGTGCGCATCTTTGCGCTCGACTGCGAAGCCGAGCTCAACAAGATCGTCGCCGCCACCAATGGCGCAAAGGACCTCACGCTCATCGTGCGTCTGGCCGTCTCGAACTCCGAGGCCGGCCTCCCGATCGCCGGCAAGTTCGGCGTTTCGCGCGAAGATGCGCCGAGCCTGCTCCAGGCCGCCCGCCGTTATGCGGACGAACTGGGCGTGTCCTTCCACGTCGGCTCGCAATGCATGAGCCCGTCTGCCTATCGCGACGCGATGGGCCTCGCCTCGGACATCATCCTCGACGCTGCGGTCACCGTGGACATCGTCGATGTCGGCGGCGGCTTCCCGTCGGCCTATCCGGGCATGACCCCGCCGGACCTGTCGCTCTACGTGCAGGTCATCGAGGAATGCTTCGAAGAGATGCCGGTGCTTGAAAACGCCGATCTGTGGTGCGAACCCGGCCGCGCGCTGGTGGCGGAATCCACCTCCATCCTCGCCAAGGTCGAGCTCGCGAAAGACGGCGCGCTCTACATCAACGACGGCTCCTACGGGAACCTGTTCGACGCCACGCACTGCAAATGGCCCTTCCCCGTGAAGGCCCACCGCGCGCACGGCGAGTTCGAAGGCGAAGACAAGCCGTTCAAACTGTTCGGCCCGACCTGCGACGCCATCGACACGCTCGAAGGCCCGTGGGTCCTCCCGTCGGACATCAACGAGGGCGACTATATCGAGATCGGCATGATCGGCGCCTACGGCGTCGCCATGGCGACCCGCTTCAACGGCTTCGGCGAAACCGAAACCATCGCCGTCAAGGACACCCCCTGGTCCTCGATGTACGCGGAGGTCGAAAAGCCCGAAACCAACGTCGTCCCGTTCCCGAAAAAGCGCCGCATCCGCGGCGGCCAGCGCAGGGCCTAGGACGACCCTCACGAAACCCAGGAAGAGGGCGGCGAGCAATCGCCGCCCTTTTTCGATTGGCGCCCAACGCACAACGGCGCGACAACTTCCCATTCTCCCGACATCCGGATTTGTCATCCCGGATCAGGTCCATGATGACAGGCGGGGATTGGTTGGAACTTATCCAACACCCACCCCGCCGCCTTACATTCCCCTCATCGCGCTTCACGAAGGGCAGGCCATCCAACCTGAAGCGCGAGGCCGACGGTCCGCGTCTGGCGGAAGGGAACCCTCAGCCCCTTCCCCGCAGCCGACGACCCGAAGCCGCGGGCGCGCTGGCGACAGCAGATCCTGACTACGAACGACAAACCAAAGCTGAAGCCAGCGCCCCGCGCCCTTCACTCAGAACGATGTCATCCCGGACGGCCGAAGGCCGATCCGGGACCCGTCCGCGCGCGCCTTAAAACGGGTTCAGCGTATAGCCGTCCTGCTGCAGCAGGGCGTGCGCCGTCATCGCCGACAGCGCGACCCCTACACCCGGCACAAGTTCGGAGGCATCAACTCCCAGCGCCGCCGCTGACTGGCCGCACACTTCAACGCTCACGCCAGCCTCGAGTAGAGCCGTGACCAGCCCGGCGTTGACATTCGTCCCGCCGCTTGCCGCTTCGGTCCGCAGGTCTTTCGTCGCCTGGCCGTGGACGACCACCGCGAGCTGCATCCGCTCGCGCGCCACACCCGCCTTGCCGTGCATGTTCAGGAACCGCGCAACGCTCTCCAGCCCGCGGTTCAGCTCCTCGCCCCCACGCGAGTCCGCAACATCGAACGCCACCTTGAAGACAACCTCATCGCCCAAAGCCGGAGCCGCCTCGACAACAAAGGCGCGCCCATAATCAGCGATCACCGGCCCGGTGCTCGGCCCCTCCTGCTGCGCCTGCCCGCCCGGCGCACACGCCGCCAGCGCCACCGCGATCACCACATGTCTCAGCATCGCCACTCGCCTCCCGGTTTCAGACCTGATCGCCCTCAGGCCCATAAATATCGCCGCCCTCGTCGCAATAGCTCCGCAACAGCGCCGCCGCCCGTTCGCGCATCACCCCCTCTCGAAACTTCACGCCACGCGCCTTCATCGCCGCTACCAGCTCGTCCGTCCCGGCGCCTTCGTTGAATCCGACCGCCTCCGCGTCCTCTTTCAGCGCCGCGCACACGACCCGCTCGACCCCGGCCCAGTGCGCCGCCCCAAGACACATGATGCACGGCGCGCACGACGCATACAGCGTTCGCTTCCCCGTCGCCTCGCCGCCTTCCGCCGCCAGCATCAGCGCAACCGTCTCCGCATGCAGCACCGCATTGCCGGTCGCCGGCGCCAGGTTCACCCCCATCGCCAGCACCCGCCCGGTCTCGTCATCCAGCACCAGCGCGCCGAACGGTCCGCCCGTTCCTTCCTTCACATTGCGCTCGGTCAGATTCAGCACCAGCGCCATGCACGCCTCGTCGTCGGCCATCGCGCCGGCGGGCGTCATCGCATCCACCCATTTGGGCAGCCGCAGGCTCAGACTGGTCGGGCAGGCGGAAGCAGGTCGCTTGGTCATCCCCGGAGTCTAGGCCAGCCGCCCCGCCGTGCGAAGTCCCTCCCGCACACAGCCTCACCCCGGCATCCTGCCATCCGGCCTTGCCGCCTCTTCCCGCACACGCCAGAGTTTCGCCAGACCGGGAGCCCCTGATGAAACAAGTCCTCACCGCCGGCTGCATCTGGCTTCTGGTCGCCCCATGCGCCCTGGCCCCAGTGGCGGCCGCTCAGGACACGCCCGATGAGGCCCGGGCCGCCCTGCTCGAACGCGGCGCATACCTCACCAACGCCGTGGCCGGCTGCAATGACTGCCACACGCCGCTCACCCCGCTCGGACCCGACCGCGCAAAACGCCTGTGGGGCGCCGACCTGCCGTTCGAACCGAAAGAAGGCTCGATCTTCTCGATCCTTCCCTTCGCCGCCAACGCCCCGGCCATCGCCGGCCTGCCCGACGGCTATTCTACCGAACAATTCGCAAGGCTGCTGCGCACCGGGCTCAAGCCCAACGGCCTGCCGCCGATCCCGCCAATGCCGCAATACCGGATGAACCAGGCAGACGCCCGCGCCATCGCCGCCTACGTCGCGTCCCTGCCAAAACCGCCGTCCTAGCCGCGCTCAGCCAAGCCGCCCGGCGAAGTCCTCATAGCCGAACCGCTTCACGACCTCGTATCGCCCGTCCTCCCAGAGCAGTTCCATCACGGCGAGTTCGGCATTGGCCAGTTGAGGATGACCCATGAGTGTGGACTCCTGGCGGGATTCCGCCGACGACAGTCTGTCGTTGATCTACGACAACCTGTCGCAACACTACGACAGTTTGTCGTACATTGCAACGGTCAACTTGAGTTTTTTCCGCCGACCAGCGAACTCGTTGCTCACGAGTCGAGCCCGTCCCCAGGGCTACAATGGCTCAACTCTGCTCCAAACCCCTCTTCACCCGTGTCTCACGCCGGAATCCTGCACCATGTCGACCACCATTGCCGCTCAGTCCCTTGAATCGTTGAACCCGGCTGACGGCTCGGTGGTCGGATCCGTGCCGATCACCCCGGCCACGGAGGTTCCCGCTGTGATCCGACGCGCCCGCCAG
>JBHIWT010000094.1:0-12909 GCA_041987265.1 Hyphomonadaceae bacterium
ACGGATAGAACAGGAAAGTCGGGGTTGGCATGACCGCAGATTCTGCACAGCGCGAACCGACCATGGAAGAGATCCTGGCGTCGATCCGCAAGATCATTTCCGAAGATGAAGAGGCAGGCGGGGAAGAGGCGCTCGACCTGGCTTCTGTCGAGGAGGAGCCTGAGCCAGCTGAATCGGTTGTGGCCGAGGAGCCTGTCGAAGACGTCGCCCTCGAGCCCGAGCCGGTGGAGCCGGAGGCTAGCGCTGAACCGGTCGAGCCGGAACCGGTCGCGATTGAGCCGGAGCCCGAGGCGGACTTGATGTTCGTGGAGCCGGAAGAGGCGCCAGAGCCCGAACCTGCGCCGCCTGTAGCTGAACCTGTCAGAGCCGAACCGAGCGAGGGCATTGTTGCGGATTCGGCTGCGCAGCAGGCCGCTGGTGCGCTTGGCAAGCTGATGGGCTCTATGATGGTTTCATCGGGCAACACGCTGGACGACGTGGTGCGCGAACTTCTGCGGCCAATGCTGAAAGAGTGGCTTGATGCGAATCTACCGGCCTTGGTCGAGGCCGAAGTGTCGCGCGAGTTGGACCGCATTCGGCGCATGGCGCGCTGATCCTTTTCCCATCTGATATCTGACGGAGACCCCGGCCCGCAGAGCCGGGGTTTTTCTTTTGGAGAACGGGAATATTGACTTGCATAAAATTAGTTAAAGAACGAACTATGGGCTGGTAACTGGACCTGGAGGCGAAAATGACCCGGAGGGGATTGCTGATATCGGGCGGCGCTGTGGCGCTGGTTGGGGGGCTCGGTGGTGTTGGGGCGGCTGCCGTTTGGCCAGGCGAAGCTTCGGCCCGTGCGCCATGGAGCCAGGCGGGCGCAAGCTTTGGCGATGTCAGGCTGGATGCGCTGGCGTACGCGATTCTGGCGCCCAATCCGCACAATCGGCAGCCGTGGCTGTTCGAGCTGACCGGTTCGGACACGATCGATGTCTACTGCGATCTGGAGCGCAGGCTGGAGCACACCGATCCGTTCGATCGGCAGATTACGATCGGGTTTGGCTGCATGCTGGAGCTGTTGGCGATGGCGGCGGCAGAGAAAGGGTATGACGCTGAAATTGCGGTGTTTCCCGACGGGGAGGCGCAGCCGCGACTGAATACCGGGCGGGTGGCGCAGGTGGTGTTGAGGCGGAATGGAGGGGGCGGGCCTGATGCGCTGTTCAGTGCGGTGCTGGAGCGGCGGTCTAACAAGGAAGTCTATGACCTGGACCGCCCGGTCGCGCAGGACGTGCTGGATGCAGTGACGGGCGCTGCGCGCGCCGACATGCGCGTTGGCGGCGCACTGGACGCGGAACGGGTCGGGTGGCTGAGGGCGCTGACGTGGGATGCCTGGCTGATCGAGTACGAGACCGATCGGACCCGGCGTGAAAGCGTTGACCTGATGCGGATCGGTAACGCCGAGGTGGCGCGCAATCCGGACGGGATCGACATGGCCGGCGCGGCGATGGGGCTGATGAAGATGACCGGGATCATCTCTCGCGAAGCGCTCGATACGCCGGGGTCGATGGCCTACGAGCAGGGTTCGGCGATGTACAGGGAGATGCTGGACAGCGCGCAGGGCTATGTGTGGCTTGTCGCTGACGAGAACACACGGGCGAGCCAAATCGCGGCAGGGCGAAGCTGGGTGCGGATGAATCTGGCGGCGCAGCGACAGGGGCTGGCGATCCACCCGTTGAGCCAGGTGTTGCAGGAATTTCCGGAGATGAGCGCGCTGCGCAGCAAGGCGCATGAGGAGCTGGGCGTTGAGGCGCCGGGCGTGATCCACATGCTGGGGCGCGTCGGGTATTCCAAGCATCCCAAACCTTCGCCAAGATGGCCGCTGGAGACGAGGCTGATCCCGGCGGAGGCATGACCGAAAAACCTGGAAAAGCGGCCGCCGCCGACGAGATGGGGGACGGACGCGTGGTGATGCGCGTGCTGAACGAGGCAGGGATTATTTCCCAGCTGGCCTCTTCGGAGCTGTTGCGCGTGCTGGAGCGCGGCATGGGCATGTCGGAGTTCGGCGTGCTGAACCATTTCGTCCGGCTGGGGGATATCCGCACGCCGTCGTGGCTGGCGAAGGCGTTCCAGATGTCGCGGCCGTCGATGACCGTGATCATCTCGAAGCTGGAGGCGAAGGGCTATGTGTCGGTGGATACGCCGCCGGAGGACCGCCGCCAAAAGCTTGTGCAGATCACGGATGCGGGGCGGGCGGCGCATGCGCGGGCTCTGAAGGCGATCGGGCCGACGCTGGAGAAGATCGGCGCGGATTTCGGCGTGGAGCGGCTGGCGGCGCTGTTGCCGGATCTGGAGGCCTTGCGGGCCTATCTGGATGAGGCGCGCAATGAGCGCGACGGGCTCTGACCCGTTGGCGCGGGTAGATGACAGGCGGGAAGGTTGCGGTTAGAGCTTCGCCGTTCCCTGAATTGACGAGCTGGATGAGCCTGCTGCGCCCATGATTGACAATCGATTTGATCCCAAGGCCCGCGAGGGCGAGATCTACGAGAAGTGGGAGGCGTCCGGCGCCTTCCAGCCGCGCGGCGATGGGGAGCCGTTCTCGATTGTCATTCCGCCGCCGAATGTGACCGGCGTGCTGCATATCGGGCATGCGCTGAACAACACGCTGCAGGACGTGCTGACGCGGTTTCACCGGATGCTGGGCAAGCGCGTGCTGTGGCAGCCGGGGACGGACCATGCCGGGATCGCAACGCAGATGGTGGTGGAACGCCAGCTGGCGGAGTCGGGTTCGAACGAGAGCCGGGCGTCGCTGGGGCGCGAGGCTTTCGTCGAGCGGGTGTGGGAGTGGAAGGAAGAATCCGGCGGGCAGATCATGCAGCAGCTGCGCCGGTTGGGCGCGTCGTGCGACTGGTCGCGCGAGAAGTTCACGATGGGCACCAAAGACGCCGACAATGACCAGATGGTCGCGGCGGTCACCAAGGTGTTTGTCGACCTCTACAATGAGGGGCTGATCTATCGCGACAAGCGGCTGGTGAACTGGGACCCGCATTTCCAGACGGCGATCTCCGACCTTGAAGTGGAGAACCGGGAAGTGAAGGGACACTTCTGGCACTTCAAGTATCCGCTGGAGGGCGGCGAGACGTATACCTATGTCGAGAAGGATGCGGACGGGAATGTCGTGCTTGAAGAAGAGCGCGACTATATCTCGATCGCGACGACGCGTCCGGAGACGATGCTGGGCGACGGCGCGGTTGCCGTTCATCCGTCGGACGAGCGTTATGCGCCGATTGTCGGCAAGCGCGTGCTGCTGCCGCTGGCGGATCGCTACATTCCCATCATTGCGGATGAGCATCCTGATCCTGACTTCGGTTCGGGCGCCGTGAAGATCACCGGCGCGCATGACTTCAACGACCACATGGTGGCGAAGCGTCACGACCTACCGATGTACATCCTGATGGATGAGAAGGGCGCGATGGCTGAGGCTGATCACGTGCCGGAAAAGTATCGCGGGATGGACCGGTTCGAGGCGCGCAAGGCTGTGGTGGCCGACATCGATGCGCTGGGTCTTCTGATCGAGGTGGAAGACAAGAAGATCATGCAGCCGTTCGGCGACCGCTCGGGCGTGGTGATCGAGCCGATGCTGACGGACCAGTGGTATGTCGACGCCAAGAAGCTGGCGGTGCCGGCGATCAAGGCTGTGGAGGATGGCCGTACGAAGTTCGTGCCGAAGAACTGGGAGAAGACCTACTTCGAGTGGATGCGCAACATCGAGCCGTGGTGCATCTCCCGCCAGCTGTGGTGGGGTCATCGAATACCGGCTTGGTTTGGGCCGGATGGTGAGATCTTCGTCGGCGCCAGCGAGGAGGAAGCGCGCGCAAAAGCCAAGGCGCATTATGGCAAAGACGAAACGCTGACGCAGGACGAAGACGTCCTCGATACATGGTTCTCGTCCGGGCTGTGGCCGTTTTCGACGATGGGGTGGCCGGGGAACGACGATCCGGCGCTGAAGGAATTCTATCCGACTTCGGTGCTCGTCACAGCGTTCGACATCATCTTCTTCTGGGTGGCGCGGATGATGATGCAGGGGCTGCACTTCATGGAGGAAGTGCCGTTCAAGGACGTCTACATCCACGCGCTGGTCCGCGACGAGAAGGGCCAGAAGATGTCGAAGTCGAAGGGGAACGTGATCGATCCCCTGGAACTGGTCGACGAGTATGGCGCCGATGCGCTGAGGATGACGCTGACGGCGATGGCGGCGCAGGGGCGCGACATCAAGCTGTCGAAGCAGCGGGTGGAGGGCTATCGCAACTTCGCGACCAAGCTGTGGAATGCGTTCCGCTTTTCGCAGATGAACGAGTGCGTGCGTGTCGCGGACTTTGATCCGAAGGGCGTGAAGCACACGCTGAACAAGTGGATCATTGCCGAGGTCGCCAAGGCGACGGCGGAGACCGCGAAGGGGATCGAGCAGTATCGGTTCAACGAGGCGGCGGGCGCGGCTTATCGCTTTACGTGGAACGTGTTCTGCGACTGGTATCTGGAACTGGTGAAGCCGTTGTTCTCCGGCGAGGACGAGGCGGCGAAGGCCGAGACGCGCGCGACGGCGGCGTGGGTGATCGAGCAGATGCTGCATATGCTGCACCCGTTCATGCCGTTCGTGACGGAGGAGCTGTTCGACACGCTGCAGGCGGATGCGGGTGTTGCCGAAGACAAGCGCAAGCTGCTGATCGTTCAGCACTGGCCGAAACTGGATGGGCTGTCGGATTCGGCGGCGGAGGCCGAGGTGGACTGGGTGATCCGGTTGATCTCCTCGGTGCGCTCGGCGCGGCAGGATGTGAACGTGCCCGCTGGCGCGAAGGTCCCGCTGGCGCTGGTGGGTGCGTCGGATGGGACGAAAGCGCGGCTGGAGACCTATCGCGCGCTGATCGAGCGTCTGGCGCGGGTCGAGGATGTGTCGTTCGTCGATGCAGCGCCGAAGGGCACGATCCAGACGGTGCTGGACGAGGCGACGGCGTGCCTGTCTGTGGCTGACCTGATTGATCTGGGCGCGGAGAAGGCGCGGCTGGCCAAGGAGATCGGCAAGCTGGAGGGCGAGATCACCGGGTTGGAGAAACGGCTGGGGAATCCGCAGTTTGTTGCGAAGGCACCGCCGGAAGTCGTCGAGGAGCAGAAGGAGCGGGTGGCCGCTGCTGGCGAGACCAAGGCGAAGCTGGCGGCTGCGCTGAAGCAGCTGGAGGCGGCGGGGTAGTGGGCGAGGCGCTGCTGGCGGTTCTTCCCTATCTGGCGCTGGCGGCGGTTCTGAGTGTTTTCGGTTTCTTCCATACCGGGCGGGTGGTGCGTCCGAAGTGGAAGCTGTGGGGCAAGTTCGCCCGCTATCTGTTGCTGACCGGGGCGCTGGCTCATTTCTTCGGCGCCTGGAGCCTTGTCTACATCTTCGGTGACTTCGGGCTTGGGCTTGCGTTCCACACGTGGGTCTGCCGGAAACACGATATCGACTGGTGGACGCTGGCGCCGGAGGAGCGCTACGTTGCGTTGACCGAGAAATGGGCTCGTGGGGAGTTTGGGGGGTAGGTTCATGAAACGACTGGTTATCGCCGCTGCGATTCTGGCTGCGGGATGTGTTGGCGACGGCGTTGAATACGGCGGCGTTCGCAATGTTGCGGCCGCTTCGGCGCCGTCGGTGGATTGCAAGGCGGCGCTGGATCGTGGCGATCTGGAAGTGTCAGAGCGCGGCAGGCTGGTCATTCCCGGTGATGCGACGATGTTCTTCCGTCTGCACGACGCCAGGGTGTCGCTGAGCGAGATGCGGATGGAATATGATGTCGATCGCGCCGGGCAGGCGGTGAACATCCGGTTTGCGGGTGATGAGGCGCAGCTTTCACACAAGGCGCGGCGATCGCTGGTGAAGGCGACCGCCGATTTCGTGGCGGATACGACGTACAAGTGGAATCGCGAGCCGGGATTTGCGACCGGGTGTGAGTACGGCCTGGACCTGGTGTTCGAGCTCTAGGTCTCGCGCGTCGCCAGCCATTCGCTGGTTTGCGCTGCTTCATCGAGCAGCCATGACCTGAACCGCTGGACTTGCGGGCGGTTTAGCGCGTCCGGACGGAAGCGGGCCTGGAAGGCGTGGCTGGAGCGGTGTGTCGGGATTTCCGGAAGCGCGAGCACGACCTCGCCGGATTCAAGATACGGCCTGATCAGGGCGAGACCGCAGACCATGTATCCCGCATCGGACAGGATGGCGTCGAGCGCGGGCGCGATGCGCTGGAAGCGGACGCCGCGACCGGGGTTGGTGCGGTTGAACTGGTGACGTTCGACCCATTGCGGCCAGTCGGGGCAGTCCGGGTCTTCCTTGTAGAAATCGAGGTGGACCAGAGGAAAGCCTTCCAGCCGGTCGGCGCGGGTTGGCAGGTTGAGGGCGTCCGTGCGGGCGATGTTCACCGGCGTTGAGACCGGCGCGACATGATCGTGAAAAAGTATGTCTGCGGGCCGGGCGGGATCGATCTCAGCGAAGCGGATCTCGATGTCGGCGGCGCCAAGGCGGACCGGGACGTCGCCTTCGCCGTTCATGCAGAACAGGATGTTGGGATGAGCCTTTCGAAAGGCGGGCATGCGCGGGTTGAGCCATAGCTCGATGAAGTCGGAATTGGCGGCGATGTGGATCTCGTTGGTGCGCTGAAAGTCGAGGATTTCGGTGACGCGGCCGAGGGAGGCGAAGGCCTCGTGGAGGTGCGGCAGCGCCTGTTCGAGTTCCGGTGTGGGGCGCAGGCCGGAGCGGCCGCGGACGAGGAGGTCGACGCCGAGATAGTCTTCCAGCGTCTTGATACGTCGGCCGAGGGCTGCGGGCGTGATCGCAAGCTGGTCGGCGGCCGCCTTCAGCGAGCCGGCGGACAGCGCGCATTCCAGCGCCTGTAGGGACCTGAGATGAGTGATCGCGACCATGGGGCGATGCTAAAGTTTTTCTTTCTTAATGCAAAGAAAGTGTAGTTTGTCTTTAGCGTGCCGATCCGTCAGGTTCTCACCATGGCCCAAGGGTTGGGTGGACGAACTGGAGAACGGACATGGCGGTTTTGAAACGCTTCCTGATCGAACGGGAAATCCCGGGGGTCGGCGGCATGTCGGTGGTGGAGTTGTGTGGCGCTGCGCGCGCTTCCAACCAGGCGATCGAGAAGGTGGAGAACGTCCATTGGCTGCACAGCTATGTTGCGGCGGACAAGACGTTCTGCATCTACCTCGCGCCTGACGAGGAGGCGATCCGCAAACATGCGGAGTTGAGCGGCATTCACGTGACGACAATCACTGAGATTCCCCAGACCATGGATCCGTTGACGGCCAACAACTAATCCCGCCTGCGGGCGGAAATTCTCCAACAGCAAAGTGAAGAGCGTCAGCTGCGTGCGCGGCTGGCGACAGGAAAGGTGTGACTGAAATGGACGGCTTGAACATGGAAAAGCTGGAGGCGTTTGTCGGCAAGATGCTGAACGACCTCGGCGGCGCGAACAGTATTGCGACAGTGCGGATCGGGGGGCGGCTGGGTCTGTTCCAGGCGTTGCACGAAGGCGGCGCTGCGACGTCCGCCGAACTGGCGGAGCGCGCCGGCGGTCTTGGCGAGCGTTATGTTCGCGAGTGGCTGATGGCGCAAACCGCCAACGGGTATGTGAGTTATGACCCGGAGGCCAAGAACTTCTACATGACGCCGGAACAGGCGATGGTGTTCGTGGTCAAGGACAGCCCGGTCTTCATGCTGGGCGCGTTCGATCTGGCGGCGGCGCTGGTTGAGGCCGAACCAAAGGTTGAAGCGGCGTTCCGCAGTGGCGAGGGTGTGCGTTGGGGCGACAGCGCCGGATGCCTGTTCTGCGCGACCGGCGACTTCTTCCGGCCGGGTTACGTCAACAACATCGTGCAGAACTGGTTGCCAGCTCTGGATGGTGTCGGCGAGCGACTGCAGGCCGGTGCGAAGGTTGCCGATATTGGTTGCGGCGTCGGGTTCTCGACGCTGCTGATGGCGGAAGCGTTCCCGAATACGACATTCGTCGGCTACGACTTTCACGAGCCGTCGATCGAGGAGGCGCGCCGTCATGCCGAAAAACACGGCGTGGCGGACAGGGTCAGGTTCGAAGCTGTCGCGGCGAAGGATATCGACGAAGGCGAGTTTGACCTGATCACCATGTTCGATGCGTTGCACGACATGGGCGATCCGGCTGGCTGTGCGGGGCATATGCGGCGAATCCTGAAGGATGACGGCGCGTGGATGATCGTTGAGCCGATCGCGGGCGATAACCTTGAAGACAACCTGAACCCGGTTGGGCGTCTCTACTACAACGGCTCGACAATGCTGTGCGTGCCAACGTCGCTGGACCAGGAAGTCGGGCTGGGGCTGGGCGCGCAGGCGGGAGAGGCCAGGTTGTCGGAGGTGATCCGGGCTGGCGGGTTCGGCAATGTGCGCCGCGCCGCGGAGGGGCCATTCAACATGGTGCTGGAGGCGCGGGCCTGAGGCGACAGACTGGCGCTGGCCTGACGCCGCTCTCGCTCCTCCCCGGGCCAGCGTGATGTCACCCCGGAGGCGTTGGTTCGCCTCCGGGGTGAGCGTCATTGATGGGCTTTTCATCCGGGGCGTGTGCGGTCTAGGCTCGCTTGTCATTCGATGCAGGAGCCGGTTCATGCGCGTGTTGGTGTTAGGGTTGGCTTTTGGATTTGCTGCATGCGCGAGCGAGCCCGCAATTGTCGAAGCGCCGGTCGAATCGCGCGTGGCTGCGGCGCGAGACAGCGAAAGAAGCGCGCCTGTTTCCCTTGAAAAACCTGAATGGACCCTGCTTGTGCACGGCGGGGCCGGGGCGCTGAGTTCGGGGAGCCTGTCGGCGGAGGCCGAGGCGACGGCGATGGCCGGCCTGGACGCGGCGCTGGAAGCTGGCGCGGCGGTGTTGCGAGAGGGCGGACTGGCGCTGGATGCGGTCGAGGCTGCGGTACGGGTGCTGGAGGACGATCCGACCTTCAATGCGGGCCGCGGCGCGGTTCTGACCCGCGATGGCAACGCCGAACTCGATGCGATGATCATGGATGGTCGCGATCGCAACGCGGGGGCAGTCGCCCAGCTGCGCATGACGAAGCATCCGATTTCGGCGGCGCGTCTGGTGATGGAGCAGACGCCGCACGTGATGTTTGCCGGATTCGATGCCGATACGCTGGCTGCACATGGCGGGCTGGAAATGGTCGAGCCGGAATATTTCGTCACGGAGCGGCGCAAGGAATCGCTGCGGCGCGTGCTTGAACGTGAGGCTGCGGCTTCGAATTCCGGAACCGTTGGGGCGGTGGCGATGGACCGTAACGGCAATCTGGCCGCAGCAACATCAACCGGCGGGATGACCGCAAAGGCGCCTGGCAGGGTTGGCGACAGCCCGATCATCGGCGCTGGCGGGTATGCGGACAACGCCAGCTGCGCCGTGTCGTCGACCGGTCATGGCGAATACTACATTCGCACGAGCTTTGCGCGGATGGTGTGCGCGCGGGTGGCGGGTGGAATGTCCGCAGAGGCGGCGACGCAGGCGACGCTGGCGGAGATCGCGGACCTTGGCGGAGATGGCGGCGCAATCGTGATCGGCGCGGACGGCAGCGTTTCGCAGGCGTTCAATACGTCGGGGATGTATCGCGGCCGGATCGATGCGAACGGAACGAAGCAATTGAAGGTTTACCCAGACTGAGGAGGCAGACGTGAAACACTATGTTGGGTTGTTGACTGGGATTGGACTTGCGGCGCTGGCGGGCGGTTGCGCGACCAGTAGCGCGGTCGTGCAGTATGGCGGCGTGGAGCGACAGGTTTCCGTGCCTGCGCAGACGGCGCCGTGCGAGTCGGCGGGTATCGAATTGTTGCGCGAGGGCGAGCTGGTTGTGCCGGCTGACGCGAGCCCCGCGTTCAATTCGACGGCGTCGAGGCGAACGCTCGACAGTGTTGCAATCGTCTATGATGTGACGCGCGATGGGCGGGCGGCGAACATCCGTTACGGCGGCAGTTCGAACGATTTCAAGTCCGATGCGCGGCGGGCGCTGATCCGGGCGATGGCGGATCAGGTTGGTACGTTCGAGTACGCATGGCGTGGAGAACCGTCCCACGCGGTCGCTTGCCGATATGCGCTCGGCCTGGAGACCCTGTAGGCGCATTACGGAGGTTTGCGGCTTTTCTGTCGGGGGGACGACATAGGATTGGCGATGGGTGCTGAAGAAGCCATTCGCGCAGCGCAGGCCGATCTGGCCGCGTTGCCGAACCGGGATGTTGAGGCGCTGCGGCGCATTCGCAAGAAAGTGTCGAAGCGGCTGGCGCCGTTGGCGCCGGACGTGGTGAGGGATGTCGGGCTGGCGGTCTGGCGCGATGGGCCGCGATGGGTGGCGTATGAGTTGCTCGCTGGCCATGAGACAGCGCTGGCGGCGATGAGCTGCGCAGAAATCGAAGCGTTCGGCGAGGGCATGTCGAGCTGGGACGAGGCGGACTCGTTCGGCGTTCTACTGGGCGGCGCGGCATGGCAGGCGGGCGTGGTTGGCGATCACGATGTCATGCGATGGGCCAAATCGGATGATGTGTGGTGGCGGCGCGCCGCTCTGGTTTCGACGGTTACGCTGAACACCAAGTCGCGCGGCGGGACGGGCGAGACTGAACGTACGCTGGCGGTGTGCGCATGGCTGGCCGACGATCGCGAGGAGATGGTGGTCAAGGCGCTGAGCTGGGCGTTGCGGTCGCTGGCTGCGTGGGATCCGGAGGCGGTTGCGGCGTTTGTCGAGGAGCACGATGGGGTGCTGGCCGCGCGCGTGAAACGAGAAGTCCGCAACAAACTGAAGACCGGGCTGAAGTCCGGCCGTTCCGCCGCCAAGCGAGAGGGCGAGACGAGCGGCAAGCGCAGGCGACGATCGTGAATCTGGTCGTGCGGCTGGTGCGCCTGCGGGAATTGCGGTTTTCCGTGAACGGTTGAGCGGGCGGGGCTTGCCGGAGCGGGCGTCTCATGATCGGTGTTGTGGACAGAGTGGTTTGAGACGGGCGGAGGGAAGCATGGCTTGGATACGCGGTCGTTGGAGCGTTGGCGCCCTGGCGCTGGCTGTGGCGGCCTGTGCGCATGCACCGAGCGAAACCGGGACCAGCGGGGCGTTCAGTTCGACGGACGAGGCTGTGTCGCGGCTTTACGCTGATGTGGCTTATCTCGCGGACGATGCGCGTGAAGGCCGGGAAGCGGGTACGCCGGGCTTCGACGCGGCTGCGGATTATGTCGCCGGGCGGATGACCGAGATCGGGCTGAAGCCGGGCGGGGATGATGGCTCGTACATGCAGGCGGTGCCGCTGCTGGCTTACTCCAAGGCGCACAACAAGGGCGGAACCCTGACGGTTCGCGGCGTGAACAACCAGGAGGCGTTCCGGAGCGATGAAAGCTACCTCGTCGGGGCGTCGTCGTTTGATGAGAATGTGGTTGTGGAGGCGCCGGTTGTGTTCGCTGGCTTCGGTTTTGTTTCTTCCGAGCATGGCCGCGATGATTATGCGGGGCTGGATGTCGAGGGGAAGATCGTGGCGCTGCTGTCCGGCGCGCCGAAGTTTCTCGATAGCGAGGAGCGTGCGCATTACAGCAACACCCAGCGCGACCAGGCGTCTGCGCGCGGGGCTGTCGCCGTGATTTCGCTGATGACGCCGGATCGCGAGAAGGTGCGCTCGTGGGAGTCGCGGGTGCAGCGCGCGGCGGGTTCGCGTTCGGTTGCGATGCGCTGGCTGGATGAGGACGGCAAGGCGTTCTCGACCTCGGGAAATCTTCAGGCGGCGGTCTCGATGGGGAACGAGGCGGCTGAAGCGTTGTTTGAGGGCGCAAAAACGCCGTGGAGCGAGATCTACGCAGCGGCCGATACAGAGGCGGGCGACATCAAGGGGTTTGAGCTGGAAGGCATGACAGCGCGGATCGAGACCGAGAGCCGGCATTCGCGGATCGACAGCCGCAATGTGATCGGCGTTGTTGAAGGAACCGATCCCGAGTTGCGCGGAGAATATGTGGTGCTGACGGCACACCTTGACCATGTCGGCCTGCGGCGTTCGGTGAAGGAAGACGATGACGAGGTTTTCAACGGCGCGATGGACAACGCCAGCGGGATCTCGTCGATGCTGGAAGCGGCGCAGGCCATTGCAGCGAACCCGCCGCGCCGGTCGGTTCTGTTTGTTGCGCTGACCGCCGAGGAGAAGGGGCTGATCGGTTCGGATTACTTTGCGCGCAATCCGACCGTCGCCAAGGACATGGTGGTGGCGAACATCAATCTGGACATGCCGATCGTCACCTATGAGTTCACCGACCTGATCGCATTTGGCGCGGAGCGGTCGACGATGTTCGACGCCGTGCAGGCGGCGGCGCAGGCGCGCGGGCTGGCGTTGTCGCCGGACCCGCAGCCGGAGCAGAACTTCTTCACGCGCTCGGACCATTATTCATTCGTGAAGCAGGGGGTGCCGTCGATCTTTGTGCGGCCAGGCTTCGCCAATGGCGGCGAGGCGGCGCAGAATGAGTTCCGCCTGAAGCATTATCACCGTCTGTCCGATGAGATCGGGCTGGTCGATTTCGACGCGCTGAAGGCCTTCACCGAGGTCAATGTCGAGATCGCCCGTAATATCGCTGACATGGACAAGCGTCCGGTCTGGGTGAAGGGCGACTTCTTCGGAACGACGTTCGGCGGCCTGATGGCGGACTAAGACGAAAAAGAATGGGCGGCGCCGTGGGGAGGCGCCGCCCAGTACAAACGGGTCCAAGAGGTCACTAGTCCCCGTTCTCTCGCCAGGGCGCTGGCGTATGTAGTGTCCTAGTCGGCCCTTGCGAGAAGCTGTGCGCGCGCTTCGCCGGTTTCACTGTCGTGGAGCGCGGCGAGTTGCGTGTCGCCAGTAGCGGCGACGGCCTTGGTCAGCAGGTCCGTCTTGCAGAATTCGAGCTGGAC